>JAQVZU010000015.1 GCA_028708035.1 Alphaproteobacteria bacterium
CACACCAGGACCACAACCGGTCCGGACGGCGTATTTGTATGGTAGGAGATTAACAGCCCTATATATGACGAAAAAACTGCCGTTATGACGCTTAACAGGATTGCGATATTCACGCGGCTCGTCCAAAAACCGGACGCGATGGCGGGCAGAAGCATCAAGCCTAGAGCCATTAAAGTTCCCAAGGCTTGAAACGCCGCAACGAGGTTAATGACGAAAAGGACGAGGAAGATTTGACGCGTTCCTTTTCCGCGGCCCGAAGCTTGGAGAAAGTCGGGGTCGAAGCAATCGAGAACCAATCCCCGGTAGATAAAAGCAAGCGCGTATAAAGTTATGACCGTTACGCCCGCGATGAAGATCAAGCCGTCGTCGCCTATGGCGAGGATATCTCCGAAAAGCATGTGCAGGAGGTCGATGTTACTGCCCTTAAGCGACAACAGGACGATGCCCGATGTCAGGGAAAGAAGAAAAAGCAGCGTAAACACGGCGTCTTCCTTGATTTGCGTGTGGCGGCTGAGGAAGATCGAAAAAAGGGAGATGAGAATGCCCGCCGTGAGGCCGCCTATCGTGAGGGGCCAAACGCCGAAGCCCGAGATGAGGAAAGCGATCGCAACGCCGGGAAGGATGGCGTGGCTCATGGCGTCGGAAACTAGCGCCATGCGGCGCTGGTTCATGAAGAAGCCCAACGGCGCGCCTCCGAACGAAAGCACGACACATGCTGCGAGCGCTCGCCGGAGGAAAGAGAATTCGGCGAAAGGGTCGATCAAAATTTGTTCAATGTTCATGGGGATGATCGGGATTTTCGTTGACGGGTTGCAGTTCGGCCATGTCGAGGTCGAACGAAAACAGGTTTTGCTCAAACAGCCGGTGCGTGTGCCCGATGCCAAGGCATTTCCCATGCAGAACCATGGATTCCGGAAAATATTTCCGGATCAGCAGCAGGTCGTGAAGGATGCAGATGACTGTCCTGCCCTCTTCGTGCCATTTGATAAGCAATCGGATAAGGCGCGCGGTGGTTTCCGCGTCAACGGCGGTGAAAGGCTCATCAAGAAGAATAACGGGCGCATTCTGGACGATCACGCGCGCAAAAAGCATCCGCTGAAATTCTCCGCCCGATAGCTCTTTGATGGGGCGAGCTTCATAGCCAGCGAGGCCTACGTCGCTAAGGGCTTTGCGGGCCGCCGCGCGCTGGCTTTCTTGAACGCCGCGGGTTTCTCCAAGCTCGGCATAAAAGCCGGTAAGGACGACCTCTTCGACGGAAATGGGAAAATCGCGCTGGATATGAGCGACCTGCGGAAGGTATGCCATGTGCGGCCTTTTCCCCTGCCGAAAGACAATCTCGCCGGACGTCGGGCGGATGACCCCTGCAAGCGCCTTTAGAAGTGTGCTTTTGCCCGAGCCGTTAGGGCCCGCCACGGCGATGAGCGAGCCTTCGCGAAAGGCACCCGTCACGTTTTGCAGCGCGCGCCTGTTGCCGTAGCTGACTGAAAGATTGCGTACGTCGATAAAAGGTTCGGACATGGACTCACCCGATAACGGCGCGGACCAGCGCGATTAAGATGACCGATAGTCCGGTCGCGAGCCCCAGCCGTTTGACCAATGATAAATTAAACATTTTTCTACATCCGCCGTCGCGGTTGACATTCTTATCGTTACTACCTAACACTAATGTTATAAAGTAACAATTTCATTTTGTCCCTAGCGGAGAGGAAGCTCAATGAAAAAAATTCTGGCACTTCTTTTGATCCTTTCGGGCATGCCTTTTCATGCAGCGGCGCAGGAAAAACCCGTCGAGGCCGTTGCGACCTTTAGCGTTCTCGGAGATCTGACGAAGCAGATCGGCGGAGATCTTGTAAATGTCAAAACGCTTGTCGGGCCGGATTCCGATACGCATACGTTCAGGGCTACTCCCGCGGATTCGGAGGCGCTTTCCAGGGCGGATGTTATGGTCGAAAACGGGTTGGGACTGGACGGCTGGGCGGACCGGCTTGCTTCAGCGTCCCGGTTCAAGGGACGCGTGGCGCTCGCGAGCCAAGGCGTTGTTGCGCGCCGCGCAGGCTCTGGAGGCGACGAAAAAGCCGTCGATCCTCATGCGTGGCAGAACGTTGCCAATGTTCGCATTTATGTGCGGAATATTATGGACGCGCTCTCGAAAGCTCGGCCCGCCCAAGCAAAATTTTTTCAGGCAAGAGCCAGTGCCTACGACGAGGAGCTTAGAAAACTTGACGAGTGGGTGAAGGCGGAGATTTCTTCCGTTCCCGTTGAAAAGCGGAAGATTATCACCAGCCATGACGCCTTCGGATATTTCGGCGCGGCATACGGCGTTGATTTTATAGCGCCGCAAGGGATCAGTACCGAGATCGAGCCAACGGCCTTTCAGGTCGCCAAACTGGTCGAGCAGATGAAAGCGGAAAAAGTAAAGCGCGTTTTTTTCGAAAACATGGCCAGTTCCAAGCTTATACGCCAGCTTGCCAAGGATGCGGGGGCGAGCGCCGGGGAGCCCGTGTATTCGGATGCGCTTTCAAAGGCGGGCGGGCCCGCCGCGACTTATGTCGATATGGTTCGGCATAATGTCGCCTTGTTCAAGGAGGCCATGGCTCTGAATGGTAATTGATTACAGGTTTCTGATTTTCTTTGGCTTCGAGTTCGCAATAATTCTTTAATAGAAAAAAATGGGATCCCCGCCTTCGCGGGGATGACGTGGATTGTTGTGGGAGATGGTGTTACTAAAAAATCGAGAGCGGTTATTGCGAAATGTCCCTTCCATAACATGCTGTCATTATGCAAAAACAAAGATGGAGGCATAGGTGCAGTCTCATCTCGAACAGAGCACAACGGCGGATATCCTAAAAAAAGTCGATCGCTACCTTCGCAAATCTGGTGGCAGAATGACGGGCGTGCGGCGCGAGATCGTTCTCAAAATGGCTGAGTTGGGCAAACCCAAAACGGCTTACCAGATCCTTGAGGCAGCGAACAAAAAACGCTCCACAAAACTTTCGGCTATCAGCCTTTATCGCACTCTTGAGTTTCTGATCGAAGCCGGGGTCGTTCTTAAACTGGAAAGCAAAAATGCGTTCGAGCTTTGCCTGAATGGCGCTCCGGAACATAGCCATCTTATAATGGTCTGCGACAAATGCGGCCAAGTTCGCGAAGTCCATGATGACGCACTGGCGGAACGGCTTGTCAAAACCGCGAAGAAAAACGGTCATATGCTTAAGCACCACGCCATCGAGTTACATGGCGTTTGCAGCGATTGTTGAAATTGTGGGATGCCTCAGTCCTTCGGCTTAAGGTCTCTAGCGACCTGGGGGTCAAGAAGGATTTTCTCGATGCGACTGGCGGCGTCGAAACTTTCGTCGGCAACAAATTTAAGCGTAGGCACGTAGCGCAGCTTCACCGCTTTTCCGACGGCAAAACGAAAAAAGCCGACGCCTTCATTCATTGCCTTCACCGTTTCGGCAAGCTTTTCGCCCCCCAGCGGCATAATGTAGACTGTCGCGTTTTTCAAATCGGGGCTTATACGAACTTCAGTGACCGTGATGGCTGAAGGACGCAAGCCCTTCGGCCATGGCACATCCCCTCGCATCAGGAGTTGCGCGAGGGCGTGGCGAATTTCTTCGCCAACACGGAGCTGTCTTTGTGTACTCATGGATTCTTCCAACTCCCCAGAAATCACTTTCGGCCCAGACCAAGCATGATTTCGGCATTCTGCACGGCGGCTCCCGAGGCTCCCTTGCCGAGGTTATCGAGGCAGGCCGTTAAAATCACTATCCGCTTTTCTTCGTTCGCGATCACGCGCAATTGCAGGTTGTTCGTTTCGTTTTGCGGCAATGGCGTCAAAACATAGCCTTTTTCGAGCTTTGTTTGAAGCGGTTCGACCTTAACATACTTTTGGCCCGCATAGCGTTCGTCCAGAGCCGCATGAATAGCTTTGGCATCGGCATTTTTCCCCGTCAGCCTGTTAAGTTCGTCCAGACGAAGCGCGATGGTGACAAGCATTCCCCGGTAGATGTCGCAACTATATGCGGGGAGAAAAATCGGGTCCTGCGTAAGCCCCCCGTGAACACGCATTTCCGGCAAGTGCTTGTGGCGCTGGTCGATGCCGTAAAGGCAGTAGGACGAGGCGCGCTCGTTCTTTTCTCCGCTCTGGCATAAAGCGATCATTTCCTTGCCACCACCCGAGTATCCCGACATCGCGCTAACGGTTATTCCATAATCGGAGGGAATGATGCCCGCATCGACCAAAGGACGGATGAGGCCGATGGCTCCGGTGGGATAACAGCCGGGATTGGCGACGCGCTTGGACGACCGGATTTTTTCTGTTTGATCCTTCGTCATTTCGGGAAAGCCGTAGGTCCAGCCTTGAGCCGTTCGGTGGGCGGTGCTGGCGTCGATAACGCGAACGCCGGGATTGTCGATAAGAGAAACGGCTTCGCGCGCCGCGTCGTCGGGAAGACACAGGATCGCGAGGTCGCAGCCATTCAGAAGCTTTTTACGTTCAACCGTATCTTTCCGTTTTTCGGACGCGATGCTTAAAAGCTCGATATCTGCCCTGGCCTCAAGACGTTTGCGGATTTCGAGGCCAGTGGTCCCCGATTCGCCATCAATGAATATCTGCGGCTTGGCCATTTTTCTCTCTACCCCCACCTTGGATGAAGAACACCGTGTAACCGGTTGAATGTCCATAACGTTTTTGAGCGGCACCTCCGCCGCCCGAGAGTTCCGGTCCATACGCCCTTTTTTGGGTCAAAAACAACTCATTTCTCATGTTGAGAAATAAAATGGGCTTCCAAGAGCCTGTTTTTGTTTTGATATTGCAACGACGCGCATAAATAACGCGATTTATCCTCAGAAATCAGCCTTTTCTGCGCTGATTCGCGGATTTCAGCGACTGATTCGCTCTATAATCTGTAAAAAAGGCAAAGATCGGTTCAAAAATCGGGTTATATTCCCCGATTGCACTGGCTTTCAGCAGAAATCCGCCCCTGAAAAGACCGATTCGGCCTCGTCGCGGTTGATTCGGGCACGCAGTTCTCAAGCATCGGCAGCCTTAATCTGCGGAATTGATGGTTTGATCGTATCAAAGACCTGCGTCCAGGTTTCTTTGTCTGAAGCTAGAAGAAGGCCGGATTTGCCGTTCTGGGCATCGTAAGGCATTCCATAGAAATCGGCGGAATACCCCAATGCTTCGGCGTGCAAAAATAGTCCCGGAACGTGATCCCACGGCTTAGAAATCCGATACAGCAAGCATGAAGCCCGGGGAGCGACGCTATTCGCGAACTGCACTTCGCCCGTAAAAAGCCGCGCATAGTCAAAAGCGGCGGCAGAACCAATGGCAAGCGCCGGAAGCGCGCCAAGAACAGGGGCCATTTCGGGCTCGCACAGGATTTTTCTCAAACGAGAGCCAATTACGATGAGCTTCGGAATGGCGGGATTGCGCCCAGCCAAGACCATTTTCTTGCCCGCGCACCAGACCCCTCCCCCACGCTCGGCAGACAGTGTGTGGCCTGTATTTGGATCATGAATCCATGCGGCCACCGTCTCCTTGCGGCGAACCTGCGCGACCATGACGCCAAATTCCCTTCGGCCCTCGATAAAATTGCGCGTGCCGTCGATGGGATCTATGACCCAAACATCGGCATCGTCGCCAAAACGCGCAATAATGGCCGGATCGCGGGCATGACTTTCCTCGCCCACAACAGTGCTTCCCGGCAAAGCATCGGTCAGCCGCTTGATAAGAGCTTCCTCGGCAGCTTTGTCGGCGATTGTTACGGGATCGTTGCAGCCTTTAAATTGAATATCGCCGTTTTCCAAATTCCTGAAACGCGGCATGATCTCAACCGCGGCAACTTCTTCTATGATTTTTTGGATAGCGGCTGGATCGACGGGCTTCATGGCGCGCTCGGGGTTCTATAGAATCCCTTGTAACCTTTTCGAGCAGAAGAACAAACAAGATTTTTAACCTGCGCAGCCGCAAAAACATGTAAATGCTTGTAAATCTTGAACGCGGCGGTATTGTGGGCGCGTTTATTTTTAAGAGGTCGGAATGACTACTTGCATCGCGCTTATTGTTGCCGCGGGATCGGGTTCCCGGTTCGGGGGATCTTTGCCCAAGCAATACTGCCCGCTTGCCGGACAAACAATCTTGCGCCGTTCTGTGCTGGCGTTTCTCAATCATCCGCATATCACGGGCGTCCGCGTCGTCATCAATCCGGCGCATCGCGAGCTTTATGACGCGGCGGTGGGAGATCTTGGCCTGCCCGAGCCTGTGGCGGGCGGCGCGCAAAGGCAGGAAAGCGTTCTGCTTGGGCTCGAAACTTTGGCAAAGGACGGCGCGCCCGATCTTGTCATGATTCATGACGGAGCGCGGCCTCTGGTTGACGCCGCAACCATTACAGCCGTGAGAAACGCGCTCGATAAATCCAAAGGCGCGATTGCGGCGAAGCGCGTCGTCGATACGCTCAAAAAAGGCGACGGCGATCAGATTGTCACAACCGTTGACCGCAACAATCTTTGGCAAGCGTACACCCCGCAATCGTTCCACTTTGCCGAAATCCTCAAGGCTCACCGCGACGCAGCGGGGGTCAACTCGCTGACCGACGACGCCTCCGTTTTCGAAAAGGCTGGACTTCCCGTAACCCTCGTTCCATCAAATCCGGATAATATGAAAATCACGAACCCAGAAGACCTCGACCGCGCAGCGCGCGCGCTCGGGCAGAATTACGGCGACATTCGCACAGGCACTGGCTTCGACGTGCACCGTCTCGTTCCCGGCGTCGAGATTATTCTTTGCGGCGTGAAGATTCCTCATGCTTTCCGGTGCGAGGGGCACTCAGACGCGGATGTGGCTTTGCATGCGCTCGTCGATGCGCTTCTAGGAGCCATGGGCGCAGGAGACATCGGAACGTATTTTCCGCCTTCCGATCCGCAGTGGAAAGGCATGGACAGCGCGCATTTCGTTCGGCACGCGGTTAAGATGGTTTCGGAGCGCGGCGGGATTATCTCGAATGTCGATCTCACGCTGATCTGCGAAGCCCCGCGCATCGGCCCCCACCGCGAAGCGATGGTTAAACGGCTTGCGGAGCTCCTTGAGATCGATCCGGCCCGCGTCAATGTGAAGGGAAAGACGTCGGAGAAACTCGGCTTTACCGGGCGCAGCGAAGGCATCGCAGCGCAAGCAGTCGCGACGATCCGGTTTCAGGGGTGAGGCGTTCCAAAACCTTGCACAGAAGGCGTAGTAGTTGCCCTCGGCTTGAATAAACGGTGGGCGGGTTCTTCTTGCTGTTCAGGAATTATTGGCTCGGGCGTGTAGTCGCTGCCGCGCGCTTTGAGAATAGCTAATCCTTCTTCGCGCAATTCCTCGCACTGGCTTATCAAGCTTTCCTGTCGTCTGTACGTTTCATTTACATCCAGTGCTTTTTGGACAAGGTCTACCGCCGATTCTTCCGGGTGGATGTCGACCTCCTTCATAAAGGTGTTAAACGTGCCTTGCAGTATCTGACGTTCTATCGCAAAAGGCTGTTCATCATTGTCGTCCCTGCCCAGAGCGTGCTCATCCTTTTCTACTGAAAGATAATAGACCTTTCCGCAAAAGTTTTGCGCCTGTTCTCTAAATGCCAATAAATTAGGGTCGTTATTTGCTTCGCTCATTAAATCCCCTTCGCGAATCTCAATGATGAATAAGAAGCCAGGATATAAACACGATCGCGCTTGTAACAAGCGAAAAGCGGTTCCGCAACTTTTAAACGTTTGCAATTAAAAGCGTTTATGGTTTCATCGAGTTGCTTTTATGCCGGTTTAAGATAATTTGTGGGGCGAAAGAGATAAAAAATGACTGCAGTTACATCAATGCCTCCTATCATCCTTCTCGTCGAACCGCAGCTTGTCGAAAATATCGGCATGACCGCGCGCGCGATGATGAATACAGGGCTTAAGGAACTTCGCTTGGTTAATCCCCGCGACCCGTGGCCTTTGGGAGAGGTCCATCAAAAGCGCATGGAGGCGGCATCGAGCGGCGCGGACGAGATTTTGAAAAATGCGAAAATCTTTGCGACGCTTGAAGAAGCTATTGCAGACGTCAACTATATCTACGCGACAACTGCCCGGGCACACGATATGGCGCATCGGGTCATGACTCCAAAGGCCGCCATTCCGGACATGATCGAACGCGCAGCCGCAGGAAGCAAGGTCGCCGTGATGTTCGGCAGAGAACGGACGGGACTTATCAACGATTACATCGTGATGGCGAATGCCATGATCACTATTCCGCTCAATCCCGAACATACCTCTCTCAACCTTGCCCAGTCGGTTTTGCTTGTTGGGTATGAATGGTTTCAGGCGCAGGACCGGACGCCCGCCAACGTGCTCCGCACGGGAAGCAGCATTCCTGCCACGCGCGAGGATTATCTGAACTTTTTCAAAAGGCTAGAAAAAGCGCTGGACGAAGCCGGTTTTTTTGTAGCCGAAGAAATGCGGCCCACGATGATTCGGAACCTGCACAATACGCTTCAACGCGCCGAAATGACGGAACAGGAAATTCGGACGTGGCACGGCGTTCTTTCGGCGCTTGTCGGGATTCCGAAGGCCAGACAGATGAAAAAGGACAAGGATGACTGATCGAAAAAAATTAATTCACGATAACGATATAAACATTGGCGTTGAACTCGTGAGGTCGAGATAATGGCAAAGTGGGCTCTTGTCACCGGAGCGTCAAAACGTATCGGACGCGTTATCGCGCTGGAACTGGCTGCGCATGGATGGGACATCGTCATCCATTATCGCAGTTCGGAGACTGAGGCGAAAAAGCTGGCGGAAGAAATTCAGAAACTCGGGCAGCAGGCATGCCTTGCGGAAATCGATCTCACAAATGCGAAGATGACGGAGAAACTCATCCCTTCCCTTGTCCAGGAACTTGGTCCGATCAACGTGCTTGTCAACAATGCGGCGCTCTTTGAGCCCGACGTGGCGGACCCTGACGGTTCGCGGCACTGGGCGGTAAACGCCGAGGCCCCTCGCCTGCTCAGCAAAGCATTTGCGGCTTCTCTTCCTAAGGGCGACAGAGGCGCGATTGTCAATCTTCTCGATGCGACGCCGATGCCGGAGAAATTTTCTGGCTATGCGCGTAGCAAAAAATTTCTCGCCGATATAACAATTAACATGGCGAAATCGTTTGCACCGCGTATCAGGGTCAACGGCGTCGCTCCAATGTATGTTTTGCCGGGACCAAGGCAGAGCGAAGAGGCTTTTCGGAAAATGGCGGGAACGAATCTCGTTTCTCCGCAACAGGTCGCCCATGCCGTACGGCGATTAATTGAAACTCCCTCGGCAACAGGAGAGATTGTTATTGTTGATAAAACGGCGCCGCGAGGTTAATACCGGAATTACTGACTTCGCCCTCTTTTCCAAGGTTTTTCACCGTTGCTGTTTAGCAACGCTTTGAAGTAACCACCGATTAACCTTCTTTTGTTCCCATGAAAGCCTCATTCTTGACACTGCCGCTTGATATGGAAATACAAAGGAGGGAGAGTTAAATTTATGCGTGCTCCAACTCTTGCATTTATCGTCATATTTAGTCTCACTACGCTGAGCGTTGATGCCGCGCGCGCCGACAGCGCCGAACTCATCGGCACCGGACTCGGCATGGCGATGGGCGGCTTGGTGGGAAGCCAGTTTGGCAAAGGGTCAGGACAGCTTGTTTCTACCGGGGTCGGCGTGGCGGTGGGCGGAGCAATCGGCAACAGCATCGTTCAGGATATGGAAAAAGAGCCTTCTTACGCGCCGAGCACGTATGCGCCTTCCGGCGAACCAGCTCCTGTCGTTTTTAATTCATATACGCCGAATTATGTCGCGCCTCCGGCTCCTCCGCCAGCGTCGCCGACGACCTACGTGGATAAAGATACTTATTGCCGCCCCTACTCGCAGGAAATCAAAATCGACGGTCAGGTCCAGGAAAGCTTCGGCACCGCCTGCCTTCAGCCGGATGGAACATGGCGAATCGTTCAGTAATTTTGTTATCGATTTCCGTCTTAGTGGCTGACCCTCAGATTCGATAATGAGTCGCCGATCTCGTCAAAAACGCTTTGCAATTGGGCTGTTGACGGCGAGATGAACGCGTGGCTCGCATCCGATGCGCAACTTCTCAGCAAGGACGTGTTCATGTCGTCCGTCCCCAATGCGATCGTGTAGATGACGATTTTGTTCGCCTTCATGCTCGCGCAAAGCTTCGCGGTCTTCTGGTCGAGCGTATAATATGTGGTTCCCATGCGGTTATCTTTTGGATACCAGTATGCGCCACGGTTGTTTGTCGAGGTCGTGTTCACGCCGTCGGTGAGCAAAACCACCGCCTTCGCCATGCCGGTTGTTCTGTAGTTTAGAGGAAGGCCTTTGGAGTCCATAAAACCGCCCCAGAGCCCTTTCCAACGAGGAGAAAGCATGAACCATGCCCATTGAAGCCCTTGGTTGATTTCCGTGTTTCCCACGCCAATCATTGCATTAATGGCCGTCCTCAGTTCGGACGCCGAGTTGGTCATCGCCGTGATCTTTTGCGGGCAATACAGGTTCGGTCCCGTCGGCGTTGCGTGGTAATCGTTGTAGGTGTAGTCGATAACATACTCTTCCACGTCGCCGGTTAATTTGCAGTATTCGTCGGACTCATTGTAAACGGATGAAGACTGGCACGAACTCACATAGCTTCGGCTTATCGAACTGGCTCTCTGGCACTTATGAGTCCAATCCTCGACGCAGGTGTATCTCCATTGCTGGCAATGGGTATAACTGAGGCTGCATCTTCTCCATTTCCACGCATTTTCTGTATATCTATGCCATTTGTTGCGCGTGCTCGGCGATGTGGGGTCCAGATTATCGCTTGTCCAATAAGATTTACCGAACAATGTCGTTTCGTCCGACTGGGCAGGCGGATCATCGGTCACGTCCTTGTCTTCCAAGCGCGCATCGACGCAGCCTTGCCAGGAATCCGGGCCCCAATCGAGGTTATCGGAATAATACGGCAGCAGCGGGCCGCCCGTGGCCGTCTTGGCATTCCGGTACGTGTAATCGGGGTTGATCCAGTCCGCATGCGCCGTACCGATGTTCACCATCTGTGAAAACGGCACGATGCCGACGAACAGCTTGTCGTTCGTTGACGTGTCAACGGCGCCAAACAGCTTGTCGATCAGCGTGTTCGCCGCGGTTTGCAGCGCCGCAAGCTTCGTGTCACTGCCGCCCGCAATGTCGTTCATTGAACCCGTGTTGTCGAGCACGAAGACCAGTTCCAGGCCGGACACGGCGCGGGTGACTTCCGAATAGGCGCTGAGCGCGACGGTCTGCACCTTAAGGACGCGCATGAACGTTGTGCTCATCGTCGCCGTCGCCGACAGCTTGAAAACCGTGTTCGTGTCGTTCGGTTCTACCGAATATTCCGTGATAACAGCGCCCATATAATTATTGAAATTTGCATCAAGATATTTTTTGAACTCTGCCGAAGGATCGGCATTGCTGACCTTGGCTCCTGCGGCGAGGCCCGCCGAATCCACAGAAAACTGAAGCTTTGCCTGCGTCATTTGCACGCGCGCAAGGTCGATCGCGACCCCCGTGACTCCTATAAGCACCACGAGCGAAAACCCAAGAAGCGGCAAGGTCATGCCCGCCTCGGAATGAATGAACCGGCTCACGGCAACGCCCAGAGTCTCTTTTGATAGCGATTTGAACATGCCGATCCTCATTCGTTACGTGCAGCCTCCCGCAGGAGTCGCCAGAAGTTCCTTCAAGCGCGGCTTGTATATAACCTCGCGGTACAGGTCGCGAGCCAAAAACTGATCCAGAAACAAAGGTCGAAACGCAAAATGCACTTCTGTAACAATTACATTGTCGTTGTCGTTCAGCGTCAAGCCTGCGGGCAAAGTCACGCTTGCCCCTGTATCGCCCGGTTCCCCCACAGCGCTTTCAGGAGTCGCAACGCCGACGGTATCCTTGGGCGGGTAGTTGTATTGCCACTCTATTATTGGGCCCTGAGTCGCATCCTGATAGACCGATGTCACGATGATGTACCCCGTCGCGGTCGGAAAGGAACCATCGGCACGGGGCTCGCCAAGAGTCGGGTTGAACGAAAAAGGTTCCATCAGCTTGTCGGCTGCGCGCACGATATCTCCCAATGTCGTGCAGGACGGAGTGCTGGGGTACTGCGTGACGATGTCGTTGATCGTATAAGCGGTGCGGTCCACCTTTGCGTTGACCAGCATGAAATACGTGCCGTCAATTATGCACAAAAGCAGCGGCGCCCACAAAATCGCCAGCGTCAATGAAAATTCTACCGCCGCGACGCCTTTGCGTCGCGATGCCGACAAAGAAAACTTTGTGGCGAACTTTTTCATTATGAGCCGCCATACGGTTCATTGCGAACGACAATGCGCGCCGTCAGATTCATAAATGCGCCATCGCTCGTTTGGTGGCACGCGCTTCCGAGCGCCGTGCACATAAGTGGCGTAAAAATTCTCCATGGATAAGTAATTTTGTACACGACGATTTTTCCTCCGTCGCCCAACCCCGCTTCTCCACCTCCAGTACCGGTTTCCTGCCATGTTGAGAAAACGGTCGATTCCATTGTTACGCGCGAAACGTCGAAAAATTTTCCATAAGATTGAAGCTCCTGGTAGAGTACTTGCATAATTGTTTCGGTTCGGGTCAGATCGTTTTCGACATAGCCGGTTTTCCCGAGACGCGAAGCATTGAATGCCGCGTTTTCAAGAAGCTGTTGTCCCCCAAAGATCAGGCAGATTTCCACAGTGCCTATCAGCAGAAGAAAGATGACCGGAGAGAGAAGCGCGAATTCAGGCGCAAAGCTTCCTTTGCGCAATGCGTTACGCGGCGTATAAATCCGGGAGCCAATACACGATGGTTTTCCGGCCATGCGGACGGTCCTTTATTCCTCGAAATCCCTGCAAAAAACGCGCACATACCCCCAAAGGCAAGTATCTCACCGATGCCTTTACAGGTTATTAAGCATAGATGGCATTTGAGGAAAGTTGAGGAAGTTCGAAATTCGAAGGAATTTTTTGTCTGGGGCCCAAGGGCAGAAAAGTCTACGCCGCCTGGCAACAAACGTGCGCATAAAAAGCCGGAGCTGGAAAAAGGCGGGCCTCTGGCTCACGCCCGGTTATTACGAGCTGGCGCACATAATCTCTTCGATCGCTTTCGTGACGACCGACATGTTGGCCATTCCGTCAATGCTCACAAGCAGCCCTTTCTGCCTATAATAGGGCAATATAGGCGCGGTTTGTTCATTAAAGGCTTTAAGGCGCGTTTTCATCGTCTCGGCGTTGTCGTCCTTGCGCCGGGATAATTCGGTGCCGCCGCACTTGTCGCATAGGCCCGCCTTTTGGGTTGGCTTGAATTTGTCGTGGTATCCTTCGCCGCATTTCGCGCACGTGAACCTTCCGGAAACGCGCTCGATCAATGCCGCTTCATCGACTTTTAGCTCGATGACTTTATCCAAGCTCTTCCCCTGCTCCGCAAGCATGTTATCGAGCGCTTCAGCCTGAGCCACTGTCCTGGGAAAACCATCAAGGATAAACCCTTTCGCGCAATCCGCTTGCGCAATTCTCTCCTTAATCAGGTTGACCATAAGCGCGTCGGGAACAAGCTTCCCTGCTTCCATAATGCTTTTGGCCTCAAGTCCCAAAGGCGTTCCCGCCTTAACGGCGGCGCGAAGCATATCGCCGGTTGAGAGTTGCACCATCCCGTATTTCTGTTCGAGAATCTTGGCTTGCGTCCCCTTCCCTGCACCAGGAGCGCCGATCAAAATGATATTCATGATGTTATCTTCCGCGAAGCTTGGATTTCTTGATAAGGCCTTCGTACTGATGCGCGATCAGGTGCGACTGCACGCGAGAAATAGTATCGATAGTCACGCTGACGACAATGAGGATCGACGTGCCACCCAGATAGAACGGAACGGCACCTTTGCTCATAAGCCATTCGGGCAAAAGGCAAATGGCGACAAGATACGCTGCCCCCAAAACGGTTAGCCGCGTCAGCACATAATCGAAGTAGTCAGCCGTGTTCTTACCCGGACGAATGCCCGGAACGAATCCGCCATACTTCTTCAGGTTATCCGCCGTCTCGACCGGATTGAAAACCACCGCTGTGTAGAAAAATGAGAAGAACACAATCAGGGCGGCGTAAAGCACCATAAACAAAGGCTTTCCGTGCCCCAGCGCCGTGACGATGTCTGCCCAGATTCCACCTTTCTCCTGCACGCTGGAAAAACTTGCAACCGTTAAGGGAAACAGCAGCAAAGAGCTTGCAAAAATCGGCGGGATGACTCCTGAGGTGTTGATTTTAAGCGGCAAATGCTGCGCCTCGCCACCAAGCATCTTATTGCCCACCTGCCGCTTCGGATACTGCACCAAAATGCGCCGTTGCGCCCTCTCGCAAGCCACGCAAACAGCCAAAACGCCGAACACCAACGCCAAAATGATAAGGATAAACCACGTGGATAGAGCGCCAGTGCGCCCCAATTCCAACGTCTGCCCGATGGCACTTGGCAAGTTGGCGACGATACCGGCGTAAATAATCATCGAAACGCCATTGCCGATTCCGCGCGCGGTGATCTGCTCGCCGAGCCACATCAGGAACATGGTCCCTCCCGTCAGCGTGATCATCGTGCTGATGCGGAAGAAGAGCCCTGAGATAACGACAGCCGATCCCTGAGACCCCATCATGTTTTCCAGCCCTACAGCCAGCGCATAGGACTGAACCATCGCAAACCCAACGGTCAGATACCGGGAATATTGATTAAGCTTGACGTGCCCTGCCTGTCCCTCTTTCTTGAGAGCCTCAAGCTGAGGCAAAATAGCCGAAAGCAGTTGAACGATGATCGATGCCGTGATGTATGGCATGACGCCAAGAGCGAAAACAGTCATACGCTGCAACGCGCCGCCTGAGAACATATTGAAAATGTCCATGATTCCGCCGCTATGCTTGGCAAAAATTTCTCCAAGCATCTTGGGATCTATTCCAGGAACGGGGATATAAGTCCCGACGCGGTAGACTATCAGCGCCAGAACGGTAAACCAAATTCGACTTTTCAGCTCCGTGGCTTTTGAAAAAGCGGAAAAGCTCATATTGGCGGCAAGGGACTCTGCGGCAGAAGGCATGTGTAAATTCTTTGTTCGAGTTAACGAAGGAACGGCCCCTGAAAGGGTGCTCCTTATATAAGGGGTTAGACTTGGCAAAACAAGCGATTGTGCCGCTTGCCCGAAATCAAAGCCCTTATGGAGTCATATAGAATATTATCCTGGAGACAAGGCATAAAAGCGCCTTTAACCAAAGGAGATGCGCCATGGACTACGAAAGCTTGCGCCTGATTCGCGACAGCCTGTTCAGGATGTTCATCGTGGGCTTTATCATAGCCATCATCCTATGGATTGGAACCGAATTTTTCTGGCAAGCAAGCACCGAACTCAGCGCGAGGATGTTCCGCGTGGACCCGGCCGTTTTTGCAGCGGGTATGCTGTGGTATTTTACGGCGATAAAATATTTCCTCCTCTTTCTTGTTCTAACCCCTGCTCTCGCCATCCACTGGACTCTGAAAAAGGAATGCGACCGCTGCCGCCGCCCTCAAAGCGAGAAACGGGCCTGACGCGATCGTTGAAGTCCGCATCATCATTCCAATCCACAGGCTTTCAGGACTTTCTTTTGCCTCTTCTCAAGAGATTGCGCATTAAAATCTTTGACCACCTCCTGAAAGGTCCGGTACCAGTTAATCTTGGCGTTGAGGCGCAGAAAAACCGCGCCCAGCCCAATCGCTGCCCGGTCCATGAATACGAATTCACGGGGCACCGATACGCCGCCAAGCTTCCTCAATTCCGCATGAACGCGATTGGCCGTCTCACGGCCATAAAGTCCCGTGTTCGTTTCGTCGATAGGCCGCACCTTGTCCTCAAGCAACGGCGCATAGATGAATTTCGCCCAGATATTAAGTGTCTCGACAAGTTTTTTACTCGGTTCCGAGAAGCCCCAAATCTTGTATGCTTCGATTGCCTTGCCCTCTCGTCCTTCGCTCAATGCCTCATAGAGCATCAGGACGCCCTTCACCAGCCGTCCCGGAAACACGCGCACACACCCGAAATCAAGCAAATTGATTCCGTTATCGTCGCGCACGGTGTAATTCCCCAAATGCGGATCGCCGTGAATGACTCCGTACTCGTAAAATGGAACATACCATGCTCTGAACATGTTGATCGCGACCTCATTGCGATCCTTAAGAATCCCTAGCTTTGCGACCTCCGCAAGCCTTCGTCCCTCAAGCCATGTCATCGTGAGCAACCTGTCAGTCGAAAGCTTTTCGACCGGCTCCGGGATATAAACGCCTTTCGTGTTCCGGTGCATCAGGGCGTAGAGCCGCATGTGCCGGGCCTCACGAATATAATCAAGCTCCTCATGCAGCCGTTCGGCGACTTCCTTCTGGACCTCCTTCGTCGATACCGCCCGGTCGTAGTGCTCGAACACCGCCAGCGCGATCTTAAGCTGCTTTAAGTCCGCCTCAACCGCCGAAGCCATGTCCGGATATTGAAGCTTGCACGCCAAAAGCCTCCCATCGTGCCCAACTGCCTTGTGAACCTGCCCCAGCGATGCTGCAGCGCAAGCCTCGCGTTCGAACGATTTGAACTTAATCTCCCAATCCCGCCCCAGTTCCGCCGTCATCCGCCGTCTTATGAAAGGCCATCCCATCGAAGGCGCGTCGGCCTGCAACTGTGCCAATTCCATCGCGTATTCTTTGGGCACCATATCGGGAATGGATGACAATATCTGCGCCACCTTCATAAGCGGTCCTTTGAGCCCGCCTAATGCGATCCGCAGCCGCTCGGCCTGCTTCTGGCGGTCCAGAGATATTCCCAAGAGCCTTTCTCCGGCCGCCCGCGCCCCAAAGCTCGCCATCGAGGTCGAAACCCGTGCATATCGACTAACTCTTTTGCGGAATAAACTATTTTTTTTGGTTGATTGCATGCGTAGCTTCCCACCTCCTGCTTTTCAACAAGCGAAGGGCTGGCATTCGTTGATCTTCCCTAATTCCCCGACAGGAGCTTGTCGATATCGTCTTGGCTGATTGCGCTCTTGGGAAGCTGCGGCCCGTTTAAAAGCCCATTTTCAGGATCGGCCTTGTGTATATTCTTTAAGTGGTCGCCTACTCCAGAACTATGAATCTCATCCCCCATCGCTTTGACAATGGCCTCAACGCGCGCGTCGATATGCTTCAGCGCCTCGACAACCTTTGTGATTCGCTGCCCCGTGATGTCCTGAAAGTTGCACGCTTCAAAAATTTTGGTGGTGCAGTTTACAAGCTTCTCGTTGATTTCAGGCGCGCACTGCTGCGCGATGGAGCTCATTTCGTCGCATACGTCCATGATTCGATTGGTCGCATCCTCCGTCGCGCCCACAACGGCGTCGAGTTCATCCGTCGCATTGGGGATAAAGCTGGTGCTGATATCATCGGGCTTGATAGAGGCTATCTCGCTTTTCGCCTGCCGAATATATCGGGCAAGTTCCTCAAGCTCGGCGTAAAACTTGAGGTCGGAAGACGAAACATCGCCATCAAGCGATTGAATCACCTGACGCACGATCGCCGCAACATCCTCAGCGCTTAGAGGATTTTTGATAGCCTCATGCGCTGCCTTGATTTCCTTTTGCAGTTTATCTTGAAATTCTTTCGAACTCATGGGGAGGTCCTCAAAAGGCACCAAGAACAGCGGCGATTTTTTGTTTCAGAGTCTCGGCATTGAAGGGCTTGACGATATAGTTATTGACCCCGGCCTCCTTCGCGGCAATCACGTTTTCAGTTTTGCTCTCGGCGGTAATCATGATGAAAGGAAGGGGCTTCAAAGCGTTGTCTGCCCGGACCTCTTTAAGGAGTTGAAGCCCGGTCATGGGTTGCATGTTCCAGTCGGAAACGATTAACCCGACCTGATTTTCGCGCAAAACCTTAAGCGCCATACTGCCATCGGTAGCCTGAAGCACATTCCTGAACCCGAGCTGCTTCAGCAGATTCTCGATGATCCTTAGCATTGTCTTGTAATCGTCCACGATCAGGACGTTCATGTTCATATCGACAGCCATAAAGCACCCGCAGAAAGAAAAAAAAGCGCTTCTATCCAGATAGGCCTGGGAAGTTCATTCTATGGAAGGATAATAAAGAAAGCGTTACCGCCACTCGTCAAAGCACCTAGACCATACCCTGCTCAAAGTTTCAACAAAAAATAATTGAGCACAAGAACACCATGAGTAAAGAGCGCTAACTGTCATACGACAGCAGGCTGCTGACAGGCATATCTAGTTTTGCCCGTCCATTAAGGAAAGTCAGCTCGATGACAAAAGCCGCCCGTATCACATTGATTCCTGATTGCCGCGCCAAAGCGGCCGCCGCCGCTGCCGTGCCGCCCGTCGCTAGAAGATCGTCGCAAAGCACAGCCTTGTTTCCGGGCGCCACAATGCCTTCCTGCATCTCCATCACATCTTCGCCATATTCGAGAGCATAAGAACGGGAAATGACTTTTCCCGGAAGCTTTCCCTTCTTCCGAATCATGACAAGGCCTATCCCAAGCCGTGCCGCTAAAGCTGAACTCACAAGGAACCCGCGAGATTCTATTCCAAGAAGAACATCTGGCTTTTCCGCCGACACGACCTCGGCAAGCCTATCGATTGTCTCCCGCCAAGCCTGACCGTTGGCGAGAAGCGTTCCTACGTCGTAAAATTGAATACCCGGCTTGGGATAATCGGAAATCGTGCGAATGTGCTCTTTAAGATTTAACAAGGCCGCCCCTTCAGATCTGCAATCATTTGATGCGGAAGCTATTTTCGCTGCGCCTTCAAACGTTATCGCTGGTCTTAAACAAAAAATGCTATTGTGTTAGCGGGAAACAGCCTATACTGGATTCGGTATTTTCTGCAATCTGATTTGCGTCTCTTCAAGGGCCTAAGTCATGCCATCCAGTTTGAGCCAAGCCGATGTTGATCGGCTACTTCAAGAAAAGTCTGCTGCCGTTCGAGCCGAATTAGCAGGCAAATTAGGCATAGAGATAGACAATCCCGAACTGAACCAAAACGAGGCTGCGCTGGCGCAAGACATCGTGCGCATTATGGCGAAGGATGTCGAGGAAAGCGTTCGCGTGGCGCTGGCACAAAATTTACGCACCGCCGAGCATTTACCGCATGACGTTGCGATAAAGCTTGCCAACGATATCGAAAGCGTCGCGCTGCCGATTCTAGAAAGCTCACAGGTTCTGACAGACGACGACTTGGTGAACATCGTCCGAAAAGGCATTCCTTCCAAACAGGAAATAGTTGCTGGACGCGTGAACGTATCTGAAAAAGTCGCTGACGCGCTCGTGGATAAAGGCGGCGAAAAGGTTGTCGCGAAGCTGATGGACAATGCGACCGCGAATATCAGCGAAAAAAGCCTGAGCAAAGCCGTCGAGCGCTTTGAGAAAAGCGATGTAGTAAAAGAAAAGATAGTGAAGCGCCCCACTCTTCCGCCAGCAATAACGGAGCGCCTCGTAACGCTCGTCGCCGACAACATGCGGGAATATTTGGTGTCGCATCATCAGGTTTCTCCGTCCATTGCCGCCGACATCGTAATGCAGAGCCGCGAACGCGCTGTGGTCGGTCTGACGGGCAAATCGACGATCGAAGAGCTTGAAAAAATGATCGTTCAGATGAGCAAAAACGGACGACTTACTCCGTCGCTGATCATACGCGCATTATGTATGGGAGACATTACGTTTTTTGAAATCTCCATCGCTGTCCTGGCCAATATTCCGCTTATCAACGCCAGAATCCTTGTTCATGACGCGGGACAACTTGGCCTCAAGTCACTGTACGAACGCGCGGGCCTTCCGGCGGACCTCCTCTTCGTTGTCCGCGCCGCTGTCGACGTGCTCAACGAGATCTCGATGGATGGGGGCGCAAATGATCGGGAACGGTACCGCGCACGGGCAATTGAGCGCATTTTGACAAAGTGTGAAAACATGGACGGCGAAAACGTCGACTACCTTCTTCGAAAGCTCGGCGATATCCTGGATATTTCAAAGCGATAATTATTCGTCTGGCAGCCCTTTTACAGCCGCACGACAACGTACTTTCTCAGGACGCGTCGTTCTCGTTGCAGGGGCCGGAAGATCGCGAAGCCAGTTGACAAGGAAAAAGCTTTCCCTAGATTATAGGCATTCCTCTCGGACTTTTTCCCTGTGCAGCCGCGGTAAAAATGAAATCGATCAAGACCATTGTTGTCCAAGCTGGCGGCTTGGGTTCCCGAATGGAAACGCTTACAAAAAACAAGCCAAAAGCCCTTGTTCCTGTAAAAAACAAGCCCATTTTATTTCATCTTTTTGGCCATTTTCCCGAGGCTCATTACAAAATTATAGCCGATTACAAAGGCGACGTTTTGGAAAGGTATTTGAAAACCTTTTCCGACGTCAATTTCGAGATCGTTCGCACAACGGAAAAAGGGACGAGTTCGGGACTTGGCGCCGCCGTTCAAGGCTTAGGCGATGACGAACCATTTATGGTCATCTGGTGCGATCTTATTCTACCGAAAGACTTTATCCTGCCCGAACCGACTCAAAATTACATAGGAATATCCAAGAGTTTTCAATGCCGCTGGTCTTATATAAATGGGGACATCGTTCAAACGCCTTCAGCTGATGACGGAATTGCCGGATTGTTTATCTTTAAGAACAAAAGCCAGCTTTCCGGATTGCCTTCCTCCGGCGAGTTGGTCAAATGGCTGTCATCGAGACCTTTGAACTTTGAAAGGCTAGACCTGACGGGAGGAACCGAAGTCGGGACTCTGCTGGCGTATCAGGAGACCCAAGAGAAACAGCCCAAATGCCGCCCCTTCAACGCAATGTCTTTCGAAGCGGACAGGATTGTCAAAAGGCCCATTACTGCGCAAGGCGAGGAACTTTCAGTCAAGGAAAAGAACTGGTACAGATTCGCAACGGAAAAAAAGTATCCACATATTCCGCAGATCTATGCTTATGAGCCATTGACGATAGAAAAAATACACGGAAAGAATATTTTTGAATACGATTTGTTAAACTTGGACCAGAAGAAGACGGTTCTTTCAAAGATAATCGGTCATATTCAAAAGCTTCATAATCTGACGAAATCTCAACCAGCCTCTGCGCCCGATTGCATTGAAGTCTACTATACGAAAACTTTTGCCCGCCTTGAAAAGGTGGTAGAACTCGTTCCCTTCGCCAAAGACGAATTCATCCGCATCAATGGGCACTTTTATAAAAACCCCTTCTTTATGAAAGATGCGATCAGGAAGGCGGTCGAGGGCATTTTGCCGGACCTTTTCCATGTAATCCACGGGGATACGACTTTTTCGAACATTATGTTGAAGCAAAACGAAATTGATCCTGTCCTGATTGATCCGAGAGGGCGTTTTGGCTCATCCGATGTATATGGCGACAGGGATTATGATTTTGCCAAGCTTTATTATTCTATCGTTGGCAATTACGACCAGTTCAATATGAAGCAGTTCTCTCTGGATATTTTTGATCGCTCGGTTTTGATCGATATAAGGTCAAGCGGCTGGGAAAATTTGGAAGAATTTTTCTTTAATTCCGTCCCGTCGCAAAAAAACAAAATCTTGCTGTTACATGCTTTGATATGGCTGTCTTTGACCACTTATGCGTGGGAAGATTACGATTCAATCTGCGCGGCTTTTTACAAGGGCGTTTTGGAACTGGACAAAGCCATTTTCCCGTAAAGGACCTTTTGATGAATGAATTTTCTTCGCTGCCCAAAACCTGGATTTTTGATCTCGACGGCACGCTGGTCAAACATAACGGCTATCTAAACGGAGGCGATGTTCTTCTGGAGGGCGTTCGGGAATTTTTTGAAACGCTTCCGCCCGACGACAAGGTGGTTATCATAACGGCGCGCACGGAAACCTATAAAGAGCAAACCCTGTTATTTTTAAAGGAAAACAGCATCCGGTTTAACGACATTCTTTTTGACTATCCGACCGGCGAGCGCATATTGGTGAACGATAACAAGCCATCGGGACTGAAAATGGCATACGCCTTCAATCTGGGAAGAGACGCCGGTTTGGCTTTGAAGTTTACATTAAACGAGGCCCTCTAATGCCTTTAAGCGCGAACTTGTTGAAAGTAACGCTGGACAACGGCTTCGTTCGCGCGCTGAGCGCGCTTTTCTTTTTCAACCGGACAATACGCCATAAAATTCGAGGGCTGACGTTTTTATGGATTAAAGAAAAATATAAAGATTACACGATTCTGCATCCCCCTCAGGGCCAAGGAGAGATATTTCTGTTTTCCGCCCTATTCTGGCATGTAAAGAAAGAGAAGCCTTATGCCTTCATTGCAAAAGGCAACTCCCATGCCAAAGTCGCTAAGCTTTTCGGCGAGCTTTATGACGTTATCGAAATCGTTCCCCGCTTTCATGACAAGTATTTGCGCATCTCAATGCCTTTGGAGATTTATTGCGATGGCGACATAAAAAAGAAAAATGAAAACATGCGGACATGTCTAGCGAGGCGCCTTGGCTTGCCTCCGGAAACGCCCCTTTATATTCCGCAGATCGACGTTTCCGATAAAACGCGACGGTACTTCGCAGAAAAAGGTTTTATCGAAGGCAAAACGGTTATTATCTCTCCGCTCGCGCAATCCTATCTTTATGAAGGGCAGGCTTCCGACTGGATCGACTATGCCAAGCTTATGGTCGCGTTAGGCTATAAAGTTGTTTTCAATTCTCCCGAAGACAATATCGGCGGTTATCCGACAATTTTTCTGCCCATCAGAGAGATGATCGAATTCACAAAACTCGCGGGCAATCTGCTGGCGTTCCGGAGTGGTTTGTGTGATGTTTTATGCGCGACGGCCCGCCCGCGTTCTTTTATTGTTTATCCGACCGACAAACATGAGCATGAACGGATTAACCCTTTGATCAAACGGTACAACATCAAGGATATTTTCGGTTTGGAGGATATCAAGGAGATCGTTTACGGTTCCCCCATGTATGAAGCAATCCGCGACCACTTCATGCAAAAGTGACTACATTCTGTTTTATCATCGGGTTCTTATTGTCATGCATGGTAATCTATCCAAATTTCCTTTTACGCAGTTCGCAATGCGCGTATTGCCTGCTTCAATTCTCCAGAAAATTGTCGATGCGTTGACGCACAGAATGCGCAGCGTCCATCCGCGGCTATTTTCGAACCTTGAGAGGTTGGAAGGAGCCACGGTATTGATCGAACCATGTGATTTACCGCACAGGTTTATCCTAACATTTGGCGCAGGTGAGAGTTCGCTTGAGGTCGCACAGGGCGATAGCGAGGACTGTGACGCTACGATCAAAGGGAATCTTAGCGCCCTGCTCGACATGCTTGAGGGCCGGATTGATGGAGATAAGCTGTTTTTCTCGCGCGAATTGGAGATTTCAGGAGATACGGCTGTCGTGGTGGCCTTGCGAAACACTCTCGACCGCGAGGAGATCTGCCTGTTAGACGACGTTACATCTCTGCTGGGACCGTTCGCTGATCCGGCGCGGCGAGCCATCGTCCTTGCGGACGCTTTTGCCGAACGGATACGAGCGTATCTGGAAGAACGCGCCCAAAAGGCGAACTGCGCATGCGACTCTTTGCGCGAGGAAAACGAGGAGCTAAAAAAGAAGCTTGCCACGTTTGAAGCTCGCGGAAAGCGCAGGAAGGCATCATGACGGTTTCGTACCTTGAACTGGTTTGCCCGGCAGGGACGCCTGCAGCTTTGCGCGCGGCGATAGACGCCGGAGCTGACACCGTTTACTGCGGTTACCGCAATTGCACAAACGCCCGGAACTATCCGGGATTGAACTTCGATCAGGACGAGTTGATTGAAGGCGTGGAATATGCGCACGCGCGAGGCCGGAAGGTTTTGGTCGCCATCAACACTTTTCCGCGCGCGGGAGACGAAAAACCTTGGCACAAAGCGGTGGATGAAGCTGCGGAAGCGAAAGCGGACGCCATCATATTAGCCGATATAGGCGTTTTGGATTATGCCACGCGGCACCAGCCACATTTAAGACGGCACTTATCGGTTCAGGCGTCGGCAGCCAATGCAATGTCGGTTTCATTTTATCGCGACCGGTTTGGCGTCAAGCGCGTTGTGTTGCCTCGTGTGCTATCCATCGAAGACGTGGCAGCGCTGATTGAAAAGACCGGAATGGAAACAGAAGTCTTTGCGTTTGGGAGCGTAGGGCCTATGTCGGAAGGGCGTTGTTTTCTGTCGTCCTATATGACAGGTCTTTCGCCGACAAGCGAAGGCGTTTGCGCCCCTGCAAGCCACGTGGCCTATAAGGAAGAAGGCGGATGCATGAAATCATGCCTCGGCTGCGTAACTCTGAACCAGTTCGAGAAGGACGAGCCCGCACCCTACCCCACCCCATGCAAGGGCAGGTATATAACTCATGGCGAAGCGCGGTATTTGTTCGAGGAACCTATCGGACTCAACGCTATTGATCTTCTACCGCAATTAAAAGCGGCGGGCGTGACGGCTCTCAAGATCGAAGGACGGCAGCGCAGCCGGGCTTATGTGGCCGAGGTTGTAGGAACTTTCAGAAAAGCGCTCGACGCATTGGCTATGGGAAGCTCAAAATCGTTTGCGAACGACCTGAAGAATGTCGCCGAAGGCGGTCGAGAGACGTTCGGCGCATATAAAAAGGGATGGAGATGAGGCAAGCTTCTGGAAAAAATGTGGTTGTGGCAAGAAGCAAACTGACTCTCGGCCCGCTGTTTTTCAATTGGCCCACTGAAAAGCGACTGGACTTTTATTCTCGCATTGCGGACGAGGCCGAAGTGGATGTCGTTTATCTCGGTGAAGTCGTTTGCTCAAAGCGAGAAGTATTTTTCGAAGAGCATTTGCCGAAAGTCGCGGAACGCCTGAGAAAAAGCGGAAAGGAAGTTGTTCTTTCCACGCTGGCGCTAGTGACATCGGAACGAGAGATGAAGGCGATATCGGATCGCGTGGAGAACGGGTTTTTAATTGAGGCCAACGATGTCGCCTGCCTGCAGGCCCTTAATGGAAAACCGCACGTTATCGGGCCTTTTATCAACGTCTTTAACGAAAGCGCACGCAACGTTTTCGTTAGCAATAAAGCCAAGCGGATTGTGCTGCCTGTAGAGGTTCCAGAAACTTCGATCAGCATTCTCGCAAACACCAAGAAGGTTGAAACCGAGGTTTTGGTTTTCGGCAGGCAACCGTTGTCGGTAGCCATGCGCTGTTATCATGCGCGAGCGAACGGACTTAACAAGGACGGATGCAGAATTGTTTGCGGGCGCGATCCAGACGGGCTCGAAACAGACACGATGGACGGACAGCCGATACTGACGGTCAACGGCACGCAGACTCTATCATATGGTTACGGCGTATTACTGAACGAACTTCATGCACTGAAGGAAATGGGCGTTTCGCACTTCCGGCTTTCCCCGCAAGATGTAGACATGGCTGCGGTGGCTAAAGTGTACCGTGAAACGCTGGATAAAAAGATTGAAGCCGACGAAGGCATGGCAAAGCTGAAGAAACTGACCGGGAAGGTTCCCTACATCAACGGGTTCTACTACGGACGCGAGGGGCTGAGCTGGGTTGAACAAAAGAAATCTAAAACCAATAATAAAATATCGACGCGGAGGAAAAAATGACGATCCCGGTTTTGGTCAACGGCGCAAAAGGTAAAATGGGAACAATGACGGTCAATGCCGTCAACGCCGATCCCGAATTGACGCTTGTTGGAACGACTGACAAGGGCGATGACTTGGTTGCCGAGATCAGGAAGTCAAAGGCAAAAGTGGTCGTCGACTTCACCAATGCGGTCGTAGGACACGATAATTTCCTGAAAATTATTGAGGCAGGCGCGCATCCTGTTATGGGGACCAGCGGTTTTAAAAAAGAACAGGTGGCGCAGCTTACCGAACTATGCCAACGGAAAGGCATCGGAGGATTGATTGCGCCGAACTTCGCGATAGGCGCGGTGCTGATGATGCGTTTCGCGAAAGAAGCAGCGCCTTACATGGATTATGTCGAGATCATCGAATCCCATCATGAAAAGAAGCTCGATGCGCCATCCGGAACAGCGGTTCGCACCGCCGAATTGATCGCCGAGGCGCGGCAAGCGTTTGGGGTTCAGGCTCCGGCTGAAAAACCCGACGCCGAAGACGCGCGCGGCGGCTTGTATTCCAGCATTCGCATTCATTCGGTGCGGATGCCGGGATATGTCGCCAATCAACGCGTGGTTTTTGGCGGCACCGGGCAGACGTTGACTATCGAGCACAATTCTTTGGACCGGGAGTCTTTCAGAGCGGGAGTTATTCTGGCCATCAAAAAGATTGTCGGAACAAAAGATCTGGCTTACGGGCTGGAAGAGCTTCTTTAGAGCACGATCCGCTGCCTACTACTGGTCTGCGTCAGCTCAATGGTCGAGAAATGGCCGAGGAGTCTTCCCCTCCCCCTCGCGGGGCTTGAATGCCGAAAAAGAAAAACGTCCGGGGGACGTTTTTCCGGCATCAAGGCCGGAGGCTGGTTAGGGAGGGGGGAGTTCCGCAAGAAAAGCATTCCCGTATTTTTAGCTGACGCAGTCCACTAGGGCAGCCGAAGCGGCACATGAGCGGGCGCCGACTCGATCACAATCCTCTTTCCTGAAAATAGGCGGAATTGCTGACTCTCCAGCGCCTTGCATGAAGGATTACGACAATGGCAGAAATCGGCCAAAATAAAGCTGTCATTAAAGCAAGCGCCCGTTCGCCCGGCTCTTCCTTTGCGGTGAACACCCCGATGTAAAAGAACGCGACGGCAATCGCGATATACAAAACCAAGCCGAACGACTCCATAATAAGCCTCCCGACGATAAGAGCTATAAATGGTGAGTGCTTGTGATTCCTATACCATCGTTTCTTTGTGGAAGTGGGCCATTCCGCCTTCGAAACTGTCTGCCAAGAAGTGTTACATAAAAAATCATTTCAAAGCACTCTATTTCGCATCCGTTTGATTTATTTGTTTAAATATACTTTTTTATCGGCTGACCGCGCCACCGCCTCGTCAAACCCAATCTTTCCCACGATCCCGCTATGCGCACGGATCTTTTCGGCACTGTGGCCGCACGTTCTTCCAAAAATCCTGACAATAAGCCTGTGAAGCAGAGGCTCGCGTGCGCACCCCAGTGCCCTATGGATTATCTCAAATGTCTTTGCCGCGCCCTCGGCTAGCGCAAACGGCAAATTGACGACAATCCCATGCCCGCCGATTTCAGAGCGGAGCTTCCCCAAAAACTCCCGCCATGTCACATCATATGCGTCACGTACATTGTAGGTTTCCCCTTGCGCCTTTTCGCTTTGGGCACCCCAAAGCATATAGTCCATAAGGGTATCGATATAGGTGAACCCGGCGTTGGCTCTGCCGCCGTCCACATTCAGCATAAGCCCGGACCGAAGCTCCTTTCCAACCCTCTCGATAAACTGCGAGCCCGGCCCAATGATGTTTCCCGGTCTCAGAATGGTAAACGGGATTCCGTAAGCTTGAGACAATTCGCGCAAAACGGCTTCGCCTTTGATCTTCGTTTCCCCGTATGGAAACCCCGCGCCGTTGAGAGGACTTTCTTCGTCGCAAGGATTGGCCGGAAAACCGTACACATCCATGCTTGATAGATGGACGAACCTTCCGATTGCTCCGTTCCGCCTTGACACCGCCTCAAGCAGATTCCGCAAACCCTTGACATTAGCCATCTCATAAGCTTCAAGCGGCCCCCATGTCGCAACATTGGCGGCACAGTGGAAAACCACCTGCCGCGACGCAACCGCGCATTCAAGAACATCCGGATTATTGAGATCGCCGACGATGACCTCGCAAGCGCTTCGCAAATTATCCTCGAGCCGCTTAACATTGCGAACCAAAAGCCTTACGTCCCACCCCTCGGTCAGGAGCCGCCTCGCCAAATGAGCGCCCACAAATCCGGTCGCACCGGTTACCAGCGCGGATCTGGGCGCAGAGATCATCGCTCAATCCTTTCCCGCGATTTAAAGACATTCTTGTTCTCGATCTTCGGCGGCCTGTTCAAAATCGAATATCCAAAGCCCACAAAGAAGTTGATAAAACGGCTTCGCGCACGCAATGCCATCTTCATCGGCATGAGCTGCGCCCCCATATCCGTCTTAATGGGATACGTCGTCAGCCCCATCTCAAGCTGTTTCACTCCAAGCCCGATCGCTGTCTTAATTACCGCTTGCGCAACGTAAAGATAAAGGCTGTCGTTTTGCGCCGCCTCGCGCCCGAAGTAGAGCCACCTGAGCGTTTCTCCATCCAGCATCAGAAGAGCATGCCCGACAAGCCGTTCGCTGCTATAAAAGTAAATTGCCTTCGAGGCCGCGCCCATCTGCCGCGAAAATTGCCGGTAGAACTCAGGCGTCAGCTTTTCGCGCTGGAATTCGGCGGCATGATTATAGACCGTCATCCACTGAGCGCATAATAGTTCGGCCTTGTCGTCGAAGTTTTCCACAACTTCATGCCGCATCTGCGCCAACTCGTTTCTCTTCATGTGCTTGAGAACCTTGCTCCGATAATAACTTTTCATCGAAGCAAGGTAATCGTCCGCGGTCCTCCACCGAATGCCAAGATAGGTGTTGGGCAACCCATGAACAAGATGATACCCCCGCGCGCGGAAATGCGAGCAATAACCCTCGGCGTTCGTCTCGAAGTCCCGCACGACGATCAAAAAATGCCCCTCCGCCTGTGCGAGGCCAAGCAAAAGCTTGTCCAGGGCTTCAACGGCATCCTCAAGAGAAACATCCTTACGCATAATAAAAGGCGGACTTGTCAACGTCATGGGCGTTCCGCACTCAAGCATGCGGATTTTCAGGAAGCTTGGAAACAACCGCCTGACAAGCGCCAAAGCCTTTCTCAAAAACGCGGGCGCGAAGATCGCAATGTCGGTGGTGACGGTGTAAAATGCCGCAAGCGCCGCCGGTTTTCCGCTTTCGTCCCTGAAGATCGCATACCGGTACTTGAAGTCGTTCAATCCCGATTTCTCGACGACCGCCCAAAAATCCCGGCTTTGCGTTCGTGAAAACTGCGAGGCAAGCGCATCCCAGTCCGCTTTCGGCACTTGGGCGATTTCGTTGTAGACTTCGGCTTTCATTGCCTCTTGATTTCCCCGACATTGCCTTCAAATAGGCGGTCGGCGGCAGCTTTGACCGCTACGCTTCTTCCCGGCTCGCTGAAAAACACGCCGCGAATCTGGATCGTTGCCGCCAATACATTAATGAAGGCATCGACATCCACTGCCTTCGGAGCTTTGGCATCGCGCCAAAAAGCATCCAGGTCTCCGCGGTATGTAAGCCCCTCGATATCATAGACCGCCTGCCCCAATACCTTGACGGGAACGCCGAGTTGCAGCGCCTTGACGCCGGAAGTGCTGTTAACGGTCACCATGCCGCACGCCCCCGCCGTAATTTTGTCGAGATTTCCTCCGTCAACGAATACCACGCGGTCCCCAAGATTGCTGTCCAGAGCTGCGCGCGCGACGCATCTTTCCCAGTTCGTAATCCAAGGGTCCAATGGATGAGACTTTACAATCAACCGGGTCGTCTTCTCCGAATGCTCGGCGAACGACCGGATAACCTTTCGGATCGGCTCTTCCATCCCGTTAAAAGAAGAATAGGCAACGATCTGAAAATCGTGTTCAAGCTGAAGCGGGAACACGAAATACTTTTCCTTGCTGTTCAAAATCGGCTCAAGCTTCCGTTGCGCTTGAAAATCCCGTGCCTCAGTCGATTGTATGCGCAACCCCATCGCTGGAAAATAATAGAACGGATTGGGCCTCTTGTCCGGCCTTCTGTATCCCGGCCAAAACGGCGCAAATAAGACGTTACCGAAACTGTAGATCAAATCTCCTATCGCCATCGCCCAGAAACTGTCCGAATAGCGCTTGACGGAGTCCACCGCCGGAAGCCCTTCAGCCAGTTTCCGTATCGTTGCCATGTCTTTCGGAAAACTTGAATTCCCGCTCATCCCGTTGCGCTCGAGCGTGATCCAATCCGGTCTCAGGTGACCAAAATCCGTAACCGTAACCCTTATATTCCGTCGCTTCGCCTCTTCGATGGCCGCTTTGTGGTAAAACCTTTGCTCTCCGAGGAGCACAAGATCAGTCACCTGTTCCTTATCGAAAAAAGCCCCGATAAATTGGGACCAGCGCGCAACGGAGCCGCGATAGTTGACGGCGTTCTTCCCCTTCCAAAAAAACCAGTCTCCGAAACAAAGATTCACCCCTGTCACTCGGCACCCGCGCGCCGAAAGATCCTTGCCGATTTGGCTGAAAAAAGAGCAAGGCATTCCCTGAAGGAAAACGAAGTGATGGCTCATGATGAATCCTAATGGACCGGCGAGGAAGACCGGAATACACGAAACGCCCGGAAAGGAAAAGTGAGGCGTCCCTGAAGCCGCCTTATCTTGACCATCAAGGTCGGTTTCCAAACCTCCTTGTCGTCAAACCGGGAGATCAATGTCTCGGGCCCGCAAGGCAAGTTGGCCAAGGGATCAAAGTAACGCGGAAACAAAATTAAAGTCCCTGTGACAAGTTCTTCAAGCGTCAGTTTGCGCCCCCGGCGCGGCGGAGGGTTAAGGTCTTTCGTAAGCCCCCATCCCGCATAAAAAGGCTGCCCATATGTGACAACCTTCTTCCCGCGCAACAGAGCCTCGAATCCCGCAAGGGAGGTCAAACAATGAACCTCATCCACCGAAGCGATAACCTCAGCCATCGACGACGACCGCACGATCCGGTTCGCATACTTAAGGGCCTCGTTGTCGTCGATGAAGCCGTTCCGGTGCCCGGCCTCAATGTCCGGGTGAGGCTTATAGATAATGTCGGCCTCCGGAGCCTCCGCGCGCACGCGCTTCAGCAAGTCGAGATTGCCCGCAACGTTTGAACCTCCGAGAACAACCGACCGGTCGTCTTCGACCTGCCCCGGCACAAGGATGGTCCGGTTTTCTGTTCGAGCGATAGGGGCCATGCCCGACGCCGCATATTTGGTGATGTTTCGGCTTACCAAAAGCTCGATAAGCCCTTTTGCCCGCAAAACCTGCCTGTCGCTTAAAGCAATCGTGTCGAGAATGCCTTCAAGCCTGCTTGGAATCGAAGGATCAAAATAGAGCCCATCGGGATCAAGTGTGATCGATGCCGGAGGGATAAAATCCGCCCCCAGTCCCGCCGAACGGATAAAACCATCCTCGACCCGGTAAACCGGAACATCCGCCGTAAGCGACCAAAGCTTAAGGTCCGCTGGCTCTCTAGATGCCCAAACACAGATGCCTTTGCCTCTCTTGGCCGCATAGGCTGCCGCCTTTTTGGCCGAGGACATATATTTAGGAACGCCTTCGGCTGTCCGCAAAAAGGTCGAAATGCGATCTTTTTTCCAAAAAGCCATCCCCATGCAAACCGCTATTTTCCTGTTTTCGCGGTCAAGCCTGTGAAATAGCCGAACTGTCTCCAGAGTCTCCTCGAACGATGCCTCCCGCCCCGTCCAAGGATTGCGATACCGGCTCCCCACCAAGACTTTAGCGGCAAAGATCTCGGCAAGAGTCCGCGACCCGCGCCGCGGTACCGAACTGCAATCGTCCGTCAGGCCCCATCCCGAATAGAACGCAGGATGATGGCAAACGACCTGCTTTCCCGCAATCAACGCCAGAAAACCGAAAACATGCCCTGCCACATGAAAACTTGACGCTATCTTGAATAGCGCCCATGGATCGACCTCGCCGCGAAGAACAGTAGCCCCCGCCTTCCTTAGCCGCGCGATAACGGACGAGCATTCAGGCGCTTCAGAGTCAAGGATAAGCATCTTTCCCGGCATGAAACGCTTCTCAACATCGAGCAGCATCGACATAACAGCCGCAGCCCCGCCAGCCTTTGATGGCAATGCCACAATCACGGCATCGAATTTTCCCGGCTTGAAACCTTTCGGTTCCGCCCCCCACCAGCTGCCTCCGAGCCCCTCACCGACAATCGCCCGCATCCCCTCAGCCGCGCGGGCCATAAACCGGCTGCTTTCCCACCCGCGTTCGTCCAGAAGTTCCTTGGTGCGAAACCTCGGCGGCTCCGGATAAGCCAACAAAGAGCCCTTTCCGTCAAACCATGGCGGCAGTCGTAAAATCTGATTGTCCGAAAGCTTCTCGTGCATTCTGATATATTCTTTCGCATTCTAAATATTAACCGGTGGCGGCAAGAGACGTGCCGATCATTTTCCGGTAAATCTCGATTGCATCGTCAAC
>JAQVZU010000088.1 GCA_028708035.1 Alphaproteobacteria bacterium
TCGCCACTTTCGCTTTGAACGCCGCGTCGTGCTTCCTTCTGATCTTCGACATCTTTGCCCCTTCTTGCTCTATTTTAGGGGCGTTTTTCCACTTAAGCTATTGTCTCATTTTCCGGGTCCAGCATATATGGAACAACGGCTATGCCGAAAGCAGGCTTCGGTTTATCCATAACGACATTCCCTGCGCCACTGAAGACTCACGCGCGATTGCCTCCAATCTTGCTGAAAGCATCCAGGCGACGCCGTCAAAAAAACAATACGGTCACGGAGACGTCCATTTAGGCAACATGCTCACCGAGCAAACAGACACGAAGGTTTCCGTTCATTTGCTTGATCCAATGGTGAAACTGGACCCGGCTGAAGCGACCTTCCGTCATTTAACAATAAACCCCTATATCGCAGGTGCGGTTATTGAAGAATATGAACGGCAAAAGAACGTCGAATTGAACGGAAAACTGGTTTATGCATATGGCGCGCTTACACACCTTTACAATTGTCTGCTTGCGCCCAACGATCCCCGAACAGAACAGCGCCAAGTTGCTCTCAAGCATTGTCTGTCAGAAATTGGCTTGTAGTGTTCACTTTCCGAGCAGAAAACAGGTGGGGCTAGGCACTAGGGGTAGCGCACATAAATTGAAAGAATGCACGCAAAGAACGGACTAATTGACTCTTCAACTTCCAGTTAATAGCATTTTAGTGAGTCGCCCCGCGGTTGATTTAACCCTTTAGGTCCTCAAATGAAGAATGCTGTGGATATCCAAACCTCATCATCCCCAATGACACCGGAGAATCCGCCTAACCGGGTTTTCGGAAAGATGTGCGTAGCGCTGCGTCGTCTTTGCATCCTTGTGCCCAAGTATCGAACCAATCATCAAAAGGCTGCCACCGCTTGAAGCTCCTACCGAAGCGAAAGAGTGCCGCAGGTCATGCAATTCCAAAGCGGCAAAGTGCCTCTGTTCCTTATCAGCCTGAAAGCCGGGGGCACCGGGTTGAACCTTACGGCGGCGGACACCGTGATCCTTTTCGATCCATGGTGGAATCCCGCCGTTGAAAATCAAGCCATCGACCGCGCTCACCGCATTAGCGATTGGATCGCAGAGCAGCTATTTTTATGCAAAAGCTGTTCTATCGGCTGTTTTTGCACCGTTTCCGCGCCCTCTTTTTGACGGCTTGTGACCAAAATGACGAGATTTTGAGTTGGGGTTGTTTTTTCGTGCATGTCCCTGTCGAGCAGCCGATGGCTCATTCGGGTTCATCAACTTATGAATGGCGCTCCATTTTTCCCGGTCCGCTGGCGTTATGAAGCTGATGGCCTGCCCCGAGGAACCCGCGCGCGCGGTGCGGCCAATGCGGTGGATAAAATCTTCCGGGCATTGCGGCAGGTCATAATTAATCACCGTCTCGATATGCGGAACATCCAGCCCGCGTGCGGCAATGTCCGTGGCGACGAGCACTTGGTACTTTTTGTCGCGGAACCCCTGAATAACCCGGTCTCTTCGCGATTGGCGCAAATCGCCATGCATGGCATCGGCGCAATAATTATGCTGAGAAAGACGCTTTGCCAGTTTTTCGGTTCCGTATTTGGTTTTCACAAAAATGATGACGGAGCCTTTCGTGTTGCCGAGAACTTTCAAAAGCTGTCCCCCTTTTTCCTCATCCGACGTTTGTATAAGCTCTTGCCGAATATTTGGCGCGGCGGCAATCGTGGAACCGACGCTGATGCGCTCAGGGTTTTTAAGGTATTTGCCGGAGAGCTTGACGATGCCCTGCGGCAAGGTAGCCGAGAACAACATCGTTTGCCGTTCTTTTGGCACATGGGACAAAATCTTGTCGATCTGAGCTCCAAATCCCATGTCAAGCATTCGGTCGGTTTCGTCAAGAACGACAAAACGAGCGTTTCCCAGCTTGAGACTGCCTCGTTGCAAATGGTCGTTGATGCGCCCCGGCGTTCCGACGATAAGGCGCGGCTGCGCCTGTAACTGACGAAATTGTTTTGGCATCGCTTCGCCGCCGATAAGAAGGGCGGTCTTGATATTCGGGACGGGGATCATTTGTTCGAGCGTTGCCTTGACCTGCGCCGCGAGTTCTCGCGTCGGCGTGAGCACAAGCGCGGAAGCCTCGGGATGTTCCATAAGCTTGGCGATGATAGGAATACCAAAAGCTCCTGTTTTACCTGTGCCGGTTTGCGCGGAACCGAGAATATCTCGCCCTTCAAGTGCAAACGGAATAGCCTTTGCCTGAATGGGCGTTGGCTTGTGAAATCGCATCCGCGCAAGCGATTGTAGAAGCTTCGACGGCAAGCCGAAGCCGGAAAAGTCAATTGTCATGATAAAATCCCTTCGTTCTCGCCAGCGTCATTGCTGGCGAGCAACGGAATCTGTGTTTCGAAATGATGAGTTAGCAGCTTAATCAACCGTCTTCAGATTGACCGCCGAGGTCTTGCCTTTTTCGGTAGCGAGATCATAGCTCACGCGCTGGCCATCCCGCAGACCGTTCAACCCCGCACGCTCCACCGCGCTGATATGGACGAAGACATCCGAGCCGCCATTTTCGGGTTGGATGAAACCGAAGCCCTTTTGGGCGTTGAACCACTTTACTGTACCGTTAGCCATTACATTTTCCTTATGGTTGAAGTTGCCGCTCTCACAGCGAAAGCGGTTCATGAGCGTAGCCGTCCGTGCGCTCTTCTTAAGAACGCGCAGGAAACTCTTCGACAAACGCAGGAAAAAGGCGGCTTTTAAAGCCAATTACTTGTTAAGCGTCCCTTCAGACGCTTGCCCGATTAAAGAACGGGCCGAAGCAGAAGCGAGAGTTAATTCTAAACTCAGCCCATTCAATACAGGCTTTTCCGCCTTGATGCAATTAAATACGCCATCCCTCAAACTTCGCAACGCGGCGCGTGTATGGTCGCATAGTCCCCAATATACAGAATATATTTGAGGAGCGGCGTGAAGTGATTGCTACCGCTCCTGCAGTGACATCAAAGAAGACGCCCGTCAAATATTCGCCTTTCTCAGTCTTAAGGAATTTCCGATCACCGATACGGAGCTGAAAGCCATTGCGGCGCTGGCGATGATGGGGCTCAGGAGAACGCCGAAGAACGGGTAGAGCACGCCTGCTGCAATGGGTACGCCTAGCGTATTGTAGATAAACGCGAAGAAGAGATTTTGGCGGATATTGTGCATGACGTTGTGGCTGAGCCGCCGCGCCCGCACAATGCCTATGAGGTCCCCTTTGATAAGCGTAATACCTGCGCTTTCCATGGCAATGTCGGTCCCGTTGCCCATTGCGATTCCGACTTCGGCGGCGGCGAGCGCCGGTGCATCGTTGACCCCGTCTCCGGCCATTGCCACCTTGCGGCCTTTCTTTTGCAAGGCTTGAATAACTTCGGATTTTTGGGCCGGAAGAACTTCGGCTTCGATTTCATCAATGCCGAGTTTCTTGGCGACGGATTGAGCTGTTGCCCGGTTGTCGCCCGTTAGCATGAGAATCCGCAACCCTTGTTCTTTGAGCAAGCGTATGGCTTCCGGTGCGGTCTCCTTGATGGGATCGGCGACGACAACGATCCCCGCCGGTTGCTCATCGATGGCGAATAGCATCGCCGTTTGGCCTTGGGCGCGGAGGGGCTGCGCCAAGCCTTCAAGGCTTTCGGGTGCTATGCCTAATGTCCGCATAAGCATCCTATTGCCGAGCGCAACCTTCTTGCCTTCGACAATGCCTGTGACGCCCTTGCCCGATAGCGACTGAAAATCTTTTGCTTTCGACAAGTTAAGCTTTTTCTCGATAGCTCCGTGCATAATTGCTTCCGCGAGAGGGTGCTCGCTCCCGCGTTCAAGGCTCGCGGCAAGGCGCAAAAGGTTTGCTTCGTCGAAGCCTTTGGCCGCGGCCACTTTAACAAGCTTCGGCTTGCCTTCGGTCAATGTTCCAGTTTTGTCGATGACAAGCGTATCGACCTTTTCGAACGTCTCAAGCGCCGTGGCGTCCCGGATAAGAATACCGGCACGAGCCGCGCGTCCCGTGCCGACCATAATCGACATGGGCGTGGCAAGGCCAAGAGCACATGGGCAGGCGATAATCAAAACGGCGATGGCATTCAAAAGGGCATAAGCCAGCTTCGGCTCAGGCCCCCAAAGCCACCAGCCGAACGCAGTAAGAATGGAGATCAAAACGACAATCGGCACAAAATAGCCCGACACCGTGTCCGCTAAGCGCTGGATCGGCGCGCGGCTGCGCTGTGCGTTCGCCACCATAGCGACGATCTGCGAAAGCATCGTTTCGACGCCTACGCGCTCCGCCCGCATGATAAGGCTGCCTGTTCCGTTCAGCGTAGCGCCCGTAACCTTATCGCCAGGGTTCTTTTCCACAGGCATGGACTCGCCGGTCAGCATGGATTGATCGACAGGACTTGATCCTTCCGTCACGACTCCATCGACCGGAATTTTCTCTCCTGGACGGACGCGCAGCATGTCACCGACTTTAACTTCGCTCACCGATACATCCGCCTCGGTTCCGTCGGGCTTGATAACTCGCGCCATTTTGGGAGCGAGGTCGAACAAAGCTCGCAACGCGCTGTTGGTTTGCGACCGGGCGCGGAGTTCCAAGACTTGACCAAGCAAGACCAAGGCCGTGATGACCGATGCCGCTTCAAAATATACGTCCGGCGCTTGAGGACTTCCGGTAAAACTCCTGAACCAATCAGGGAATAATGTCACAGCAAGACTGTAGAAATAGGCCACGCCGACGCCGAGGCCTATCAGCGTGAACATATTAAGGCTTCGGTTCATGATCGATTGCCAGCCGCGTACGAAGAAAGGCCACCCGGCCCAAAGCACGGCAGGAGTCGCAATCGCTAACTGCATATACCGCCCAGCATCGCCGCCGAAGGGTTCGTGCAGCCAAGGGAAGAAATGCTCTCCCATGACTTTAATTAGCAATGGGACGGAAAGGATCGCGGCGACCCAAAACCGTCTTGTCATATCGACAAGTTCGGGATCGGGCTTGTCGGATAGCACCGCCGAGACAGGTTCAAGCGCCATGCCGCATATCGGACAATTTCCGGACCCTATCTGCCTCACCTGCGGATGCATCGGACAGGTGTAGATCGTATCTGTGGGCGCAGGTGTTTGAGGATTTGCTGCCGGAGCCGCTTTGCTGTGGCAGCAAGCGTGTTCGCCTTGAGTTGTGTTATGATTCTGAGGTTCCATTTTCGGCTCATTGCGTCCTGTCGTTATGCATCGGCGAGATTTGATTTATTCCGTATTCTCCATAATGCCGGGGTGTAGCCTTGGGTGGATGGAGATCGAAGGTTTTGGGCAGATTGGGTCACCGCTGGAGCGGCTAAAAGTATGATTGGAAATAAAGCGACCAGTGTGTAACGCATAATGACCCCCAAGTTCGCTTGTTGTAAGAGTCCCGAATCGATTGGGAGGCAGCGGGTCTTGCGCAAAAATATACCACTTTTAGCTTTTCTTCTAAAGGCGAAAGCTATTGGCCACCGGTTCTTGAACTGGATATTAGCTAGCAAGTCTCTACGGCATCACGCGCGGTAACGGCATTTTGTGACCGAAAATCAAACACATTTAAGGACAAAACATATGGGCACAAGGAGATATTTTCGCCGAAGCCAAAATCCAAGCTCGTTACCCTCTTTTGAGAAGTAAAAGGAGTCGTCGGTCGGGTTTAAGCGGGAATATGCATTTGGTTGACGGCGTCGAGACTGTAAGCGACGGCGAGGTTTTCAGATCGTGCCGGAGTCTCGGTAACAACGGCTGCTTTGTCGGGGGCTCTTCCGGAGCCGCTTTCTTGGCTGCTTCTCGCATTTCCGCTCGCCTCGGCGGCCCTGTCTTGACTCTTTTTCCGGATCGCGGGGATATTTACAGCAACACGATATTCAGCGACGATTGGATGTACAGCAATGGCTTTATGAAGAAAGGGACTGAAAATGGATATAACGCCGCTTTCGCTTGATCCGTCTATTTTGCCGACCGAAAAGCTATTCAACGAAGATGCGTACCTCCGCGAGGCGGAGGCTATCCGCCGATCAAAACTCGAACTCCTCCGGCACCCGTTGAAATGCGGCATGGCCCGTAAATCGGCTGATTTGGTCTGAGGGTTTGCCGAAGGCGATTGTGCCGCGCCCGTAACGGCGGTTAATTTTGTCAATGAGGGGAGACAGCTTTTGGCGGCGAGAATTGTCGGCGAACAAGTCCAGCTGATGATGCGCGGCAGGAACAAGACCTAACAAAACGACGCCAACCTTGATCGGCTTAATGTGCGGCACCCGTTTCCAAAGCTGTGCCAAACGTGCCAACAAAAAATCGGTGTCCTGTGTTTCATGGAATCCGGTTTCATCCCAAAAATGTCCCCAATCTTGCACAGAAGACAGGCTTAATCCCAAACGGCGGCAATAATACTCCTGATGCCGGAGCCGCTCTGAAGCCTTTGCCAATAAGTGTTGCGCGAATTGGCGCGCGCCATCGATGGTGCGGAGTTCCGGTTCAAGCACATGCTGATGGCCTATGCTCTGGCTGTGCTGTGATGACGGAAATTGCAGATCGGCTCCATGCAGAAGCTCATAATAAAGAACGCCATTAATTCCACCCCAAGCCAGCCGCAACTGTTGGCGCGAGGCTCGCATCAGATCGGCAACGCTGCTGATACCGGCGCGGTTAAGCCTGGATTGCATGCGAGGGCCGATGCCATATATGTCGGTCAGTTCAAGCGGGTGCAAAATATCCGGCAGATCGTTTTTGGTAATAACGACCAATCCGTCCGGCTTCTGCATATCGCTGCCGACCTTGCCGAGGAAAAGGCTGGGGGCAAGGCCAATGGAACAAGTCATTCGCTCGCCCACTCTTTGCAGGATCGCTTGTTTGACTTTGTGAGCCAATTCCCGCGCTGCGTTTACTTCGCGTTCACGCCCCATCAGACGGCAGGCCATTTCGTCTATAGAACAAACCTTTTCAACCGGCAGGCAGGTATCGACGGCCTCAATGATGCGGTGATGATAATCGACATAAAGCCGGTGCCGTGCCTTGACCAGCGCAAGGTTAGGGCAACGCTTTTTTGCCTCCCAAATCATCGTGCCTGTTTTGACGCCAAAAGCTTTCGCCTCGTAACTGGCGGCGATGGCGCACGTGCTGTCGGTCATCATCTGCACAATCGCCACCGGACGCCCACGCAATTCCGGGCGCTCCTGCTGTTCGCACGACGCAAAAAATGAATTCAGGTCGAGGAAAAGCCAGTTGACCAAAGGACTGGCGTTGGCTTGCGCGTTCATGTTATGTTCTTATCACGTCAGCTGCTGCGCCGCAATCTGAAAACAATAAACAAGGGATGGTTCATGCCTGTATGAATCGATGGCTCTGACAAATGGATTGAAACGTTCATCTTCAACTACGCCGGTGGAGGCGGCTACGCCCGCGATGGAAAAGGAGCGCGTTTTCTGCGCGACGGACTCTGGAACGGGATAAGTCTATATGCGGGCGACCTTGCTCATAACATCGATCCGCGAGAGCAAATTAAGCGAGAAACCGTCGCCAAACTGAAGTCCCATGCAAACTCTTTTGGTAAGTTGTTTGAGGAATACGCCACCAAGCAATTGAGTCAAAACCGCTCTGGAAAAGAGGTTAAACAGATTTTTCAGCGTGAGTTTCTCCCCAAATTCCGGGATAGGGCAATCGACTCTATCGAGCGAAATGAGATTAGTAGGGAGGTTAACCGCATTGCCGAGCGGGCTCCCTATGCGGGGAACAGGGCCCTTAGCCATATAAAGACATTTTTCCGGTGGGCTATAGGCGAAGGCTGTTTGCAGGGCGATCCAACAGCAGTGATGCAGAAGCCTTTTAAAGGCGAGATTAAGCGTGATCGTGTGTTA
>JAQVZU010000089.1 GCA_028708035.1 Alphaproteobacteria bacterium
GTTGGCCGTCTCGCCTCGCGCGAGCCGCTCCCGTCGTTCAGGCTCGGCCATTTGCCGACACCTCCCCGGATAGGCAAGCGTCCCGTCTTCGGCATGAGGCGCCACTCCCGACCTTTGCGCCTCCGCCTCGATTTCTTTACGAGAGCAGAAACATGGATAAACCAATCCCATGCTTCGAAGCCTCTCCAGCGCCGCGCCATAATCGTCCAAATGCTTGGATTGCCGCCTCACCGGCTCCGGCCAAGAAAACCCAAGCCAATGAAGATCTTCAAAAATAGACTCGGTGAATTCCGGCTTGCATCGCCCTTGATCGATGTCCTCGATCCGCAGCAAAAACGTCCCGCCCTCCGCCGCACGCGCTGCAAATAGAGCAGAATAGGCATGGCCCAAATGCAGGTAGCCTGTGGGACTGGGGGCAAAACGAGTGATTGCCATGATTCAGAATGTCGCAGCGAATGGAAAAACAGCCGATTCCAATGAAAAATGATTTCTCCTCAACTATAGCTGGGTTTCCTAGTAAAAACTAAATCTTTTTCTTTGGCACGCCCTGCAACTAGCTTCCGGCCTCCAACAAAAGGCTTCTTCTTTCTCAGCCTGTGATTTTTCCTCCTCCTGCGTCGAAGGCGACGACGAACAGCTTCTATCAATTAGGCTCTCTCTTGGCACACGACACGCGCCGCGAACGACTTCTGGTCTCCAATGAAACGTTAACTGCATTAAAGGCCTCCCTATTAATCTTATGAGATCCTTTGAGAAGATACTTTATCAAGTACTTTCCATCAAGGTTACTTCTCGTCCCCCATCTTCAACGCCGCGATAAAAGCCGCCTGAGGAATTTCAACCTCGCCGAACTGCCGCATCCGCTTTTTGCCCTCTTTTTGCTTGTCGAGCAGCTTGCGCTTGCGGGAAATATCGCCGCCGTAGCATTTGGCTGTCACGTCCTTGCGCAGGGCCGAAATTGTTTCGCGGGCAATGACGCGCCCGCCGATGGCCGCTTGAATGGCGATCTTGAATAAATGTTTCGGAATAAGCTCTTTCAGCCTCTCGCAAAGCATCCTGCCGCGAGACTCGGCATTGGCCCGGTGAACGATAATCGCCAACGCATCGACAGGCTCGGCGTTCACAAGGATCGACATGTTCACGAGATCGCCATCGCGATATCCTTCAATCTGATAGTCGAAGCTCGCATATCCCCGGCTGATCGACTTGAGCCGGTCGTAGAAATCGAACACGACTTCGTTGAGCGGCAGCTTGTAAACCAGCATTGCCCGAGACCCGACATAAGTCAGCTCGACCTGCTCCCCGCGCCTGTCGTTGCAGAGCTGCAAAATGTTTCCGAGATAATCGTCCGGAGTCAAAACAGTCGCTTTGATCCACGGCTCCTCGATGCGAGCGATACGCGCGGGATCGGGCATGTCGGCGGGATTATGAAGCTCCTTCATCGTCCCATCGGTCAAAAACACGCGATAAATCACCGAAGGCGCGGTTGTGATGAGATTAAGATCGAACTCGCGCTCAAGCCTCTCTTGGACGATCTCCAGATGAAGCAATCCTAAAAACCCGCACCTGAATCCGAACCCCAGCGCCACCGAACTTTCCGGCTCGAACTTAAACGAAGCGTCGTTAAGCGCCAGCTTGCCCAAAGATTCTCTCAAATGCTCAAATTCCGCCGCGTCCACTGGAAACAGCCCGCAAAAGACCACCGGCACCGAAGGCTTAAACCCGGGCAACGGCGCATCGGACGGATTCTTGTCATCCGTGATCGTATCACCGACCTTCGTATCGCTGATTTGCTTGATGCCCGCCGTGATAAACCCGACTTCGCCTGCGCTCAGTTCGTCGACTTCGACCTTTTTTGGCGTAAAGATGCCGACGCGATCCAGTTCCCTAACCGCTCCGGTGGACATGAACCGGACTTTTTGCCCTTTCCTGATTTTTCCGTCCACCACGCGCACCAGCACGACAACGCCAAGATAAGCGTCATACCAACTATCGATCAGAAGCGCCTTGAGCTTCTCCTCCGGATTTCCTTTCGGCGGCGGAAGCCGGGTTACGATGGCCTCCAGTACGTCGTCGATCCCCTGCCCTGTCTTGGCGGAAATGAGAACGGAGTCCGAAGCGTCAAGCCCGATCACGTCCTCGATCTGCTGCTTGACCCGATCCGGCTCCGCCGCGGGCAGGTCGATTTTGTTCAAAACAGGAACAATTTCGTGGTTATTATCAAGCGCCTGATAGACGTTGGCCAACGTCTGCGCCTCAACGCCTTGCGAGGCATCGACAACCAAAATCGACCCTTCGCAAGCCGCAAGCGACCGGCTGACCTCGTAGGCGAAGTCCACATGCCCCGGCGTGTCCATCAGATTGAGCTGATAAGTTTCCCCGTTCCTCGCCTTATAATTAAGCCGGACGGTCTGAGCCTTAATGGTGATCCCGCGTTCGCGCTCGATATCCATGTTATCAAGCATCTGCTCGCGCATCTCGCGCTCTTCCACCGCGCCGCACCGCTGAATCAACCGGTCGGCAAGCGTAGACTTCCCATGGTCGATGTGCGCAACAATCGAAAAATTCCTGATATGAGACTGGTCTGTCATACGTTTATCCAAAGAGACGCGTGTTTTTGAGCACAACGCGTTGGGAACTGCAAGAATTTGGTTATATTTTTAATTTCAAGTCGCCACGAGGTATATAGGGAAAATGAGCTTAAATAAAAGGGCTTTTTTCCTCGAACAAGTTATCGTTTAACGTCTTATAATGACGAATAAAATTGAACATGCGGAGATCGATCCATCGCTCGCGATAGCGAGCATAAGAGTCTGTCCTGAAATTCCCCTCCCCTCATATGTTGAGAAAGAGAAACGTTCCGTCATTAAGGCCGAAGGCTAAAGCGCAAAGAATGAATTCCCCTCCCCCTCAGACTACACCCTCGTCATTCCCGCGAAAGCGGGAATCCATCGCTCGCGATAGCGAGCATAAGAATCTGTCCTGAAATTCCCCTCCCCCCGCGGGAGGGGTCAGGGGAGGGGGAGTTCCGCAATAACCACCCTCGATTTTTTATCAACACCATCCCCCACAACAACCCCCGTCATCCTGCGATGCAGACGGAGCGATGTATTTACAGAACAATTTTTCAACAATACCAACCGTCATCCCCGCGCAGGCGGGGATCCCATTTTCTTCTTTTCTTGGCCCCGCAATACAAAAAAGCCTTCCCCATCAGAGCCTTAGTCCGACCATCCCACAAAAGAAAAAACCCTCAACAAATTATGAAATATCCCTTGACATCCCACTAAACATAGCGTATATATCCCACTCGCGCAGCTCGGTGGTCGAGCCGCGCACAATGGCGGGAGGAAAGGGAGGACTGCCTTATGACCTGACGAAGAGCTTAAGAGACATCTATGTCTCCTCATGCCGTTCATTGAGCGCTCTCTGCGAGACCCGCAGCTCCTCTCAAGGCAGAGGTCGTGAGGCGAAAGTGGCGCTCGATGCGCTGCACTGCGTCCGAGGCAGGGTAAAAAGGGCTACGCGTGCTTCTATATCCTTGCCCTGAACAGCGTTCCGCGTCCTTGATGAGTCAAAAGCTCGGCGAGAACGGCCCACGGGCGAAAGCCGTCGATAATGGCTACGCCTCCCACGCCTTGACGGACGATCGTTAGCGCGCTTTCGACTTTGGGGACCATGCCGCCTGTGATGACGCCTTCCTCGATTAACTGTTTCGCTGCCATCGGGTCAATTACAGGGATACGCTCGTGGTTGCGGTCCAGAACTCCAGAGACGTTGGTAACTAAAACAAGTCTTTTCGCCCGTATGTGCCGCGCCACAATGGAGGCATAATCATCGCCATTTACGTTGTAGATTATCTTCGAGTCCGCGCTTATCGCCATCGAATGCAGCACGACGATCTTCCCTTCGCGAAGCGCGCGCTCCAGAACCGCCGTGTTGACGTCCGTCGGAAAACCACTGCGGTTCCCTTCAGGGTTGGAAGGATCAAGGCTGTCCGCTTCCACCAAGGGCTTCTTCTGCTTGTAGGCTGCGAAAATCTTGTCCTTCGGGCATCCAGCCACAACCAGCGCGTCGATGACCTGTTTGTTGATGTTTTTCATCACGCGCGCCACGATACGCATGGCGCGTGCCGAGGTAATGCGCCGCCCACATTCGTCCTTAACGGTTTCAATGCCTTTGTCGAGCAGCGCGTCATCGATCTGCGGCCCGCCACCATGCACAAGAATGACGCGCACACCATTCGTGTTTAAAAACAAGACCTGCCGCGCGATTTTCGACAAAAACAAATCGTCTTCAGCGATCGAGTTGCCACCGATCTTTACGACAACGGTGCGTTTATAATACGCGCGCAGTTCGCTCATCATTTCAGCGATATGGCCGAGGCTCAACGGTTCGGACATTTTTTGTCCTCCGAAAGATAAAATAATTTCGTGCGTTTACTCTCGTTCGATACGTCTTTGCAACAATAAATCCCGGTAAATATCGATAGTCTTCGATGTCATTCCGGCTGTTGTAAAATGGTCACGAACGTGAGCCTGTGCCGCAGTAGCCAAGTCCGCTTTGCGTTCATCTGGAAGCCCTAAAACCTCTTCCAATGCTTCCGCGAGCGCCACTGCGTCGTTAGGCGCTACTAGCCAGCCCGTTTTTCCGGGAATAACGGTTTCTTTTGCGCCTCCGTGGTCCGAGGCGATGACAGGTGTGCCCATCGCTTGCGCTTCGACAATCACGCGCCCAAAGCCCTCGGGCCGGATGGAGGGAACTGTCACCACGTCCGCAAGCGCGTAGGCAGCGGCCATATCGGCGCAGGTGTCGAAGATCTTCACATGATCCTTAAGCCTCAGCTCTTCAACGTCGGCCATGACTTCTTGACCGTAAGACTCCGCTTTACCTCCGCCTACGATGACGCAAACGAAGTCGCTTCTTCTGAGCCGGGAAAGGGCCTGAAGAAGGACCAACTGTCCTTTCCAGCGCGTAAATCTCCCCGGCATCAGAATGACGGAGGCTTTGTCGTCCAATTCCCAGGTTTTGCGCAATGCATCAATGCGCGCCGCATCAACCTTGCGGGGGTCAAAGACGTCGAAATCGACCCCTCGGGGGATCACATGCAAAATCTCGCGCGAAACGCCATACGTTTTTTCGGCATAGTCGCCTACGAACTCGGAAATAGCGATCACGCGCGCGCCTTTGCCCATGACCGAGTTGTAAAAGCGCTTTATGCCGGATTTCGCGCCGTAGGCATTATGAAATGTGGTGACGAAAGCAGCGCCTGTTCTTTTGGCGGCCGCCCAAGCGCTCCACGCCGGGGCGCGGCTTCTTGCGTGGACGATGTCAACCCCGTGTTCGCGAATAACTTTGCAGAGCCGTACGATGTTCGCCGTCATCACAAGCGGGTTTTTGGACGCCAATGGCAATGCGACGTGCATGCCGCCCGCCGCTTCGATGTCTTTCACGAGAGGGCCTCCCTCGGAGGCCACAATCGCTTTGAATCCCGCTTTGACAAGAGCCGCCGTGGTCTCCACCGTTCCGCGCTCAACTCCGCCGGTGACGAGAGCTGGAAGCACCTGTAAGACGACCGGGGGCTTGATCGTGGCCATCACCGCCTGAGCCGCGCGTTCAGACGGCACGAACTTGCCTTTGCCCAACCACTCTGCCGTGGCTTCAAGCCTTCCGATCTGCTTGCGGCGCGCCCACCTGTCGCTAAGCAATTTATCGACACCTACGAAAAGTTTCTCGGGTGTACAGTCATTTTGCAGATATTCTGGCACGACCATCTCGTCGTGCATGATATTCACGAGGTTAGCGTATTTAACCTTAATGAGCCGCTTGAAAAGAGCCACTGTCACGGGATTAAGTTTGTAGGCAATCACCCCCGGCAGCCGCGCCAGAGCCAATTCAAGTGCGACAGTTCCCGAACAGGCAAGGGCTGCCGTCGAAGCCGCGAACGCGTCGAATTTATCCTTCTCGCTTTCGACTATGTAAACAGGCAAATCCCATCCCAGAACTTCCTTTGCCACGCGATCTTTCAGATGAGGCACCGTTGGCACGACCATACGCAATTGCGGATGCTTTTCTCTAAGCTTTCTGACAGTCTTACGAAACACCGGAAGCAGCCTTGAAATCTCACTGGTTCGGCTTCCCGGCAAGACAGCCAGCAAAAGCGCTTCCTCAGGAATCTTCCGCGCCTTCCGGAAAGCCGCGCCGTCCCCCTTATCCGCGCCTCCCTCGACTACTGAATGGCCTACAAATGTGCAAGGCAGCCCTTCGCGGGTAAAATAGGAGGGTTCGAAAGGAAATACGGCCAGCACACGATCCAGAAACTTCGCGATCGTTTTCGCGCGTCCGGGCCTCCATGCCCAAACGGTCGGAGCGACATAGTGGATCAGTTTGATCCGCTCTCCGGCCAGAGCCTTGACGCGCTTGGCTACGCGAAACGAGAAATCGGGGGAGTCGATGGTGATTAAAGCGGTCGGCTTCGCTTCAACAACCGCCTCAGCCGTTTGTTCTATCCGTCTTAGAAGCTTGGGAATATGACGGGCGACCTCAACGATGCCAAAGTGCATTAGTTCGGTGTAGGAAAACAGCAGCCCGAGACCTTCGGCTTGCATTTGGGGGCCGCCGACGCCCAGAAAACGGACCTTCGGAGCCTTGGCTTTGAGCGCCTTCATTAGCCGAGCGCCAAGCAGGTCCCCTGAAGCTTCGCCCGCAACAAGGAAAAAAGTCGAGTCTTGGTCGCGGCCCATGCCGGTCTCAAGTCCCTTGATGATTTTCTTAAGGCAATCGCCGACCTTGCCGGAGGATTTTGTTTCGGAGGCCGGCGTTTCTTCGGTCATCAGTACCCCGTGGCAATGCGTTCGACCAATTGCTTAACGGTGGGGATAAAGCCGTTGGCATAGAACGGGTCTTCGCCGAACCGATAGGCGTTGTGTCCCGAGAACATCAGCACATTTTCGATCTCGTCGCTATGGCTGATTTTCTGCAATGTTTTCTGGATGCAGAATGATCTGGGATCGGGCATGCGCCCGGTCGTTCCAGCCTCGTTCTGCGACCAGTTCGAAAAATGGCAGGCTGAAAGGCAGCCCATGCAGCTCGACTGGTCTTTGACGATCTCTCGCGCGCGTTCGATGGTGACAAAAACAAGCGTGCTTTCGGGAGTCCGCATCGCCTTCACGAAGCCTTGAGCTTGCCAAGCCTCGACTCGGGCCATATCCGCAGGTGTCAGGAATACGGGATTTCCTACGACTCCAACTTGGAAACTCTCGGTGTGAGCGCCTACGGGTTCGTGCGTGTAAGCAATCTGGTGTTCGGAGCGTTCTTTAAGTTCTTGCAGGAAGGCATTGTTAACGGCGGAAGAATAGAAACCTGTCGGCGAGAACCTTTGCAGAATTACGTCGCCTCTCTTGAGCGTCAAGAGGCGCTTTTTCCAAGCGTCAGAAATCGGACTTTCTTGGGTAAGCAGAGGCCTCGTCCCAAACTGAAATGCTATTGGCCCTATTTCGGGATTGTCGAGCCAATGCTCCCAGTCTGAAACCCACCAGACTCCGCCCGCCATGATGATCGGCATTTCGGCAAGGCCGTATTCGGTCATCAATGCCCGTAACGCCTTCACGCGAGGCATGGGATCTTCGGGTTTTCTGGGGTCTTCGGAGTTCGATAGGCCATTGTGCCCGCCCGCAAGCCATGGATCTTCGTAAACCACGCCGCCTAGCCATTCTCGATGTTTGTTGAAGGCGCGCAACCAAAGCGCTCTGAACGCGCGCGCCGAGGATACGATCGGGTAATAATGGACGCCGAATTTCGAGGCGAGTTCGCCTAGCCGATAGGGCATTCCC
>JAQVZU010000090.1 GCA_028708035.1 Alphaproteobacteria bacterium
GCGATGAACTTGGACTTTCTCCGGAACGAGCGGCGCTTCGGACTTCGGCAGTAAAGTTAGCGAGAAGGTTGTAAATCCAGGAAGGAGGATGTCCATTCGTCCAGTCCGCGTAATTATTGCTGCATAAAGAGCAGAACGAAAAAGTATGGTTAAAGAGTTGAGTTTATAAGGGGTAGTTCGTTTTCATTTGCATTCGCCCGCATTTTTGCGCTAGAACCCCGCCTGTCCCGAAAACGGGGCACCTGTCGGAGACTGCGGGCGCTTCTTTGGAAGCTTAAATTCAGCCAGCAATAGACGGGGCAAGACATCCAACGCTTTTGCGGGTTTTTCCGCCTCTTTCAGCGTTTTGTCTTTCTCTTCTCCTCTCCGGCAAAAACAGGATTTCGTTCGCAGGGCGCAGGCGCGCTTTCGCGAGCAGGACGATGAATAACGGATAAAAGGAGGCAGAATGACAACACACAGCAGCCCAAACCGGCAGGAAAAAGAAAAGCTTATTTCCGAGATCGATGACGAGATCAAGGATTCGCAGATTATTCTGGTAACCCAGCAAGCCGGACTCAACGCTTCGGAAACGCGCGAATTGCGCGTCGCCATGCGCAAGGAAGGCGTAGGCCTCAAGGTTGCCAAGAACAAGCTTGTCAAGCACGTGATCGAAAAGGGACCCTTCGCGGCCTTGGAAAAGTTTCTGCGTGGTCCGACAGCGCTCGCCTATTCCAAGGACCCTGTAGCGGCGGCAAAGGCGTCGGTGGCGTTCGCCAAGAAGAACGACAAGTTCAAGGTTGTCGGCGGCATCATGAACGGCGAAATGCTTGATGAAGCCAAGATCAAGGTTCTCGCATCGCTTCCCGGCCTCAACGATCTTCGCGCGAAGATTGTCGGGCTGCTGCAAGCCCCGGCCACAAAGATCGCCCGTGTTCTTCAAGAGCCCGGCGCTCAGGTGGCACGCGTTCTTGCCGCTCGCGGTCGTCAAGAGGCCTAACGGTTTTTATTCAAGTTCAACATCCAACTAAAAGTTCAACAAAGGAGAAAGTAACATGGCTAACATTGAAAAACTGGTTGAAGAATTATCGACCCTGACGGTTCTGGAAGCCGCCGAACTGTCGAAGGCTTTGGAAGAGAAGTGGGGCGTCAGCGCCGCCGCTCCCGTGGCCGTTGCCGCTGTTGGCGGCGCTGCTGGCGGAGCTGCGCCTGCGGAAGAGAAGACCGAATTCACGGTTGTTCTCACCAAGGCTGGCGACAAGAAGATCGAAGTCATCAAGGAAGTCCGCGCGATCACGGGCCTTGGTCTCAAAGAAGCCAAGGACCTTGTCGAAGGCGCTCCGAAGTCGGTCAAGGAAGGCGTCAGCAAGGCCGATGCCGAGAAGTTCAAGAAGCAGCTCGAAGCGGCTGGCGCAGGCGTCGAACTCAAGTAAGCGTTTTCCGGGCGCGTTTCGGCGCGCATCGGAGATGAAGTTGAAAGGCGGGAAAAACTTCCCGCCTTTTTCTTTTGTGGATAGCGAGCGCCGCGTGGCCGTTAGAGCATAATTTGTTCAAATAGAACCCCCGTCTCCCCGCGAAATCCCATTTTTTGCGGGGTTGATTAGGCTGGTTGTGTTGCACGCAAAAGTAAATAAATTATTCAGATTTGTCTGCCAACCTAAGCCTCTTCTCTTATTTTCTTGGCATCCGATCATGAATAAAGTCGTTGCAGCTTTGACAATAGCTCTGTTCGTTGTTTTTTCCGCAATTTCAGCGGGAGGCGGATATTTGACATATCAAGCGATGTCCATGCATGCGGCAGAGCCGCCAGCAAACCCGATCGCTAAACCCGACAATCCTAAGGCGTCCGAAGAAATTAGTATAACGTTTGGAAATATCGCAATCAAAGCGCAGGCAGCTTACGGAATGCCGGGGCTTGTGATTTTGTGCGCTGGCATGACCGGATTAATAATGATGCTTAATAAAATCCCTGTGCGCAAGGTGTTGGGAAATCAATCGAAAGATGGCGGAAATCGCGCGCTTGGACTGATGATGCAGGAAAAAATTGTTTCAGAAAAAGCCCTGTCGATGCCGCTGCCTGTTTGGTTGCTTCTGAAGAATACGGGCAGATACGAAAAGATAAGCGATTCTTCGCGTTAAAGCTGGAGGAATATCTATGCGAACTCGTTTTATTATAAATTCTTTCTTTATTGGGCTTATGTCGTTGACTGCTGGAGGTTGCGCGCCTCGCCCTACGGTTAGTTATGTAAAAATTTCCCAGCCTTCCGATGTGCCCGAACAATTGACGGACAGCTATTATCTTCAAACGTCGCGCTTAACGATTGACTGCGGAAAAAAGGATTCCGATTGCTCGGTAGTTTCTGCGCCAGAGGAATATCCATATTTCAAGATAGGCGTGATCGCCGAGGATTCACAGCTGGGCATGGCCGATACTGTTTTGAATATCGTTAAAATTGACAACACGTCATTAGTTCGTGAAATCGGGACGCAGGTTTCAGACAACAGGATTGCGGGCATAAAGGCCGTGGGACAGACCATAACGACTTTGGCTCCTTTAGCGGCTGTTTTTATGAAAATGGGGCCTCAGCCCTGTATCCAGAAGCCGTTTACTGCAATAGATCTTCCCCTTAACATGACGACATACGGCATCACGGAAGCATGCCAAGTCTCAGAAAGTAACGGCGTCGAGACGTATCACATGGGATACGGTATGACGATGACGCTTGAAAAGTTGCCGCCCGATGCCATCCCCGTAAGCAGCTTGCCGTCAGGCGTAACAAGCCGGTTTGCTTATGCAGCGTGCAGGGATGCCGTGCTGAATTTTAATAGCCCAGGCGGTCGCCGGGTCTCGAAACGAGTCAAAATCGCCGATCCGCGATATCTGGAATTCATCGTCTTTCCTGTTAAAGGGAAGATCGTCGCGCATTCGGCATGTGGATTTTCAGCGGTAACCGAAGCGGCCACAGGAGTATCTTCCGGAGCCGATGTCGCCTACGAGATCGCGGTTCAACTTGCCGCTATCCATAATGCAGAAACGCTTTCCAAAAAATAGACCAAACGACTTGCTTAATTCTGGCTGTTTCCCGGCTCCGCCAATATATTGGAAGCCTCTATCGCCTTTTTTGCAAACAAAAGTAGAAAGTTTCTGTTTTTCTGTTATATATTCCGCATATATCGGGCCCTGACAAATATGAACGAACAGGAAAAGCTTCAGGAACTTTTGGCTCAGCTTAAGGCCGAGCATCGCGATCTTGACGACGCGATTACTGCGTTATCCCAACGCGCGAATCCGGACATGCTTCAAGTGCAACGTCTCAAGAAACGCAAGCTTGTTTTGCGGGATGAGATCATTCGCGTCGAAAGCGAACTGCTTCCCGACATCATAGCCTAAAAGCTTGCCCACAATCTTGTCTTTCCAAAAACGAATCTTTGAAAACGCCAGTTCCTCTGAGCGTCGGGCTTTGCTAATAGAATCTTCGGTGAATGGAGAAAATGGTCTCAACAAAATTCCAAGAGAGCCGTTACGGATAAAGAAACGGTTAATCTCGCACAGCGGCTTCAAAGTGGGACACGCTCCATCTATAAATTTGGGGGTGCGTTCATACACCTCTCCTCGTTGCATGATTACAATGACCGCGACCCGTTTATGCTCGCTATCGCGAGCGATGGATTCCCGCATGCGCGGGAATGACGAGGGTTGCTATCATGGGGATGACGACCAATCGCGGGGATGACGGAGACTCAAAAGCTTAAATCTATTAGCATAAAGATCATGAACAGGCTCTTAGTGAGCGCAGGGCTGAATTACAAATCGTTAACGCGGAAGTCAACCTATTGAAATGATTTAATTCGCATTTTCCGGCTTTTCGATGTGCAATGAGCATTCTGTTTTTATCGGTGCTTGTTTTTCTTGAGGATTTCAACACGTTATACTTTTACATGTTTTTACTTTCGGTAATTGTAGATATATTGCCTGTGGGTAAAAGTTAATTATTTCAGGAGGGATAATTATGAGCGAACCACCTGACGAGCATTTTTTTAAGGCATTGGGAGGGTGGGGGGCAGTGCTATCCGCAACAACCGGGGGCCTTGCCGTGACGGTTGGATTGACCGATCCTAGATTAGCCCCCTTTGCGGCGCTCGCAGCTGGCGTCTCGATTTTTAGCGGTCTTGCCGCCATGGCGGCCTTTTTAGAGGCCTCCGATGAAACAACCAAGGCATTGCTGTCGCAACAATGCGCAAAAGGTCCTACCTGTCCGAATTTTGTGCCGGTCAGCCAAGTCAAGCGGCTCAACAAGTGACAGTTACTCCGCCATGGCGGGGAGTTGCATAACGAATTTTGCGCCCAACGTGTTTCCTGCTTCGTCGCGGCGGTTTTCGGCCCAGATGCGGCCTTGGTGGGCTTCAACGATTTGCTTGGAAATGCTGAGGCCGAGGCCTGAGTGGGTTCCGAATTTTTCGTTTTTAGGACGCTCGGTATAAAAACGGTCGAAGACAGCTTCCAGCTTGTTTTCGGGAATGCCGGGGCCGCAGTCCTCAACCTCGATGCGCACGAACGGACCTTCTCGCGAGGCCGAAACAACAACTGACTTGCCGGGCGGAGAAAACGAAAGCGCGTTGTCGATGAGATTCTGGAACACTTGAGAGAGCCGCCCGCGCACCCCCAACACCTTTAGGTTATCTTCCACCTTCCCGATCACGATGCGCGGAGACGCGCCTTCTTTCGCGTTGCTGAGCCGGTAATAGCTTTCGATCTGCGCAAGGTTCGCACCGATATCGAGCGGCTCAAACTCCGCCCTTCCAAGCTCGGCGTCCAGCCGCGAGGCGCTTGAAATGTCCGTAATCAACCGCGCCATGCGGTCCACGTCGTCGCGGATAATCAGCATCAATTTTTGCCGGGCCGCCGGTTCTTGAACGCGCTCGATGGTTTCGACCGCGCTGCGCAACGAGGTCAGAGGGTTTTTAAGCTCATGCGCCACGTCCGCCGCGAAATTCTCGATATCGCCGACGCGCTGCGCCAAAGCCCCCGTCAGCGCCCGGAGCGCGCCGGAAAGCTCGCCGATTTCGTCGCGCCGCGAGGTCATGTCGGGAATCGCATTCTTGCGTAAATGGCTCGAAAAACCAGAAATTCCCGTCTGCCCGATCTGCCCGCGCGTGAGAACTTCGGCGGCTTGTGCGAGTTGGCGTATCGGGTGCGCAATCGCGCGCGCCAGATAGAACGAAAGCAGAATCGTGATAAAAAGCGTTCCGAAGAAGATTTGAAGAATGTTGATGCGCACGGCGTAGATAGCGCGGTCGATGGAAACGTCCGAACGCGACATCATGACCGCACCCAGTGTTTTGTGCGAATACTCAACAGGCACCGCGACGGCAAGGATGAGGCCGCCTTTGGACGCCGCCCAGACTTGCGTCGCAGGCTGCTCTCCTTTTAGCGCGCGCGAGGTGACGTTATACGGACTGCCCTTTTGAAAGATGCTGTCATTATAAGTCGGATATGCGCGGCGCTCGTGCATGAGGTCGATGGCGTCGAAAACCGTCGCAATCGCGCGCGCGCCCCAGCTTGCCGGAACGCGCTCCTCGACCATCTCATCCGTCTGCGCCTTTCCGCTTTTGTCGATCAGCGTGCGGCTATCGGCAATTAATGTTTCTTGAGCGCTGAAAAGGCGCGTGCGGTTTTCGGTCGTCTCCGCCAACCGCCGGATCATCATGCGTCCCAGAAGGGGAGAAAGAATGCGCTTATCGTTTTTATCGACGACAATCGCGTTTTCGGCGACCGCCGAAGCGACAATACGGGCCTGCGCCGACATTTCCTTAAGCTCGGTCGCGAGAATGCGGTCCTGATAGCTGCCAAGGTAAAGAATGCCTCCCACAAGGATTGCGAGCGCCATGATGTTGACGGCCAAAATTCGCAATAAAAGCGGAGATACAGCATCATCGGGCGGCGTTAATTGCTTGAGGGACTCGCGCGCGGCCTTTTGCAAGACCTTGCCGGACAAGATGTTTCGGAGGCGCTCAAACATCATTCACCCAAGGAAACAAATGGGATGCCCGCCTGCGCGGACATGACGGAGGTGCGCGGGAAGGGCGGCAAGATTCATGAAGCCCAAATCTGTCAGCTTAAGATCATGAACAGGCTTCGAAAACGAGATCATAAACAGACCTTATTCCTTATACCGGTAGCCCACACCGTAAAGCGTCTCAATCTGCGAGAATTCGGGATCGACGTCCTTGAACTTCTTGCGCAGCCGCTTGATGTGGCTATCGATGGTGCGGTCATCGACGTAGATCGACTCGCCATAGGCCGCATCCATCAACTGGTCGCGGTTTTTCACATGCCCTGGCCTTTGCGCCAGCGCCTTGACAAGCAAAAACTCGGTGACGGTCAACTCGACGGGCTTGCCTTTCCATGTGCAGGTGTGCCGCGCGCTGTCGAGAGTCATCTCGCCGCGCACCATCATCGCGTTAGGATCTCCGCCTGCGGGCTGCTGCCGGGCGAACTCGCGGCGCAAGAGAGACCGGATGCGTTCGACCAAAAGCCTCTGCGAAAATGGCTTCTTGATGTAGTCGTCGGCCCCCATGCGGAGCCCCATGATCTCGTCGATCTCCTCGTCCTTCGAGGTCAGAAAAATAACAGGCATGTTGGCGGTCGGCGCATTTTGCCTCAATCTTTGAAGCAGCTCCATCCCGTTAAGCCGGGGCATCTTGATGTCGAGCACGGCCAGATCGGCGGGCCGCGGAGCAAGCTCGCGCAGGGCCTCCTCTCCGTCCGGATACACGCGCACCTCGAACCCCTCGGCTTCGAGCGCCATTTGCACGGAGGTCAAAATATTGCGGTCGTCGTCGACCAAAGCGATTTGAGGCATTGTTTATCCCTTGTCCAGTTGGGTTTCCATCAACCCTAGCAGGAAAATTAAGGCAAATTCGAGGAAAATGTCCTGCCAGAAAAAGACGGTTATGGTAAACTAAAAACCGGTGAAGCGCTATTTATCAATTGATTAGGTCGTTTTCAGGTTAGGCTTGTGCAACGGCCATTTTTTTGCAGAATAGATTAACAATGATGTTATATCTTCTGTCCTAAAAAGGAAAAGCACATCGTACTGAGAATCGCACCATCGCTCCCGATGTTTAAGGAGGCTCTATGACGGCAAGTTTGCATGACATCGGCGAAAAGGCTGAATCCGGTTTGCGCGTTGGAACGCTCCAAGTGCGTCTGGCCGCCGGTGCTGCCGACATTGAGGGCGCGCAAAAGCTACGCTACAAAACATTTTATGAGGAAATGGGCGCGAAAGCGACGCCGGAAATGGCGGCTGCCGAGCGGGATTTCGACAGATATGACGAAGAGTGCGACCATCTTCTTCTTATCGACCACGCAAGAAAGCACAAAAATCCGATCATCGGGACCTATCGTTTGATCCGCCGCGAGGCGGCGGTCAAGTGCGGCGGTTTTTATTCGAGTTCAGAATATGACATCTCGCGCCTGCAAGCCTACCCCGGCGAAATTCTCGAACTGGGACGCTCGTGCATTGATTCTGAATACCGCACAGGCACGGTCATGCAATTGCTCTGGCGGGGCTTGAGCCTTTATGTCGCCCGCCATAACGTCGCGCTGATGTTCGGCTGCGCGAGTCTTCCGGGAACCGATCCCCAGGCTCTCAAAATTCCGCTGTCATATCTTTATCACCACCATTTGGCCCCGCCCGCATTGCGCGCGAGGGCCGTGCCTGAACGCTATATCGACATGAAGCTTCTGCCCCGCGAAGCCTTCG
>JAQVZU010000091.1 GCA_028708035.1 Alphaproteobacteria bacterium
GTTTTTTCATGCCGGAATACGTGCCACGTTTTCGGCCCCTTGAAAACTCAAATAATGCCCGTCCATAATGGCTTTTTCGCACGCCTACACCCCACTTTTACCCACTAAACGTGCAGATGAGCCAAAACAAAAAAGTCATGGTTAATATTGTTTTGGGCGCAAGAGCCGGGAATCAGAGCTCGGGCGAAGGCGTTTCTTCCGCGCACTTTCCACCGTATTTTTCATCAAGCAAGCAATAGTCATCGGGCCGACGCCGCCGGGGACAGGCGTTATAGCCGAGGCGCGTTCTTTTGCCGTTTCGAAATCCACGTCGCCAACTAGTCTGCCGTCCGGCAACCGGTTGACGCCGACATCCAAAACAATCGCGCCTTCCTTGATCCAATTGCCTTTCACGAATTGAGGTTTGCCTATGGCGGCAACGACAATGTCTGCGCGCGCGCACTCCAACGGAAGATCCTGCGTTCGGGAATGAGCAACCGTCACCGTGCAGTTCGCTTGAAGCAGAAGCTGTGCGACCGGCTTGCCCACAATGTTGGAACGTCCGATCACAAGCGCGCGCTTTCCCGACGGATCGGAAAGAACCTCGCGCAGAAGAATCATGCAACCTTGCGGCGTGCAGGGCACAAAGCCGGGAAGGCCGAGAGCCAGACGCCCGGCATTGACGGGATGAAATCCATCGACGTCTTTCTCCGGATCAATGGCGGCGATGATGGTTTGGGGATCGATCTGCCTCGGCACCGGAAGCTGGACAAGAATGCCGTGAACGGCGTCATCCCTGTTCAACCGGTCGATAAGCGCGAGAAGTTCCTCTTGCGTGGCAGAGGCGGGAAGTCGATGCGTCCACGACTTGATTCCGGTCTCGTCCGCCGCTTTCGCTTTGTTCCGGACATAGACTTGGCTGGCAGGATCTTCTCCGACCAGAACAACGGCAAGGCCCGGAGAAAGCTTTTCCGAAACGATTTCTTCCGCAAGCTTTTTGCGCAAGGACTTTGCGATCTCCTTGCCGTCGAGGATCGGGGACATGCTAGACCACCAGATAGCGGATGAATGTCCGCAGAAAGTAGATTGCGAAAAGGAGAACAAGCGGGGACAAGTCGATTCCGCCCGCGACCACCGGCAAAGTGCGCCGAATCGGCGCTAAAAGCGGTTCCGTGATTCGGTTCAACAGATCCCCGGCGGTATGGACAAACCGGTTATAAGGGTTAATGACGCCGAACGCGACGAGCCACGACAGCACCGCGCCAACAATGATCGCCCACGTGAATAAGCTAAGAACAGCGTCGATTAAACTCAGGGTCGCCGCAAGAGCCGCATTGCCAACAGACATGAAGAAACCTCGGTAAGGGGCTGGAAAACGCACCATTTATGCGGCATCGCGCCCTGAATGGCAAGAGATTGCCATCCGGCTCGCCGCCAGTTTAATGAATGTATTCCTCTTAATGAATTAAGCGCGCGCGCCGCCGTCCTATTTTAATCATGGCGTTAAGAAACCCCCGTCCTACGCATACATTTCGCTTGCCAAGGCGGTTTTTCTCAGCTTAGGTAATGGTGTTTCAACCTCTAATTATGGAGCGCCTCTATGGCCACTGCACAACCAACCGTTACCCTCAAGCAGCTCGCGGCGGACATCGCCGACAAGTACGATCTGTCGAAGAAGCTCGCGAACGAAATGCTCGGCGACACCCTCGTGACCTTGATCGTCAAGAACCTCAAGAAGGGTAACCGCATTCGCATTGCCGGTCTTGGCATCCTCCAGGTCAAGAAGCGCGCCGCGCGCATGGGCCGCAACCCCGCGACGGGCGAAGCGATCCAGATCCCCGCGAAGAAGAAGATTGCTTTCCGCGCCGCGAAGGAACTTAAGGAAGCCGTCGGCAAGTAAGCCCAAGCGCGAAAGCGCTTAAAAAATAAAAAACCCGCCTTGGAAAACAGGGCGGGTTTTTTGTTGGAAAATAAGTAAACAAAAGCGTCGATTACATCAGCCATTGTTCAGTTGCGGCGCAGGTTTTTTGTCCAACGCCGAGGTGAACATACCTATACCAATTGACGTCGTCAGAACAGAACATGAAAGCAATGCGACTTTAAGCGCTGTTGGAAGTTCAGGCATCTTAGCTGCGACCGGCATGAGAGAATTTGAGGCAGTCACCATATAATCCGATGCAGCATTGAAAGTGATATTTCCCACCATCCCTATTCCAAGGCCAACGGCACCGCGCAAAACCCGGTTTTCGATTCCGAATATACGCCCCGCACCGCCACCTGGCTGTGCTTTTTTGTTCAATGACAAGTCTAAAAGCTTTAATCCGGCGCAAGTGGTTACCCCACAGACTGCCGTTGCAGCCGCCGTAAACCGGGGGGGAAGATTCATATTACAGACAGAAAATAACGTATGAAAGCCCAAAACCGCCAGCCCCGCGCCAACGGCGCCCAATTTCGAATCTATTCCTTCATAATCCTTACTCGTCATATGTCTTACTCTAATCATTTTCAGGCAATCGCAACGATGTAATCAATCATCGCTATATTTCATATAATATCACAACATTCATACAACTATATACCGCAAAAAAGGATCCAGGAGAGTTTAGATCGAGTTTTGGCAAGCGTTAACCATACAGTTCCCCAGCCCGCCTCTCAAAAGCAGCAACCATCTTCGTCAAGGCTCTTTCAAAAACCACCCCCATTGCGGTGCGCAACAAAGGCGAGCGGAAGTCAAAATCGAGATCGAAGGAGACTTCGCAGCACCCCTTCCCTTTCGGCTTAAAGGCCCATGCGTTCGAGAGGCGCGACAAAGGCCCGGCGCGGTAGGTCACTGTGATGGAGCGCGAGGGCTTGAGCATGACTTCGGATGTGAAGGTCTCCCGGAACAGCCTTGTTCCGACGACCAAATCCGCAACGACTTTATCCTTTGCGCGAACGAGGATTCGCGCCTCTTTGCACCACGGAAGGAAGTCAGGGTAACGCTCGATATCGGCAACCAAGCGGTACATCTGGGTTGCGGTATAGGTAAGGATGCGGGTTTCGTGGTGCCGGGGCACAGCGCAATTCCGGAAAAAATGGCGCGAGTGACGGGACTTGAACCCGCGACCTTCGGCGTGACAGGCCGACGCTCTAACCAACTGAGCTACACCCGCGTCTTAAGGCCCCGAAAGGGCCCAAACGAGGGGCAAGGTTTAGGCCAAACGCTCCCGTTATGTCAACCCAATTACTCGTTAAACAAGCCGCCAATAAGCGATTTTCCGAGATTCTCGATCTTTCCCAAAGGATCGGCCCGCAGAATAGTCGTTGAGGATGTCTTTTTGGGGTGCTCAAGCGTGTAAATACAGGCGTTTTCTCCCGCCGGGGCGTTAAGCGGCGGCACGCTATCGATCCCATAGCCATCTGCATCGATAATCGAATTAACGACGTGCTTCATGATCGACCGCGCGTTAACCGAATACAAAGGCGTTTTCATCGGCCCCTTAACCCTAAGCACCGGAATAAGCCCCACGAGGCCGACAGCCTTGGGGCGCGCTCTCCATACGAAGTCCGTTGTTTCGGCTCCCAGATCGACACGACCTTGACCCCCGATCGTCGAAATCGGGGAGTCAATCAGAATCCCGTTACTGGTCACGATGCCGTCTCTGACGATGAAACGCGCGGCAAGGCAATTAAGCGCCGTGTCGTTTCCTCCCGAGGTAAAGACCGAGGCGAGCAGAGACGAAGCTTCGGACAGCAACGAAGCCGAAACCGCGCCCTTTTCAACCGAAACCGAAACGACTCCTGCAAGGCTGGCCGCAATATCATGCGGTGTATCGCCGCTGCCGCCCAGGCGGATATAAGCCCCCGCCTTGCCGGTCACAAAGGGGGACAAGCCCGCAAGACGTTGGAGGGCGGCAAAATCGGCTCCATGAGCAATCATGCCCACGTCGAAGTGCGCGGGCGCGCGCGAGGCATCGACGACAACGCGCAGATCGACGGGCGTTCCACCCAAAAGCGCCTTGATCGGCGCGAGCGTCAGGTTGCCGCCAAGCAACGTAAGTCTCGCATGCACCTCCTCAAGCGAGCCTTTGCCGACGGGAACGCGGCCGGCATTCAACGCGATATCAGCGTCAACGTCATGCAATGCACCGACATGCAGCGCCTTCGTACTGAAAACGGATTCTTTCGGACCTGTCCCCTCCTCTCCACTTCCACCTGCAAAGTCGGCGATATTTAAATAGTCGCTGTTGATCGTTCCATGAAGAATGGGGCGGCCCGAGGCCCACGTGACGTCGAGTTCCCCTGTCATTTTTGTGCCGCGCGTCGTGACTTCATAAGCGTTGAGATCGGCCCTGCTCTCTACAGGATCAACTTTTCCAAGCGCACCCCAATAGTAATCGCCATACGTCCCCGCCGCATCTATCGAAAAGGACGCGGGACTCGTGATATCCTTCATGGTCGTCTTGATGTCGGCAACAATGGGGGTGTCCGAAGCGCTGCCATTAAGATTCAAAACGGCTCCATCCTTTGTCATTTTGAGCAAAAACGACGACACATTCAAAGCCGCTTGTTTTCCGTCTTTCAGGAACGCTACGCGGCTGTCGGCGATCTTGATGCTGTGAACCCCAAGCGACAACCGCAACGAGTGGAAAAGCGCCCAAGCGGGCTGGGAGACGGGACGCGCCGCCTGGGTCTCGGAAAGCGACGATTCAACAAGAATATCGGCATTGTAAAGCGACAGGTCTCTGATCGGCAGCAAACCGCGCATCAACAACGGCGTAGCCATACCGAGTTCGAGGCGTCCAATGTGCGCCATCACCGGACGGCTTGCGGGCTGAACGTTGGCGATGTCGGCATCCTCGACTGAGATCTTGATGCCGCCGAACCCTGCTGAAAAGGAAATCGGGCCGTTAAGAGTCACATCCCGCCCCAAAGCCTCGGCAAGCAGCGCCGCAACCTGCGGACGGTATCTGTCGGCATCGATTGTCGGAACAAGGATGGCGAACGCGATGAACGGCATCACCGCGAGAAAAAAATAAAACGGAAATCGCCTCTCGGGTTTTTTGCGTTTCTGCTTCTGCACGTCAGCCTCTTACAAGTCAGCCTCGGCGTTCGGATCGAAACCAAACCACTTCCACGTCTTCTTCATCTCGGCAGGCAATGGAGCCGTGACGTCAATGACGCCCTTCCTCGGATGCGGAATTATGAGTCTGCGCGCGTGAAGATGCAATCCTTTACCCAGCTCTTCTGCGGGAAACCCCTGAAGGCTCGGCTTTCCGTACAGACGGTCGCCAAGCAAAGGCGTTCCGATATGCGCCATATGGACGCGCAATTGGTGCGTCCGGCCCGTCAAAGGCCGCAACGCGACGAAAGCGGACTGATCCTTAGCCCTGTCAAGCGTTTCGTAAAGAGAAATCGCGCTTTTCGCTTCTTCATCGTCCTTCGCGGCCACAGTCATGACCTCGCCCCGTTTAACAAGCGAAGCCTCAATGCGTCCCTCATTGGGATGAGGCACGCCGACTGTCACGGCCCAGTAAATCTTGCGCGTCTCCTTGCGCCGAAAAGCCTCGGTAAGCCGCGCGGCGGCAAAAGGCGTCTTTGCAATCAAAAGAACGCCGCTCGTATCGCGGTCGAGCCGATGAACGAGCTTAGGCCTGCCCTGCTTTTCCGAAGCATACGAAGCAAGCATGTCATCGACGCTTGTCCTGAGCCCGGTTCCGCCCTGCACCGCGAGTCCCGCAGGTTTGTTGAGGACCAAGACATCGCCATCTTCAAACAGAACAAGCTTCTTGAGGTCGTTCGCATCGCGCGCGGATTGTTTCTTTTCAAGCTTCTTTTCGGCGTTCTCCCCCATCAATGACGGCGGAAGGCGGATTTCCTGCCCCGATTCGAGGCGAGTCGAGGATTCCGCCCTCTTTCCCGCCACACGCACCTGCCCTGTCCGCAGAAGCTTCTGCAACGGCCCATGCCCAAGCGAGGGAAAATGCCTCTTAAACCAGCGATCAAGCCGAATCCCCGCTTCGTCTTCCGTGACCGTGCTTATTTGGATTTTGGACATACAGTTACCTGTGCTAGACAATTTCGACCCTATTTCACAACCCTTCGTTCCCTCGCATGCCCACCGCCTTCAGCCACCGCCATTTAATCGATACGGAAGCCTTATCCAAAGCCGACATCGAAACAATCCTCGACCTCGCACACTTCTATGCCAAGCAGAATTGCAGCAAAAATAAAAAAATCGATAAATTTTATGGAAAAACATCCGTTAATCTCTTTTTCGAGAACTCCACGCGCACGCGCACCTCGTTTGAAATCGCGGCGAAAAGGCTCGGAATGGACGTCGTCAATATCCCTGTGGCGCAGAGTTCGATATCCAAAGGGGAGTCGCTGCTCGACACGGCATTGAACATCGACGCAATGGCGATAGACGCGCTTGTCGTTCGCCATTGGGAAGACGGAACGGCGCAAAGCATCGCGAACCGCGTGAAAGCGCATGTCATCAACGCCGGAGATGGAAAACACGCGCACCCGACGCAAGCGCTTCTTGACGCGATGGCAATTCGCAACCGCAAAGGAACGCTGGACGGCCTGACCGTGGCAATATGCGGAGACTTGGCGCGCAGCCGGGTGGCGAGGTCAAACATTCATTTGCTCAAGAAGTTCGGCGCGAAAATCCGCATCATCGCGCCGGATTATTTCATGTCGCCGGACTACGCGGAAATGGGCGTCGAAACATGCGGCGATCTTCGCGAAGGTATCAGGGACGCAGATGCAATCGTCATGCTGCGCATCCAGCGCGAACGCGAGGGACTGGCTTTCGATTTTGAAGCGCAGGTTCCCGACTACGTGGCATCCTATCGCCTGAACCACGACATGCTGAATGCGGCCAAGCCGGATGTCTTGGTTCTTCATCCCGGCCCGGTCAACCGCGGGATCGAACTGACTGACGAACTGGCGGACGATCCGAAATACAGTGTCATCCTCGACCAGGTCCGGTTAGGCGTGGCGGTAAGAATGGCAGTCATTGACCTCCTTCTCTCAGAAGGCTAAAGCATGCCCCGCTCCCTGCGCTGCCATAAGATAAATCGTCATTCCCGCGAAAGCGGAAATCCATCTGTGATCGATAGCGAGCGTATGACTCGCCTCTGCGCCGCAAACGAACTGCAAGTATGTTCCTCACATTAGCCATCATCGCCCTTTCTTATCTCCTCGGAAGCATACCGTGGGGCCTGTTGCTGTCATCGGCGGCGGGGCTCGGCGACATCCGTAAAATCGGGTCCGGAAACATCGGCGCAACCAACGTCCTGCGAACGGGAAACAAAAAACTTGCGGCGCTGACTCTCTTGCTCGACGCGCTCAAAGGCGCGGCGGCGGTATTGATCGCGCGGCAAGTCGCCCCCTCGCTTGAGCAAGCAGCGGCCCTTTTTGCAGCCTTGGGACACATGTTTCCCCTATGGCTCGGCTTCAAAGGAGGCAAAGGCGTCGCGACGTGAATCGGCGTTATTACCGCGCTCAACTGGCCCACTGGCCTGAGCGTCCTCGCGCTCTGGCTGCCGGTCGTGTTCGCGCTGCGGATTTCATCGCTTGCGACCCTCATCGTCACGGCAGCGGTACCTG
>JAQVZU010000016.1:0-4167 GCA_028708035.1 Alphaproteobacteria bacterium
CCACATTTTAATAACTTATATTGTAATATCCGCTGAAATGGCGGATAATTGGATATGATTAATGACTCCAAAAACCTATGGGCCTACACCACAAACCTCATCGCTTCGGGGCGACTCGTTTTTGCGCGCGAAGAGGCTATGAAGGCCCTTGGCGTAGGGCAGGGAGCCTTTCTCGATGCCGCTGAGAAATTGCAAAAGAAGCAGCAACTCTTCAGTCCGAGACAGGGATTTTATGTCGCAGTGCCGCCTCAATATCTGCGATTTGGCAGTCCGCCGCCGTCGTTCTTCATTGACGATCTCATGCGCCATGAAAACACGCCCTATTACGTCGGGCTGCTTAAAGCGGCCGAACTGCATGGGGCATCTCATCAGGCGGTCATGGAGTTTCAGGTCATAGCCGGCAAGCAGTTGCCAGCCGTACACGCCGGGCGTTCCCGTCTGGTCTTTTATTTTCGGAAAGATATGGCGGATGTCGCTGAAGGAATCGAAGAATACAAAACCGACACGGGAACAATGAAGGTGTCGTCGCCAGAGCTGACAATCCTTGATTTGTTGCGCTATCCTCATGCAAGCGGCGGCATCAATGGGATAGCTACGATCCTCCACGAACTCGCGCCAAAAGCCAATGCTGAGAAATTAGCAAAGCTGTGTCCTGCCTTTGAACAATCTGTTCTGCAGCGAGCCGGGTATCTTCTAAGCCAAGAAGGCTTTGACGATCTGGCAGAAAAGATACATAGCTGCCTAGGGCAGGGGTCGATGCAATGGGTTGAACTTGATCGCTCGCTTATCGGCGATCCCGATCTTGCTCCGGCCATTCTGGAACGCAACAAAAACTGGCGGGTTATCGTCCGTCAGATGCCGGAACGAGACGACGTATGATCCCAAAGATGAATATCATCGCCTGGAGCCAAATAGCTCCGTGGGCTGAACTCCGGCAGATCGAGCAAGATCTGATTATTTCTCGCGCTCTGGTGTCGTTGTTCAGTGACCCTGTTTTGAAAACCGAGCTTCGCTTCCGTGGCGGAACAGCTCTTAACAAGCTTCTGTTTCCCAAGCCCTTGCGCTATTCGGAGGATATTGACCTGGTGCGAACGACAACGGGACCTATCGGGCCAATTCTTGATCGCATCCGTGCGGTGCTTGAGCCTTGGCTTGGGCCTTCATCGTTTGCCCAGAGTCAGGTAGCGCCGAAGATGCGGTTCCGCACGGAGGCTGAGGACGGAGCGGTTCCATTGCGCCTCAAGGTCGAAATCAACACACGAGAGACAGAGTCTTTTGATCCGCCACAAATGATCGGTTTAACGGTTGAGAACCCCTGGTTCTCTGGCCAAGCCGATATTGCGACCTATAGCCGCGAGGAGATGCTTGGGACAAAAATGCGCGCGCTGTTACAACGCGACAAAGGGCGTGATCTTCTTGACCTGGCCCATGCGCTTGCGGTCTTCCCGAATATGAATAGGGCACGCATTGTTGAATGTCTTGGTTTTTATCTGGACAAAGCAGCCCAATCGATCAGCCGAGCTGAGGCGGAAAAGCGAATGTTGGCGAAGTTGGTGACTCCGCGGTTTATGACTGACATCAGGCCGTTGCTTGCCGTCGACGCGGCCAGCCAGATGACCGATGTCTTTGTCCACAAGGCGTTCATGGATGTCTTTCACGGTCTGGTAACGCTCATGCCGGGCGAAGCCTGGGCCAAGACCCCTGAAAAACTGGAGAAGCTTTACTCGTTATCTAGTGATAGTAATTAATGAAAGACGGCTTACAACGCCCTGATTCCACTAAATATTATAGGCCAATTTTGCCCGCCGGGCTCGACGTGTTTAATTTCGAGCGCCGCACATAGCTTCGCATAGTTGCAAGACTTTTGTGGCGCGTATGCTGCATGATCTCCTCATCAAGCACTCCGTTGCCATAGGCCATCGTCACGAACCCTGCGCGCAGGCTGTGCGGGCTTATCGGCTCCTGCCATCTTCCTTTCAACCCGGCCTGCCTTGTCCTTATAATAAGGATAGAACGTACGGCATCGGCCCCAAGGCGACGGGCTTCGACATGACCTCCCTTGTTGACCTTTCGGAAAATCGGTCCCTTCGATATTTTGCCTTCCTGGAGCCAGGTTTTCAGCGCCGTCACCGCGCACGTCTCCTGAGACGCACCCCGAGGAATGGATATCTCCGCGCCCTCGGCCGCTTTATCGGTCTTCGACCGCTCGATAAGAAGCGTCATGCCTTGGCGCGTCCATGTTATGTCTTCAACATTCAGACCGACAATCTCCGATCGACGGAAGGCTCCTGCAAAGCCAAGGAGAACGATCGCGCGATCCCGCAAGCCGGTAAGACTATCATCGCAAACTTCGCAAAGCCTGCGGATCTCTTCCGTCGCCAATGCGGCCGACCGCCGCGCTCGCGTGCCATGTTTACGTCCGATTCCTCTCAAAGTCTCCCGGATGGCCGGATGCTTGGTGTCAAGCGGATATCCTGCAAGGCCAAAGGCGCGGGCTATGGCCGCCACGCGTCGGCGCAAGGTTGACGGCGCGTATCCCTCGCCAGCAGCGGCCAAGTAGGCTCCAACAACTGTAGGATCAGGTTCGGTTGGTGGAAACCCCTGTTGAGCGCACCAAGCTTCAAAATGAGCAACATCGGACGCATACGCCTTAAGCGTGCTCGGCGCATCCGCGGCGTCCTGGTAAGCCTGTGCCTTCGCAAGAGCAACGGCAGCCGCTGCCGTCCGCGGATTTGCACCACGCAGTTTCGCAATTTGTCTTTTGCGCGCGTCGGAAGAAAGTTTGTCCATCAATAGCCCAAAAACAGGATTACACGCGATAACATCCATTCTCGCGTGTAATTATTGCATGAAAAAACGAGGGTGTCGAGATGACAAATTTGATGGCTCACCACTCGATAAAGAAGGCAAGCGTCATTTTGGCACTCCAATCAGGTATGAATCTGGGCACTTGTAAGCGTGCCGTAGAGGCCCCGGCTAAAGGGGCTCGACGGAGAAGTTCCAGGGAAGCAGCTGGTCGATTTTGTTAATGGGGTGATCGGCGATGCGCGCAATGATGTCGCGGAGATAGGCTTCGGGATCGAGGCCGTTCATCTTGGCGGTCTCGATGATCGTGTACATGATCGCGGCCCGCTCGCCGCCGGTGTCGGAACCGGCGAAGAGCCAGTTTTTTCTCCCTAGCGTCAAAGGCCGGATCGCTCGTTCGGCAGCGTTGTTGCAGATTTCCAGACGACCATCGGTCGTATAGCGGGTAAAAGATGGCCAGCGCGACAAGGTATAGCGCAGCGCTTCGGCAAAAGTCGTCTTTGCCCGCTTTATTGACGACGGGCTAATATGCCTGACCAACAATGCAGCAGAGCATCGGCAAGGTCGGCGACCAAATCAACGCCCTCGCCATGGCCATCGGCTTCAATCTCCGCAAAATCCTGAGAAAGCTCTTTTTGTGGCTGCTCGCAAGTTGGCTTAATATCCTCAAAACTCCCGATGCTCGGGCTTTACCAACCTGAAAACTGGGGTTTTTTAGGGCCGACTAGCTATGCCACGCAGCCGCGATCGTTGCTTGCAATGAGGAATCCGTTGGCATCGCCGCAGCTGTCGTAGGATCAAAGCCGGGGTTATTGGCTGAATACGTGGCCATTGCCGAAACAAGTTGTGATAATTGGCTGTCGAGTTCGATCCCGTCGGCCGAGATGCTTTGTGTCTGACTTCCGGCGCTTAAATACCAGCCGTCAATGCTGACTGTGTTGTCGGTACCCAAGAGATCTATCTCGAGATCATTGCCAACCTGTTTAAACCACAGCTGTTGACAGTCTATCCCCGAAGTAAAAGCTACTTCACCGCTCGCGGATGTGCCGCCATTAAATATCCTGTCGTTTCCGAAAGAGCCACCAAATTCATATGAGTCATAGCCCCCGTCCCCATATATATCCTGATTGCCCGAACCCGACACAAACACATTGTCCCCTCCGCCGCCGTATAGATAGGAGACCGCCCCGTCACCGGCGACCAAAGTATCATCTCCTGATGAACTTGCATACAAGCACTGGCCATTCGCATCGTTGCCGATGAGCGTTGTTCCGCTGTTGCTCGCTGCATACAGATGGAACCTTCCCGAAACCGTCTTGGAACTGAGATCGTAGGTGCCCCCGGTCGTCAAATACAACGTCG
>JAQVZU010000016.1:4267-30246 GCA_028708035.1 Alphaproteobacteria bacterium
AAACCTGCAGAGTGGCCGACCCCGTACCTCCGTCGATGGTCGTGCCCGATGCGATACCGCCGCCCACGACAATGGTGCAAGTCCCCGCTCCGCCAGTCACCGTGTTGACGCCTTCCCCCATGTAGATCGTAGTGCTCGCTCCGTCTCCAGCCGTTATGGTTACGTCACCGGTGCTTCCGCCTGCGGAAAGAGTATCGTAATCCCCATCGCCGCCGACCAGCGTGTCGTCGCCCGAACTACTGGCATAAAGACACTGGCCATTCGCATCGTTGCCGATGAGCGTTGTTCCGCTGTTGCTCGCTGCATACAGATGGAACCTTCCCGAAACCGTCTTGGAACTGAGATCGTAGGTGCCCCCGGTCGTCAAATACAACGTCGTCTGATTTCCATATCCATCAGCTATAAGGTCACTGAATCCAGCAAAACCGCTCGCAGAAATATATACATAGTTCCCGTCCGACTTCAGCGTCTGCACATTGCTGATCGTGGCGTTCGATATGTTTGAGTTGTAAACCTGCAGAGTGGCCGACCCCGTACCTCCGTCGATGGTCGTGCCCGATGCGATACCGCCGCCCACGACAATGGTGCAAGTCCCCGCTCCGCCAGTCACCGTGTTGACGCCTTCCCCCATGTAGATGGTGACATTGTTTCCATCGCCCGCGGTCAATGTCACGTTTCCGGTGCTGCCGCCCGCTGAAAGTGTATCATTATCCCCATCTCCGCCGATCAAGGTGTCATCGCCAGACAGGCTCGCGGTGAGGGTCTCACCTGCGAAGTCGTCTCCGATCAAGGTGATCCCGTCATTATTTGCAGCCACGAGGTTAAACCCGGTAGTGTCATTTTTCCCTACTAACGAGTAGGTTCCTGCCGTAGCGGCAAAAATGGTACCATCATATGTAGTGCCGGGGTGCGTTTGGAATTTCTCGAACTGATTGAATTGGTTCGCCGTTAGCGTCGCGCTATTTGTCTGTAGGGTTTGAACATCGAGAATGACGTTATGTGTCAGGTCTACTCCGTTATTGCAGAGAAGAACATTATCAGCCCCCTCGCACCCGCGGATGATGTAGCCTCCGTTGTTGTCAAGATTGAAGACAAAGTTACCGGAATCGTCATACGTTCCGGCAAAGGCGCTCAATCCGTTCACATCGGCTAGCGATAGCGGTTGCCCCGCTGCTGTGAAGTAGCTCTGCAAGGCGGCATTGTATGTGCTTTGTGAGACACCTAGATCAGCGGCCAATTGGTTTACAAAGCGGGTCATGTTGGCCAGATATTCGAGGGCTGCGGGCTGACTTGAAGGAACATTCTCGCCAATCGCTTCGACCAACTCCGCGACATTTACAGTTCCAACAAGGCTATCGCTGTCGAAATCGTAGCTCACTCCGGTGAGCAAAGGAGCCAATGGACCCTGAACCAGAAGCCTTTCTTGCATCGCGTCCAGCAAAGTGTTGAAGGCGTCGTTCAGACGCCAGCTTTGTCCTGCTGAATTTGGACTCGATCCATGCATGCTAACGTACGCTTGGCCCATGATTGCTTCAAGCGCGCCGAGGTCTTGCGCGTTTATGTATGCGCCCCGGCTTGTCGGATCGATCTGATCCGCTCCGGTCCAGCGGTAGACGATGTCGCGGACTTGCTGATAAAACGTTGCGGCATCAGCCAAGGTGCTGCTTGACAGGTTCTGCACCATTGCAAGCAATGTCGAGTCCATGCTCATTGCGATGTAGAGATCGGGAACCGTTCCGTAGCCGCGCAGGTTGGGAAGCAGGAGGACTTCGGGATTGAGCGTATACGTTCCCGTGAATGTGGACTCGAGCTGGCTGTTGTTGAAGAACGCTTCCGCGACCTGGCCTGTCGTCTGATCCGCATAACTGAACGTCGCCACGGAGCCGATCATGTTGCCGTTGACAAACTCGCTGTTGACGGTGTCGTTGAGGCTGATTGATGTGATGTTGTATCCGGACAGCAATTGCAGCTCTCCGGAGTCGGTTTGGCCGTCGCCATCCAAATCTCGCCAGACCTTCAGGGCTGCAAAACCGGAGTCGCTGGAGTTCAGAATCCCATCGTTAGTCTCATCGAGCACCCTCAGCGCCGTGAAGCCGTCCGTGCTCGAGTTGCCGAACAGCTCGGTGATGTCATCAACAATGCCGTTACTGTTGTTGTCTACAACCAGCAATCCCGTGTTGCTTCCCACCCATCCGGTGTGAACCGCAAATCCTGTGTCGTGCAGGTCGAAGTAGGCATTTGAGTCAGCGAGAGCAGTGAGCTGGACGCCGGTGTTGTTGCCGCTGAGATCGAGAACTATCGGGTCTGTGATCGCAGTGTTGAACAGACTGCTTAGGATTGCTGTCCATGCGGGAGAGGGCGATATACCGCTATTAGAAAATAGGGCTGTTGTACTTGAAATCGCACCATCTGTTCCAACGAGCCACGACTGCCCGCCAATTCGGCCTACGATATCTCCCCCAGTTACTGAACGGGTAACAAACAAAGTCCCCGATCCATTCAGTGTCTCACTGCCATTGGCACCGGTTAGGACTGCCACACCAGTCATTTTATCTATCGCTATAGTGCCAACTTGATCACCCGCACTATTTTTAAGGGCAACGACGGTGGTGTTGCCATTATTACTACTCCAAACATCTTTCCATGTCCCGGCAACGAAAATGCTGGCATCGCCGCTATTGTCCAGCGCATAAAGCCCACCCGACTGCCTCCCAGCCGGATCTACACCAACTGCATATGCAGTGCTATTCGCCGAATCGTAAACAAACGTTTTGTCGCTTGGATCTAGTGTAACACCAGACAGGTTGTTTGGGGTTCCGGTGATAACTTCATGCCCGGTCGGAACGTAAATCAAGCCCCCAGTACCAAGGTTGCCGCCAAGCGCGGCATTCACACGTGCAAGTTCCGCAGCATCAAATCCGCTGACATTTTCGAACGCCGCGATTGATCCCGCCGTGTCTCCAGATCGAACAATATAGTATCCGGAACCCGCCACATTGACAGTCGAGACGATGTTGTCAAATCCTTCGGCATAATTTGTCGCCCCGGTTGCGTAGCTATTCAAATAACCGCTGACAGATGAGCTATACTTGGATACAGCTTGAGCAAACCCAGCCAAGCCAGTCAGATCCGCGTGACTGAAATCGACATCGGTAATGGCGCTTCCATTTAGTGTAACAAGACCGCCAAGCTCACCAAATGCCTCAGCCATGCGCCGGGCGGCGGTTCCATTCGACTGCTCCTTATTCGTCGCAAAAGCCGTTTCGTATGCCGCAAGTCCTGTGTTTCCGGATTCGAATGCAGCAGCAGCATTTTTGCCGAAAGCAGCGACAGGTATCGCACCTTTATCCGTGTTGTAAAATTCGTCCGCATAACCAGCACGAACATACGAGTTCTCAAAACTGGCATCCGGAACTATACCCCGTTTTGCAAATGACGCATCAAGGTCCGCCTCTATTTGGATATAAACGCTGTCCATCAGATTGAAGGCTTGTTGCTGAGTGATGGCTATGTTCCCGAGCTGGGTGTTGAGGCCTGTTGCCTTGCCATCCAACCCCGCATCTTTCGCTGTGATAGCTGCATCAATGATGTAGGACCATTGCGGAATTGTGAAACTCAGCCCGGCTTGTGCCAGCTGCTGTCGAACATCGGCAGAATTTATAACGTTCCCTTGTTTATCGAATTTAAGCCTTCCGGAAATGTTGAACCCAAACCCTATATTTAGCCCCGCGCGGTCATAATAAAATAATCCGCTCCCTGCCACACCGTTTGCCAAATCAACATTCTCGAACTGTGCAGTAAGACTATTCCTCGCGTTACGATAATCGACACTGCTTCCATATTGAGCAAATGTTGCCATTACTTCCTCCATTTCGCTAAATTTTGGCCCTACTGAGATCGTTGTTACATTTCGTTACAAAAGCCAGATATTGCGCTATCATCCGCAAAAAACAAAAAGTAGAGTTTGCTGTCCTTTCTTCTCAGACGGAAAGATGCTATCCCAGTATATTCTCCCGCTGTGACTTCTCTAGTCGCAACCAGATCATTATCGGAATGAAGTCCCTGAATCACTTTTAGTGAAGAGGGCTGCTTTGGATCCTCTCCGAGCCATAATGCCCCCGTGATATCGTCGAATCGAACGACCATTGGGCCGGTATTGGCTACGATTAGTGAATCATCCTTCCAGACTACATCGTTCTTGGCGTTGCATTCATACCGCGTAGCATACGCTTCGGCTGAAAAGGCAGTTAGGGCGAAGATTGCTGTGGTAATAAGGACAACCACCCTCATATCATTCCTCTTCGATTTCGGCATTTCTTTCATTCCTTTCAGATGCGGCCTGTGTCTCTCCACATATGCTGAAGAATTAGAGTATTGTGCGAATGTAGTCATGCCCCCCCCTAACCAAGGTTACTTTGTCTTGTCACATGCTCCAGATGCAATCCCGCCATCATCAAGAAGCAGAAAAGACGTTTCTGCTTCGCTATCCCACGCTCTAATGTGAAGGATCATATTCATTTTGTGCTTGCCATTTGGATCATAAACCGCAATTAAGTCATTATTTGCGTCTGGCTGCTGAACCACTGACAGCTTTATCCCAGAAGGAAGTGGATTCCAGAGATCCCCTGTATCGCTATTGAATCTCATTCCAGAATTCTTGGAAATAGAAACAGCTTCAAGCTTGCCCTTTTTCCATGCATAGGCTTGCCGCGTCATGCAGTTATACTCAACGGCGGCTGCTTGTTTGTGCGGCGGAATCAACTCTAAAAAAAACAACGCAATTCCGAGAGCATAAACTTTACCTGTTTTTGCGTTGCGCTGTTTAGAAAGTGGCATACGTCTTCTCCCTGGACCATATTATTTGTGCAGGACTACTGCATTACTGTACAAGAACCGGATATCTCTCCCCCACCAGCAAAGAACACAAAATAGAGCCTTCCGTTCTCGCGCTTCATGAGAAGCACTTCTAGGTTAGAATAATTGCCAGCAGTTACTTCTTTTTTTGCGACCAAACTATTGTCAATGTGGAGCTTTTGGATAATGTTTAAAGTATATGGCTCTTTAGGATTCTCCCCTAGCCATAACGCACCAGTTTCGTCATCGAATCGTACGACCATCGGGCCAGCTTTGGTTACCGTTAGAGCATCGTCTTTCCAATTGACGTTGTTTTTCGCTTTGCACTCATATCTAGTGGCATACGCCTCGGTTGATAAGGACGTTAGAGCAAAAATTGTGAAGGCAATAAGGATAACCCACTTCATATCATTCCTCTTCGATTTCGGCATTTCTTTCATTCCTTCCAGATGCGGCATGTGTCTCTCCATTAGCCGATATGCTTGTGTTTGCGAAATCATGAGCGGCGACCGAATCTCCAGCGGCCTGACATGCTGGAGAATTAGAGCGAACAATCATCGGACATAGCCATCTGCCTCAGTCTTACCATTACCACTGCGTTCACCAGACTCGGAACCGATTTTCCGATCCTAACCACCCCCAACGCGACTTCAAGTGGTATTTCCGGTTTTTATATACGCCCCGTTCACCCATTTTCGCTGTTAATATATATAGGCGCGAGAGGGAATCATCTCGACTGGGATGTAAGCGAGCGACCCGGTATCGCCGCCGCCAGTCCGAATGTCATTGCCGTCCTCGCCGTTGTCGAAGCCGTAGCTCACGCCGGTCAGCAAGGGGGCCAGCGGCCCTTGGCCGTTCCATTGCGTTCATACTCGTAATCCACACGCGCATGTCGTCCTGGCTGCATGCGCTGCGGCGCGCGGGCTTCACGGATCAGTTGCTTGGATTGCTCATCAAGACAAACCAGCGGCTTCCTCGGATCATGAGGCCGTTGATAAACATCCAAAACATCCTCCATATTCGCTATAAAAAAGGTGTTTTGATCGGGAGGAATGACCCAGTACTGCTTGATATGGGGCTTCAGCTTGTTTTTTTTAAAGCCCGCGCAACGGTGCTCGGACTCGTGGCGGGGACGATGTCGAGTTCGACGGCTTTGTTGGCCAAAAGCGTCAATGTCCAGCGCGCGCAACCCTCAGGCGCTTGCGAGCAAGCCAACATCGTCAGCTTGGCTTCTTTCGCGCCGTCAAAAATCCTTGGAACCGCAGGGGTCGCTCGCTGCTTGTGTGCGAGCACGGCTTCAAACCCTTCCTCAACGAGTTGTTTGCGCGTGCGATAGATCATCGACGCGCTGGTATCCATGGCTTTGATGATCTGATTGTCGCTCCAGCCTTTCCGGCCACCGCCAACATCCGCTTTCAGAAGGATGCGAGCTTTCAGTTGCATCTTCGCAGAGCTTTTCCCTTTCTTCAGCAGCTCGCACAGATGTTCCCGTTCTTTTCGGCTGAGGCGAACAACATATGTTTTAACGGCATCTACCCGGTTCCTGTTCGCTCTTTCTTCTTTCTACCCATTGGCACGTCATAGATTGAACACATTTGATAACTACCTCATGATTCGCAAAACAATTGGGCGAATTTCGCTCTGCGTTTTTCTGCAAATTCTGTGAGCCGCACGCGGTCGTACGTGTAATTGTGCAGCGCACTAGTTGCACATTCAGAACGATGCGATTCTGTGATAGCTTTAGCTGCTAAAGAATCAACGAGGACTCTTCGGTGTACAATCACATTTTCTTTACGAACGTTCTCCGTCTGATGGACATGCGCGGCATGACCAAGGCTGAGCTTTCGGAACATGCCAACATTTCGACGTCGTTTCTTTCCGATCTTACGAACGGCAAGGCGAACCCCTCTTTGAAAATTATGGAGGCGATAGCAGCGGCGCTTGAAACTCCCCTGCCCCTTTTGTTGGAGTCTACCGACCTTGACCGCGCTACGCTAAAAGTTCTCTCAAACGATGCCCCCATGCGCACACTGCCGGATGGTTATAAGGTCGTGTCCGCCATACTCCCCGAGTATCGGGCATTTATAGTCAGAAAATGGGAAGAAGAAGCTAGAGGAAAGCTGGCCACTATCGGCTATGCGGATGACCGATCCGCCAAAGAGACAAAAACTCTACGTCAAAGCCAAGGCCGTTAACCAAGTTTCTGCCTTTTGCTGCTCTGCAAAAAAATAATTCGATATATCGAATTCCTGGTGCTAGGCTGATCTTCCATTGAAGGTTCCTTGCTCGTCCGGGCGATATTATGGCTGAATACGAAGAGGCATATTCCTCATCTACAAAAGACCGCGCAAAGAAGCGGCTTGAGCGGGATTTTGGCCCGCTCGTCATGAAGGCATTGGCCGATCCTCGTACAATCGAAGTCCTTTTGAACGCGGACGGAAATCTCTGGCAGGAAAAACTCGGCGAGAAAATGCGTTGTGTCGGAACCATTCCGGCGGCGCGTGCAGAAAGCATTCTCAAGACAATTGCCGGATACCATAACAAAGAAATCACGCGACAGAATCCGATCATTGAAGGCGAGCTTCCTATCGACGGATCACGATTTGCCGGACAGTTGCCTCCTGTTGTTCCCGCCCCAACCTTCGCAATTCGCAAAAGGGCTATTGCCATCTTTTCTCTGGCCGATTATGTGGCCGACAACGTTATGACGGCGGCACAACGGGATGTTCTCATCAACGCCGTCAAGGATCACAGAAACATCCTCGTTGTAGGCGGCACAGGATCAGGCAAAACCACGCTCGTCAACGCTATCATTAATGAAATGGTGGCGTTCGATCCAACCGAACGAATTTTTATCATCGAGGACACCGGCGAAATCCAGTGCGCCGCCAAGAATTTTGTGCAGTACCACACGTCGCTTGACGTCACGATGACGATGCTGCTGAAGACGACGCTACGCATGCGCCCCGACCGCATTTTGGTTGGCGAAGTTCGAGGACCCGAAGCGCTCGATCTTCTTATGGCATGGAATACAGGGCACGAAGGCGGATCTGCAACCTTGCACGCGAACAACGCCCGCGCCGGATTAGACCGGCTGGCCATGCTTATCAGCATGCATCCGGACTCTCCTAAACCGATTGAGCCGTTGATTGGCGAGGCGGTTCATATCGTCGTCCATATCGCCAAAACCCCCGAAGGGCGGCGTGTCCAGGAAATACTCAAGGTTTCCGGATACAAAAACGGCCGCTACGTCACCCAACCTCTGTAAGGAGCTAATATGTCAGTCATTACATCTGTTGTTAGAATAAATCATCTTAGGCTGTTCCAGCTAGGCGTGTTGATCGTCGTAGCCTTGTTGTTTTTGCCAAGCGCCTCCTTTGCGGCAACAGGGACGGGGGGATCCCTGCCCTATGAGGGGTGGTTGACCGCCTTGACAGATTCAGTCACGGGGCCTGTGGCGTTTGCCCTTTCCATCCTCGGGATCGTTGTTGCGGGCGGCGTGCTTATTTTCGGGGGCGACCTGAATGGCTTCTTCCGCACGATGCTTTTCCTTGTGTTGGTTATGGCGCTCTTGGTCGGCGTCAACAATATGATGAGCACATTCTTCGGCCGCGGTGCAGAGATCGCGGATGCCGGACACGGAAGCACCTTCGTTTCAGAAGAGGCAGTCTGAATGTTACGCACAATCCCCATCCGCCGAGCCGGGAACCGCGATAACCTGTTCATGGGTGGGGATCGTGAGCTTGTCATGTTTTCGGGGCTGATGGCTTTTGCGCTGATTTTTAGCGCTCAAGAACTTAAGGCGACCATTACAGGACTCCTTTTATGGTTTGGGGCCATCTACGCCTTCAGAGCTATGGCAAAAGCCGATCCGAAAATGCGCCAAGTATATATGAGACATCGTAGATACAAATCATATTATCCCGCTCGAAGCACACCCTTTCGGGAAAACACCCCAGGTCAAGGAAAGCAATACAAATAAAAGAAAGTAATATAAATGATCGGATTTTTGTCCCTTGTTATTGCTGTGCTCGGCATGGGTATGCTGTCGGTGCTTTTCTCACACATTCAAGCTGCTCAGAAAGAAACGACGCTTAAAAAACATCGTTCAACGCAGGCCGGACTAGCGGATTTGCTGAACTACGCGGCCGTCGTCGACGACGGGATCATTGTCGGTAAAAACGGCTCCCTAATGGCTTCTTGGGTCTTCAAGGGTGACGACAACGCCAGCAATACAGACACACAACGCGAACAGATCTCCCGTCTTATCAACCAGGCAATTGCAGGGCTTGGCAACGGATGGATGGTTCATGTTGACGCTGTCCGCCGCCCGGCGCCGGAATATCCGGGCGCTCGATATTCAGTTTTTCCAGACCCTATTTGTGCGGCGATCGACGAAGAACGCCGCCGGCTCTTTGAGCAGCTCGGAACAATGTATGAAGGAATCTTTGTCATTACCGTGACCTATTTTCCTCCACTTCTTTTGGAAAGAAAATTTGTCGAGCTGATGTTCGACGATGACGCGCCAACCCCGGACCATAAGGCACGGACGCATAACCTGATCGAAACTTTCAAGCGCGACTGCCTGAACTTGGAGACAAGGCTTTCGCCCGCGTTGAGCATGCAGAGACTGCGTGGAAACAAAATCACCAACGAAGACGGATCGACGGTAACGCATGATGACTTTCTTAGGTGGATTCAATACTGCGTCACAGGATTGGACCACCCCGTTCAGCTTCCGACAAATCCTATGTATCTGGATGCAGTGGTTGGGGGACAGGAACTATGGGGCGGCGTCGTACCAAAAATCGGCCTAAACTTTATTCAGGTGGTCGCCATTGAAGGGTTTCCCTTGGAATCGACGCCTGGAATCTTGTCCTCTTTGGCTGAGTTGCCCTGCAATTACAGATGGTCTTCACGGTTCATCTTCATGGACCCCCACGAGGCCGTAAGGCATCTCGAAAAGTTCCGCAAAAAATGGCGGCAGAAAATCCGCGGTTTCTTCGATCAGGTCTTCAACACGAACACCGGCCCCATAGACCAAGATGCGCTTACCATGGTGGCGGACGCCGAAGCCGCGATTGCCGAAGTCAACAGCGGACTGGTTGCCCAAGGCTATTACACTAGCGTTGTCGTCCTTATGGATGAAGACCGGGCCCGGATTGAGGCCTCGGCACGTCAAGTCGAGAAGGCCATCAGCCGTCTAGGCTTCGCCGCGCGCGTCGAGACGATCAATACAATGGATGCCTTTTTGGGGAGCCTTCCTGGCCACGGCGTTGAAAACGTGCGCCGCCCGCTGCTTAACACGTTAAACTTAGCCGATCTTTTACCCACAAGCACCATTTGGACGGGTTCTCCAACAGCCCCCTGCCCTTTGTATCCGCCTCACGCTCCGGCGCTGATGCACTGCGTGACGAATGGAGCTACGCCGTTCCGGCTTAACCTACATGTGCGCGATCTAGGCCATACGTTCATGTTTGGTCCTACCGGGGCTGGTAAATCAACACATCTCGGCCTTCTCGCAGCTCAACTGCGGCGTTACGCAGGCATGTCGATCTTCGCCTTCGACAAGGGCATGTCGCTTTATCCTCTTGCGGCCGCCATTCGTGCCACAACGGGAGGAAAAAGCGGAAAACATTTCACCATTGCGGCAGACGACGAAAAACTTGCGTTCTGTCCTTTGCAATTCCTGTCGTCGAGAAGCGACCGGGCATGGGCTATGGAGTGGATTGATACGATTCTAGCGCTCAACGGCCTTAAAACGACCCCGGCCCAAAGAAACGAAATCGGAATAGCCATTACGTCTCTTTATGAGACGTCCGTCGCTTATGCCAAAGAGCACGGCGTCGAACATCCTCCGATACCTCTTACCGATTTTGTCAACCATGTTCAGGATGAGGACATTCGAGAGGCGCTCAAACAATACACAGTTGATGGCATGATGGGCCATTTGCTTGATGCGGACCAAGACGGCCTCGATCTGTCCGATTTTACGGTCTTCGAGATCGAAGAGATCATGTCAAAGGGCGAAAAATATGCTCTTCCCGTGCTTTTGTATCTGTTTCGCCGCATAGAGCGATGCCTTCATGGCCAACCAGCAGCCATAATTCTCGATGAGGCGTGGCTCTTGCTGGGTAATAAGACCTTTCGAGAAAAGATTCGCGAATGGCTCAAAGTCATGCGCAAAGCGAATTGTCTTGTTCTTATGGCCACGCAAAGCCTCTCCGATGCGGCAAATTCAGGCATTCTGGATGTTATCGTTGAGTCCACGGCTACGAAGATTTTCCTGCCCAATGTTTTTGCGCGCGACGAAGATACGGCCGCTCTTTACAAGCGTATGGGGCTGAAGTCACGCCAGATAGACATTCTGTCAACCTCCACCCCGAAGCAGCATTATTATTACGTGTCCGAGAATGGCTGCCGCCTATACGACCTTGCTCTTGGACCTCTGGCGCTCGCTTTTGTCGGGGTGTCCGACAAAGAGTCAATTGCAACAATCCGAAATCTCGAAGCAAAGCTCGGCCATAAATGGGTCGCGGCCTGGTTATCAAGTCGAGGCATAAATTTAAGTGATTATGTGGGGAAAACATGGAATTAGCTCAGAAACTTAAAGCCTTGCTTGCAAACAATTCGGGCGAAAGGCTTTCCAGCGTCACCATCATCGGCGGAAGACGTAAGGGGGAAAATGAGAACCCCTACCTCTCGTCTCGCCGTACATGGAACGAACATATGTCGGCCGTTTCAGCATCGCGACAAACGTGGCAACTGCTAGGCATTTTGTCTCTTCTCATTGCGCTCGCTAGCATTAGCGGCATCATTTATATCGGAAGCCAGTCGAAATTCGTCCCCTACATTGTTGAGGTCGATAAGCTCGGTCAGGCGCTCGCCATTGCCCCCGCGCAGCGCGCCGCTCCTGTCGATCCAAGAATTATGTCTGCCTCATTGGCATCTTTTATCAACGACGCCCGGCTCGTCACCCCGGACGTTTCCTTACAACGCAAGGCTATTTTTCGGGTTTACGCCCTGCTCTCGCCTAATGACCCGGCCACATTGAAAATGGGAGAGTGGTTTAAGGGATCGGAAGAATCGAGCCCGTTCAAACGCGCGGAAAAAGAACAGGTTTCTGTAGACATTACTTCCGTCATCCAGCAAACGCCGGAAACCTGGCAGGTAGACTGGGTCGAAACGGGCCGGGATCGTCAAGGGATCGTTTCGGGGCAACCAGCCCATATGCGCGCGCTTGTGACAGTATATGTCGTCAATCCCTCTCCAACCACTTCGGAAGAACGCTTGCGACAAAATCCATTGGGTATTTATGTCCGTGATTTCTCGTGGACAAAACAGCTTTAAGAAAGGGTAAAAAATGAAAAAATTTGTTGTTCTTTTTGTTCTAGGGCTTGTGCCTTCGGTTGCTCTAGCGGCCGGAGAAAATATGTCCGACGCCTATTTCGAGGCGAAAAGTCCTGAACTCACACGACAGGAAAAAGCAGCCCTGGCCATTGCGGATAAATTCTCCGCCGCCAACACCGTCGGCGTCGATCCGGCACCAGGCCCTAATGGTTCGATCCGCTTCCTGTACGGGTCCCAACAACCAAGCATTGTTTGCGCGCCTCTTCAGGTATGCGACGTGGCGTTGCAGCCCGGGGAACAAGTCAACTCAATCAACCTGGGAGACACGATCAGGTGGACGGTCGAGCCAGCAATTACAGGAAGCGGCGTCAATGAGGTTCAACACCTTATCATTAAACCGCAAGACGTCGGGCTTGAATCTTCGCTTGTCGTGACCACAAACCGGCGAACCTATTATCTGCGTCTCCGCTCTCATCGCGCCAAGTATATGCCTCAGGTTTCTTTCGTGTACCCCGAAGAGGCCTCGGCCAAATGGGCGTCCATAAAGAACAGAGAAACGAAAGATCATCAGGACAAGACCATCCCGGAAACGGGCGAATATCTCGGCAACCTTGATTTCAATTACGAAATTCAGGGAGACGCAGTTTGGAAGCCTGTGCGGGTCTATAACGACGGAAACAAAACCATCATTCAGATGCCGTCCACGCTTTCCCAAACGGAAGCTCCCTCTCTGCTGGTCGTCCGCAAAGACGGCGGTCTCTTCACCGATGATGAAAGGGTAATGGTGAATTACCGTCTTCAAGGCGACCGCTACATCGTGGACACTATATTTGACAAGGCCGTCCTTATTGCCGGGGTTGGGTCAAACCAAGACAGTGTGACCATTCTGAGGGTGAAATAACATGAGAAAAAATCTTGTCTTGCTTGCACTTATTTTAGCTGGCTTGGTCGGATGCGCCAAAAATTATGGCAGCTTTATCGACGCAAAATCCTCTCCTCCCGACATAAGCGAAACCTTGGCTGAGGGAGCGGCAAAAGAGATCGCGGCACTATATCCGCCAGCAAGGACGCACATAAAATTCGAACAGAAAACGCCAGATAAATTTGGTTTGGAGCTGCTCTCCTCGCTCCGCTCCAAAGGTTTCGCTGTTGCCGCACAAAATGCACCTGCAACGGAGGATTCTGACACAACCTCGTATCAGAGCCTTTCCTTACGGTACGTCCTCGATGCGACAGACAAGAATTCCTATCGCGTCATGATCTTCCTTGGAAATCAAACGATCGCTCGCGCCTATGTGGTCAAGGATAACGCTCTCGCACCCGCAGGAGCGTGGGTTAGGAAGGAGTAAAAACAGTGAGCAACGATCAAATGTCCCCTGATGCTTCTCCTGGCGAATTATCCGGGAAAACCGGCGTGAGGCGCGTTAATAACATGCCTCTTTACCTTGTGGGAGCCGCCCTCTTGGTGTTTTTTGTTATTATGGCAATTGTCGCCTCTGACCGCGCGGCACAGCAAAACAAGTCAGCACAGTCTCCAAAAGACAAGGGCGGCAACACGACAAATTTGGCGAACGATGTAATTGGCGGCTACAAGGACGGCATCATTCCCGCGAAGGGCCTCTCTTTGCCGCCGTTGCCGGGAGCCCAAGGCACTGCCATTCCTATTGTACACGCGGATAAACTGGATATTCCTCCCCTACCCTCTTCAACTGACGCAGCTCATCTACCGGCGCAAGGAGCGCCGAATGCAGACGAGGGCCGCATTCGCACAATGAAGATGCAACGATTGGAAGAGGCCATACGCGCGCGCACCACGATTGCAATTGCATCCCCAAGAAGCGCCGGATCATCGCCGGTAAGTTCTTCAACTCACGACGAAACCTTGGCTCGTTTGGCAGCAATGCGTCAGCAAATTGACGCGGCGACAACATCAAACGACCCATCGGAGGCTTACAAAGCCCGCTTGTCGCGGTTACAGGGGTCTGGGGAAGGATCGGGGTCACAGACGCCTTTTCAGGTTAGTTCGAACAGTTCCAAAAACAGCATGGCGCAATTTGACCGAACCAAGGGAGACAGGTGGCGATTGGATTCTGCTACCGAAGCGCCGAGGACCCCCTACGAGCTGCGCGCCGGCTACGTTATTCCGGCAACTTTGATTTCCGGGATCAACTCTGATCTTCCGGGACAAATCATCGCACAGGTTTCTCAGAACGTCTTCGATACTCCAACCGGAAAATTCATGTTGATCCCGCAAGGTTCGCGCCTTGTCGGAACCTATTCGAGCGACGTAGTTTACGGACAAAGCCGCGTCCTTGTGGCATGGCAGCGCATTGTGTTCCCGGACGGCAAAGCCCTTGACATTGGAGCCATGCCGGGCGCCGACGGTGCCGGATATGCTGGCTTTGAAGACCAAGTGAACAATCATTTTGCACGATTGTTCGGTTCGGCCATTTTGATGTCGATCGTGCCCGCAACCGTCTCCTACACCCAGCAACAGAACCAACCTACAACGACCTATGGAACACAAAGTTTCAGCGGCGCTATGGCCGAATCTCTTGGACAGCAAATGGGTCAGGCGACAGCGCAGGTTATCTCTAAAAACCTGAAGATCGCGCCAACGATAGAAATTCGACCGGGATATAGGTTCCATGTTATGGCCACAACCGACCTGACGTTTCCCAAGCCCTACGAACCGTTTGACTATTAACGCCAGGAGAAGAAAGTCATGAAAAATCTTCTGACTCGGTATGCTGCAGCGGCATTTCTGGCGTTTTTCGTTCTTTGGCCGCCGCAAGCTCATGCCCAAGGAATTCCGGTTATCGACGCTTCATCCCTTGCTCAAATAATCACGCAGGGGCTCCAGCAAATCCAGCAATATCAGACGCAGCTCCAGCAGTACGCAAACCAGTTGCAAAACACGGCAACGCCGCCGTCCTACATTTGGGACCAAGCGGTAAATACCATGACTCAACTAAAAAACAGCATCGACACTCTCAGCGGGTATACGTCAAGCTATGGAAGTCTCAATTCTTATTTGAACAACTTTCAGGCCACCAGTTCTTATCAAAGCTCACCCTGTTTTAGCTCTACCGGTTGCACTCAGGCACAGTGGGGTGCCTTGGAAACTCAACAACGTTTTGGTTCCCAGGTCCAAAAAGACACCCTCGATGCAGAAATAAAAGGGCTTGTTCAACAACAAAACGCGCTGATAACCGATGCAAATACGCTCCAGAACCTTCAGACCGGCGCCCAAAGCGCTACGGGGCAAATGCAGGCCATTCAATACGCCAACCAGTTGGCAAGTAATCAAGCCAATCAACTTCTGCAAATCCGCGCACTATTAGTCGCGCAGCAAAATGCCCAGGCCGCTCGGGCACAAGTCGTGGCCGATAGAGAAGCTCAAGAAGATGCAGCTCATGCTGTGGCAATAGAGGCTCGCGGCCCAACCACCCTCCCCTCTAACACACCTGGTTGGTAACTAATGAAGCAGTCTTTTCTGTCGGAACGAAAGGGAAACAACAAAATGAAGCTTCTTCCAACAATGGCCGTTGCTGGCCTTTTATTAACTGCTCTTGTCGGTTGTAACGAAGAATATTCGCCTAAAGATCTTCCTGAGGTAAATGCCACTAACTGTTCCGCTGATTTTATTTCGGCGCTTGAGCCAAAGGCTAAAAGAGAAGCCTTCGCTCATTTATGCTCCACCTCCCCACGCGGGCCTTCAACACCCCCTAAAAGTACTCCGGGATGGTAATTTATGAAAAATTTCCGTTTTCTGTTCTGGACATTTTTCCTGCTTGTGATTCCTTTCTCAGAGGCACATGCACAACTAAATTTTTATGATGCCGGTGCCAATCAAGGTATCCTTGACCAGGTTGTCAATGAATTTGCCACGCGCGCTTCTGCATGGCAGGCGACAATTTCCGCCGCTGCTTTGCGCTTATTCTGGATACTCGGAACCATTAGTTTGACCTGGACAGGCGGCACTCTGATCCTAAGAAAAGCCGACATTGGAGAATTTTTTGCTGAGTTCGTCCGCTTCCTGCTGTTTTTTGGTTTCTTCCTTTGGCTTCTCCAAAACGGTCCCAATTTTGCGAACTCTATCATCTCTTCGTTGCGCCAACTGGGGGCACAAGCTACAGGAACGACCACGCTTCATCCGTCAGATATCGTTAATATCGGCTTCCTAATATGGCATCAGGCGCTTCACAACCTTTCAATCTGGAAGCCCGTAGATAGTTTTATAGGCATTATTCTCAGCGGCGGAATTTTACTTCTCTTGGCTGCGGTCGCCGTCAACATGCTTATATTGCTAGTTACATCATGGATTTTGATGTACGCGGGCATCTTTTTCTTGGGCTTCGGCGGATCGAGATGGACGTCCGATATGGCTATTAATTATTACAGAACCGTTTTGGGCATTGCAGCTCAGCTTTTTGCAATGACATTGTTGGTTGGCATTGGAACCGATTTGCTTTCGACTTTCTATAATAAAATGAACACTGGTGACATGAATTTTGATGAACTCGGCGTCATGCTAGTTTTTTGCTTAACGCTTTTGCTCCTAACGAACAAAATTCCTGCCTTGATAGGCGGATTGGCATTCGGCGGGGGATTACATCACTCTCTTGGAAATGGCATCGGCGTGGGAGGTATTATCGGAGCAGCATCAATGGGGGTCGCTGCAGCAGGCACCGCTTATGAGATGAGCAAAACAGCCGCTAGCAACGTTCTTGGAGGCGCGTCAGCCATTATGGCAGCCGTGTCTAAAGCTTCCGAAAACGTAGGCTCTGGAAAGGATTTTCTTTCCAGCTTTAGCGGCAAAACTGACAGCAACCCAAACAGTGGAACGAGTCCTTTAGGCCAGCCCGCGGGAAGCGATAAGAACTCTGCCAGCGTATTGGGAAAAGTCGGACGTTTTGCGACCGACGCAGCCGCTAACCTAGCCAGGGGAACCTATTCCGTCGGGAAAGGAGCTGTCACAGATAAAATCGCCGCTGCAAAGGAAAACATTCGTGCAACGGTCGGAGGGCAAATTGCCGAAGCCATAAAGCCATCTTCAAAAGGATCAAATCAGGATGGCCCCGAAACTTCCACTCAGCAACAATCAAAGCCAATTTTCGCCGGGGATAGCCTTTCTGGATCAAATCTCTCCAAAAAATCCCAAGAAGAGGTCGCTGCATTCCGGGACAAGCAATCATCGTGATCAACCAGGAGGAACAAACCCATGAATAAAATTCTCCTCGTTTTACTCGTCTTTTTGTCGGCGCAGTCATCTACCACGTTTAATCCTGCTGTAGCACAGGAGGTTCTCACAGGAGATACGCGCCTTGCCTGCGAAGCCATTCTTTGCCTTTCTTCCGGCGTTCAGCCCAGCGAATGCACTCCCTCCCTCGATCGGTACTTTGGAATATCTTTCGATGATTGGCTTAAAACCGTGCGCGCGCGCCTCGCTTTTCTGGACCTATGTCCTGTATCCAATCAGACGCCCCAGATGACATTGCTAATCAATGCCATATCTAATGGGGCGGGACGTTGTGACGCCACATCCTTGAACGCAACGTTGCGCATGTGGTGCCAACGCTCGCGCTATCGAGATTATGGCTACCGTGTATGTATTTCAGACGCCTTGCCTAAGTATTGTTCGACATACTTCACAAACGCCTACACAGACTTTTCGAGCACTGCCCCGCGCTACGTGGGCACTCCAGATGCTGGTGGATACTGGGTGGAAGCCAAGGACTATGACGCTGCCCTGGCCTCGTACAAGGCCACAAGCCATAGGACAGGCAACTATTGGTGGCAATAATGCCCGTCGCAGACGTGCCTCCTTACATTCATGATCGCGTTGTTTGTTCAGTCTCTGCGGCCATACAATACCGCGTTCCGGCGAATATTCTTCTAGCTATTGCCGAAATCGAAGCAGGAAAGCCTGGTCAATGGGTTCAGAATTCCAATGGAACGCAGGATGTCGGCCCGATGCAGTTTAACTCGGCTTATCTCGCCGAACTCAAAAAATATGGGATTACACAAAACGACGTGGCCGCTTCCGGATGCTACCCCTACTTTCTTGCGGCTTGGAGGGTATACGAACACATCAAATACGATAAGGGCGATTTGTGGACGCGGGTTGCCAACTATCATTCGCGCACACCCGATCTCAACGCATCTTATCGAGCCAACCTGAGAGTAAAGGCCGAAAAATGGGCCAACTGGCTAGAAACCTATTATGTCACGGTAGACATTTCAAAAAATTAGCCCGGTCATACGCAAAGCTCTCTTTTTTTGAGCCAACCACTGATGATGGATGGGAATTAGCTGTAAAGCCTTAGATTCGACTCTTATTGCTATACCCATTATCATTCGCACTTATGTAATGACGGGGAATAAAAATGGTGGACGTATCTGCTGTCGCGATCCGTGAAATATCTGGCTCTCAGGTTACTGAAGATGGTCAGAACATGCTTATTAAAACCATCCAATCCGACGGGAATGAACTTATTCTCGCCATTCCGCGAAGTGAGATTCTAAAACTTGCCGATGTCTCGGCGCTTTCACAAAAGCAAAGCGATGAAATTCTTAAAATTGATCCTGCTATAAAACCTGTTTTTCGCGTAAGCTGGTGGGAATTAGGTTTTGATAAATCGACAGGAACAGTTATGCTAACCTTAACCTTCGGCGCTGGCGGCAAACTCTCGTTTCAGTTGTGGGGGGATATGCCAAAGGCGCTACTTGACACTCTACAGGTACATGTGGGGGGAAACACTCTCCAGAAACCTGATATATTGAACTAATCATTTTTGAAACTGACCGCTACCCCTTATTCTTTCTGCTTTTGTCGTTTATCTCTCCCTGACCCCAAATTCGTCGGTTATCTCCTTAATGCTGTCGATAGTTTCTTTGATGTCCGCGTTGATTTTTGGATCGAGGCCCGCGCAGGCTCTGCACGCTTCCAAAGATGTCAACGCAGAGTCCAAAGCCACCTGCATCTTCGGATGCCAAATCATCGCCAGCATAATCTGATTCGCGATATCTTCCGCATCCACGCCAACGACCGAATAAACCGTTGCTATCGTTTTCCATTGCGCAGGCACTCCGACCTGGGCATCAATTTCGGATTGGCTTCCGAATGTCGAATTGGTCAACGGGAGCAAACAGAAATCTATGCTCTTCGCCGCCTTTTCATTTTTCTTAGATGGCGGCATGAGCATTCCCCCGGTTGTCTCTTTGCCAAGACGCGCTCTTCATTAGCCGCAGCTCAACATTGGCCATTGCATTTGCCATGTGCCATAGCTCTGCGGTTTCTTCTCGCGTGAATCCCAACGGCAGAAGGTCTTGAGGTTCGCAATTGCCCTTTTTAAGGCTTGCATTGACAATGGCGCACGCCATGCGTTGGTGCTGCGCGAACTTCTTGTCGAAACTGACCCCGATAAGGTCGATTACATGCGGGACAAGGTTTGCTTGCGGAGAGGACTTCATTGACGCGCCACTCCCCCAAGGTCTTCGATTTCTTCATCAAGGTATTTAATAATTAGGTAGGAGAGCTTATCCTCCTTAGCCGTGGCATAGAACTCCCATTGCATCCGGCGTGATCTGCGTTGTTGGAGGCGATCATAGAGCTGAATCAGCGTCTCCCGGTCTTCGGGTAGATGTGTTTGCTCTTTTGTTCTTAATTCCTGAATATATTGGTCAATGGCCTCGTCTATCTTTGCCGCCCCTTTATCATCAACAAGATTTATTGTTCCTATGGGAAAAGCTTCCCGAACGTGCCGATTGCAGAATTCATTCATGTGTTTCGCAAGCTCAATGACCCGTGTTTCCACACCTGGCGCATCTGTTTTTTTGCCATTGGTAATTATGGCTTGAAAAGCCAACATGACGCAGAGACGGTGTTGCATCGCAACTTGCATCATTTGGAATTCTCCAAATGATGTTGCGCTTCCCATGGATAGATTGAGTGTAAGCGCCGGTTCAGGATATTGCCGATCGGCAGCTGCTTTTTTTTAAGTTTCACTTTTGCCACCGTTTTTGCCCCATTCTATCAAGTCATTGATCGCTATCAGAAAATGAGCCGCATCCCAATTCTCGGCCACTTCTGACGGCGTAAATCCTCTTTCGTTTAGGTCCTGCGGCATACATCCTCCGTCCTTTCTCCGGAGTTCGATAATGGCCTCTGCCAGTCGACCAGCGACTTCAAATTTGAGAGCCTCGTTATCCGAAATCAGATCGATAACGACTAAATTGGACGTCGCTCCCTGTACCATTTGTCTACCGTTGGCTCGCCGCCGATTTCGTGTTCGCCTCTTCCTTTCGTATTTTCTAAATGTCATTATTTTTTCTCTTCCGACAACATGAGTATTTGCGCGTTTTGCGTAACGAGATGGCGCTTTCTGCTCCTAAAATTTTCTGCTGCGCGTTTTGCTAAATTGTCTGCGCTTTTCGCTCACGGTTTTTGCCTCGAAATGCCTTGGCTTCGTGCCAGCGCGGCAGAAAATAGTCTTGGGTTTTGCTAGCCAAGTGAGCTTTGTTAAAGACTACGAATGTGAAATTCGTTTTGTCGTCGTCCTGAAACCCGCCGACCCATTGGTTGCCGAAGACAAAGACGGATATTGGAATAACGGTAGGTTCGTCCGGGAATATCCGAACCTCAAAGGATGGCGGCAGGAAAGATGGCTTAAGGGCCTCGTCGATGAGGCATTTAACGCTGGCGGTTTTTTGTATCTGCTCAAGGCGTTGAATATTCGTGAGGCCGGAGGAGCAGCATGTTTTTGTCAGCATGTCCGTCTCAGCAATCATGCAGACCAGGTCGCCACCCCGGTCTCTGATCGTTCTCTGAGCATAATCAAAGAAGTCGTCGCAGCTTTCCGCGCCAATAAAATCGTGGAAGCCTTTCGAGCGTAGTTTGATACCGGCGCCCTGCAAGAATTCAATGCCGTGATCGGTCAGGGTTTGGTGTATCTTACGAAGGTTGCTGCTTCGCGCGGGGAACTCGCTTTCGATAAGCTGGACAGTCCGCCGCGAGACTTTAGAAATTTCGGCCAGATTGTCTTGAGACCAGTTTAACAGTCCTCTAGCGCCTCTAATTTGTGATCCGGTTATCATAAGCATGGCATGGTTTCTCCTAATTTATTTCAAGCTCATCCAAATCGACCAAGTATTTAACCGCGCGGTCGTAGTCGCGGCGCTTGATTTGCTTCACGTCTGTCACGTTGAATTCGGTCGCCAAGTGGCAATATGTTTTTTCGCCGTGGTTGCCCTTCTTGAACGCCAAGTATTCAACTATCGCTGTAATCGAGGTCAGCTCTTCTCGCGTTAAGGGATCGTCGCTTTTTAACGATGTGAGATTCATTTTATGCTGCCTCCAGCATGGTGTTATTATCGGGCTGCATTTCTTTGACCGGGGTCTTCCGCTTTGCGTCCTGTATGCGGCAGGCGCTCACAAGCCGAAGTTCAGGCTCGATACCGATCATGAGTGTGGGGACTAGGCCTGCGGCGCGTTCGATCTCTTGCAAACAGGAGTAGGCGACAATTTCGCCAAACCGGGCCGCCATATCCTCGAAAGTAAAATTCTTATTCGTTAACATTTCTACTCCCCAAATTTGTTTCGCTCTATGCAAGAATAATATGGGGTATAAGACGCAAGTAAAAACGAAAAGTACACGCTCATTGGGCTATTCGTTCTATTTTGCTACCTATTCAGGGTATGTTCTTACCAAAAAATGGTAGGTAAATGAAAAAAGAAATTTTATTGCCGAAACAATAAGTCCCTTTTAATTGGGCTGAAAGTTTTGTAGGGTAGTTCTAGGGAGTAATCTCTGAGAGAAAAATTAACCATGAAGCTTACCGGACCCCAGATAGCAGCAGCTATATCTTTAGCTGGTTTGACCAGAGAAGCACTTTGCAAAGAAGCTGCTATAGCGAAAAACACGCTCATCAATATTTTGAACAATGCTGGTGCCAACAGAGAAACCACCATAGGCAAAATTCGCAATATTCTCGAAATGTATGGCATCGAATTTCTTCCTGGTGAGGGAGTAAGAAAAAAAGACCGCCTTGTGGAAACGTATGAGGGCGAGGATGCAAATAGAAAATTGCTGGACGATGTTTATAATACGCTTCGGGATATCGGCGGTGAAGTTTTGATTGCGGGTCTCGATGAAAGAAGAGTGATCAAGGATTTAGAAGAATCTTTCTTAACCGCCCATATTGAAAGATTACGCAAAGCTAACATCACGGAACGGTTGCTCATATGTAAGGGCGATATTTATCTTGTAGCTCCGGAAGAGTGTTATCGTTGGATCGATTCTAACTTCTTCAGTCCATATCCACTGTATATATATGGCCCAAAGCTGGCTCTTGTTTCTTGGGCGCCCGCGCGGCGATGCGCAATTATTCACGACGAAGCTTTTGCTGATAGCACACGGCGATTGTTCAATTTTGTGTGGGAGCATTCTGAACCGCTCGACAAGGCCGCCCTTAACAATAAGGCGCGCAAATGATCCCGTCTGACATCATGCGCCCCGATAAAGAAAACCAAACGTCAATGTTGCCTGACGTATCCGATCAAAGGATATGGGAAAGCAAATTTGAAGAAATTCCGGGCGTATCTCGCATCCCAGAAAATGACTTTGTATGCCTGCGTCAATTGCTTGCATCGTGCGAAGACACGGACTCCTACCTTACTTCGCCGGCCTATTATTCCTTCACCGGACGAAACGGATTATGGGTCTATGAAAGAGGCGGTGCTTTCGTGCTGACCTGTTGGCATCCGAATGTTCTTGGACAAATTTTGATTTTTCCACAGCTCATTAAATCGGAAACGGATTTAGTCACTGACTTGTTGAACGTTATTCCCGAACCCGCTGGGGGCGTTCGTATAGCCAGAGCTAAACCTTCTGACATAATTGAACAAAAGGATTTGTATTTCAGTAATCGTCATGTCTCTTTGGAAAGGCAAGAGGAAACCGTCTTAGATTGGAAATATCCTGTTCGTATTTTCTCTACAGCTGATGTAGCTGCGTTGTCAGGCAGCAGATTTATGCTCGTGAGAAATCGTGTGCGTCAACTGAAAAAATATTCAGTTGATGTTCTGCCCTTCGATATCATTAATCACAGCCGTGCCCTAGAGAACCTTCTTCATCGCTGGGCCAATTACAATGCGACCAGTCGCCTCGAATACGAGCTTTTGTATGCTCCCTACGAAGCTTTGTTCTCACATAGCATCGACAAGTCTTCGGGTTTATCAGGACAGATGATATTTGTTGACGGCGTACTACAAGCCGTGGGCTTGTGGGATGTCTCTAATAGTCACCGAAAAACGGCAAACGTTTACGTCAATTTCTGTAACACAAAAATCCCGGGCCTTTCGGAGTTTTCGATGGTTGCCTGCTGTAGGACCTTGCATAATCAGGGCATCGATTACGTTAATCTCGGAGGTTCTGAAACGAAAAATCTTGACGCTTATAAAAGGAAATTCGCTCCAGCGATAACTATCGACTTATGCTCGGTCGATGTTAGAATTAACGGCGGCTATCGGCGATTTCCCAAACTCGCCAGCAGGTCAAAGAGCCGTAAATTTATTTTAGACGAGGCGTCAAATGTCGAACGCGCAGGATTTCAAACTTAACGATTTGATTTCTGTGGCCGTTAAGGGAAAGAAGATCACCGGCAGACTTGTTGGCATTGATATATATTCTCTTGAAAGTTTTGACGGGAAGAAATTCGGCTGGCCAAGCTATACGCTCAGTTCAGATAGGAAAGATGTTTTCAAGCGTTATTGGTTTGTGCGATGGGGCAAGGCACAATGGATTTTGTGGCTCAAGGCTAATCGCTTGGCCGTTCCCGCACACGCTGAATTATTGGCATCAAAAAGCGGCATCGCCAAAATAGAATTTGAAGGAGACGCGGGTGTCTCGACCCCGGTTGCGGCTCTGGTGCAATACAAAGTTAGGGATGGATATTTTTGTGCAGAAAGGTTCGCCGGTTCCGATGCTATGTTCTTTTCGGGGCATAAGATTGGAAAACCGAAAATCGAACTGTAGGTTGATTCCGCTGCGGCCTTTAGTAGTTCAGCCAATCTTGATTGAGCGCCGTTGCTGATTATCCAGCTCTTGCTGGTTTTTCAGCGATAGCTCCTTGTGTTTTTCTATGGCTTTGTCGATCGCAGGAGAAACCTGCCGCATTACCCCTTCCTCTCCAAGGGAGCTTTTCTCCGCAAGATCGTTAAAATCGGTAAACTGCTTCATTCTTTCAAGCGCCGCGGATTGCTGATCCGAGATGGTCTTGTTTCGGTACTGCTCGGGCGTAACGCGATCCAGCTCAGGCGGATAGGTTTGCTCGCTAGGCGCAAAGATCGGGAAAACTACGACGCCACCTACGGCCTTGGCGGCTTCTTCGGCGTGTTTACGCCCCGGATTGTATCCGAGACTCATTTCAAGATGCCTGTCATCGTCTCCGGCGATTAAAATGGGTTTGTCGGGGAATTTCTCATGAAGATCCTTGGCGACGGAAGGAACGTTGCCGGAATCGAACGCCGCCACCGTTGAATAACCCAAGGCTTGGGACAAACTGCTCGCCGTGGCATAGCCTTCTCCTATGACAAGCACGGGAGCCTTCGCCAAAGCATCAAGACCGCCTATGGCATGAAAACATCCTTCTTTCCGGCTGTCCTTTGCAAAGCGTTTTGTTCCGTCCGGATGAACATATTGAACCGTCCACTGTTTGCCTTTCGCGTCAATTGCAGGGATGATTGTTTCCTGTCCTTCTCCGTCAGTATAAACCCCTTTTTGAGGAACAACCCCTTTCGCCTTCATGTAGGGGGTAGGCTCGACGACCGGCAACCGCGCAAACAATTCCTTGTTGAGCCGCACCGCAGTCTGCTCGTAAATTCGCTCTTGTTCCAATTCTCTTGCCTGCAGTTTTTCTGCAGCGATATTCTGCATTTGCACTTTTTGTTCTTCGTCGAGCGTATATCCTTTGGCCTTCCACTTGGTTTCGATGCCGGTTTTATTGTTCTTGGCATATCCCGCGGGATGACCATCCAGATGAGCTACATAAAATCCGGCTCCCGCCTTCCCGCTGAACTTTTCTCCAACAACGCTAATGCGGTGCTTTTTGCCGTCCATAATGGGGTGTTCGCCAGACACAACGCAGCCGATTGAGCGCAGAAGCTCGGAAAACTCTTCCTTGGGCGCCATGGCGGGGCTTTGCAGATTAGGAATTCCTTCGGGGCGCCAGCGTTTGAGAAGGTCGAGGTCGGCTTTCGGGCCAATGTACCAAGATTTGGCTTCTTTATCCCAAAGAGCGCCGGCCGCCTTCACCGCGTGCCGTTCGCCGAAGGGAACGGCGAGATATTCCCGCTTGCCCTTTTCCTTCGGTTCTGGAACCTGCGGCTCTCCTGTATCGATCCAGGCCGCAAAAACCGAAGGATCGACACCGGGAGGAATATACCACGCCTTCTCGTTACGATCCCAGCGCGCACCGAGGGCCTTGGCTTCGTCCTTCTGGACAAAAGGCACAGACAGATAAATCCTCTTTTCCTTATCTCCCCCCTGCCCCGTCGTTTGCTTGTCTTGTTGACGTTTCTCGGCCTCTTCTACATGGCGTTGAAGTTGTTCGTCGTTCATCGTGGCTTGGAATTCAGCCGTTTTCCGGGCTTCTTTCGCCGCGATTTTTTTCTCGGGCGTGCTGTTGGGATCGTTCTTCACCCGCTTTTCCTCGGCTCGCGTGAGAGCGACTGCCTTTTCCAGCTCTTCTTGTTGAGATTGGCGCGAACGCAT
>JAQVZU010000092.1 GCA_028708035.1 Alphaproteobacteria bacterium
AGGCAGCGCTGACTTCATTATCGTTGCCACTACTCGGCCTGAAACGATGCTCGGCGACACTGCCGTTGCGGTTCATCCCGAGAATGCACGACTGAAGCATTTGATAGGCAAGACCGCTCGGCTGCCGTTGGCGAACCGTCTTATTCCCATTGTCGGCGACGACTACGCCGATCCGGAAAAAGGCACCGGTGCGGTTAAGATCACCCCCGCACACGACTTCAATGACTTCGAGGTCGGCAAACGCCACAAACTTCCGGTTATCAATATTTTTGACGCGCACGCGCGGCTTAATGACAACGTTCCCAAACAATACCGGGGACTGGAGCGTTTCGAAGCGCGGAAGCGCGTTGTCGCCGATATGGAATCTCTCGGGCTTCTTGACAAGATCGATGTGCATGTTCACGCCGTTCCGCATGGCGACCGCTCGGGGGTTCCTATCGAACCGTGGCTTTCGGACCAATGGTATGTCGATGTTTCGACTCTTGCGGAAAAAGCTCTTAAGTCCGTCGAAGAGGGGCGCGCCGCGTTTGTTCCTGAACAGTGGACAAATACGTATTACGCCTGGATGCGCAACATTCAACCATGGTGCATCAGCCGCCAGCTTTGGTGGGGACATAGAATTCCCGCTTGGTATAGCGAAGACGGCGGCGTTTTTATCGAAGAGACGGAAGAGGAGGCGTACAGGGCCGCCGAGAAGCATTACGGAAAAAAAGTTTCGCTTACACGCGAAACAGATACTTTCGATACATGGTTCTCGTCCGCCCTTTGGCCTTTTTCGACCCTCGGTTGGCCGGATAAAACGCCAGAACTTGCGCGCTATTACCCGACGGATGTTCTTGTCACCGGCTTTGACATCATCTTTTTCTGGGTCGCGCGTATGATGATGATGGGCCTTTATTTTATGAAAGACGTGCCTTTCAAAAAAATCTACATTCATGCGCTTGTCCGCGACGAAAAAGGGCAAAAGATGTCGAAGACCAAAGGAAATGTGATCGATCCTTTGGACGTGATTGACAAGTACGGATGCGACGCTTTGAGATTTACGCTCGCCAATCTCTCGACGCCGGGACGAGATATTCGTCTTGCTACAAACCGCATCGAGGGAAACCGTAACTTTGCGACGAAGCTTTGGAACGCGGCGAGGTTTTGCCAAATGAACGGTTGCGTTTGGGATTCTGCGTTCGATCCGGCTGCGGTTAAGCTGACAGTCAACAAATGGATCGTGGGCGAGACGAAGGCGGCAGTGGAACGCGTCGCGGCAAATCTGGATTCCTACCGGTTCGATCTGGCGACAACTGCGGCCTATGAGTTTGTTTGGAACACGTTCTGCGACTGGTATCTTGAATTCTCGAAACCGATTTTGTCGGGAGATAACGAGAAGGCCAGGGATGAGACTCGCGCGACGACAGCTTGGTCGCTTGTGCAGATATTGCATTTGTTACACCCGATTATGCCATTTGTTACCGAAGAGCTTTGGCGCGAATTTACGGGCAGCGAAAAGTTGCTTATGGCGTCGGCATGGCCGAAGATTCAGTTGATCGCCGATGGGGAAGCGCAAGACGAGATGAGGTGGCTGGTTCGCGGAATTTCTGCGATACGCGCGGTTCGAGCCGAATTGAATATGCCACCGGGATCGACCGTGCCGCTTCTGGTCACGGGCGCTTCGGAAAGGACTCTCGAATGGCTTAAGCGGCATGAACTCATCATGATGCGGCTAGCAAGGCTTTCGGAGATTTCTGAGACAACAGAGATTCCTAAAGGATCGGCTCAAGCAGTGCTCGACGAGGCGACGCTGGCGCTGCCGCTTGCCGATGTTATTGACCTCGACAAGGAACGGGCGCGGCTCAAGAAAGAAGCGGAGAAGATGGCGGCGGAGATCAGGAAAATTGAGGCGAAGCTCGAAAATAAAAATTTTGTTGATAAGGCTCCGCCCGAAGTCGTCGATGAGCAGCGCGAACGCAAGGCCGATGCCGAGGCGGCCCTCGCCAAGCTCGAAGCCGCACAAAAGGGGCTGGCTGGATGATAGTATCTCTGGAGCGCGCGGGCAGGGGCCTGTCGCGACGAATACAGGATTTCATTGGTGAAGTTCTGCTTGTTTTCCAGAGGCCATTTAATGGATTGCCCATTGTTTTGTGGGCTTATTTCGTTATCGCCTATATTGCGCTTCCAAACAATATTTGGCGAGGCAATCTCCTGGATTCGGACGACTATACCTACCTCAGTCATACGCTTGATTGGATTCAGGGGCAGGGATGGTTCGATAACGTCCAGCACCGCATGAATCCGCCCGAAGGCGTGCCTTTGCATTTTACACGGATAGCTAACTTGCCTATGGCGGCGGTTATTTTCGGATTCCATTCGCTCGGTTACTCATTCCGCGGCGCGGCGTTGTTGACTGCATTCCTTTTGCCTCTTTGTTATCTCGCGGCGTTCTTTTGGGTGCTTTCGGCGACAGCGGCGCGGTTTGTTCCGAAAGACTGGGCGCGGCTCTCGGCGTTTGTCGCGATCTTCGCATCCGGACTCATGTCGAAATTCGCACCGAGCCAAGTCGATCATCATGGGCTTGTCGTTATTTTGACAATGGGAGCATTGGCTCTGACGGCTCAGACCTTTCTGAAGCCTTCTGAAGCGAAATTCTCCATCGGAGCGGGCTTTCTTTATGCGCTTGCTACGGCAGTTGCTCTTGAAGCTCTTCCGTGGATGGCGATTGGTTCAGCGGCGATAGGGCTTTGGGCGGTTGCGAATGGAGCACGAGCGCGAAAAGCAGCAGTATGCTTCGGGATGAGCCTATTTTTGGCGGGCAGCGCGTTTCTGACGCTTAAAACGCCATTATTGTCTATCTTCACGCTGGACCTCTTATCTTATTCGATCGCGTATGTCGTACTCATGGGAGGGATCGCGGCGGCGCTGCTTATCGCGGCAGCTTCGGGGCGAATTGGCAATATCTTCGTGCGGTTCGCGGTCGTGGGGATTGCGGCAATTGGGATCGGAGCCACTTATCTTTATCATTTTCCGCAATTACTTTTGGGACCATACGGAGCCATGGACCCCAAGCTCGCGGCGATGTTTTTTGCGAATGTCGGAGAGGCTGTTCCTGCGGTTCGCAAGCTAACGCCGCAAACGATGTATCCCTGCATTTTGTTATGCGTGGCAGTCGTTACATCGGGATTAAGAATTTGCGAAGGGCAGGGCGGTAAGAAATGGGCATGGGGTGTCCTGACAGCATGCCTTGCGACAGCTTTCGGACTAATGATGTTTTACCAGTCAAGGCTTGTCATTTATGCGCAGGCTTTTTCAATTATTCCGTTGGTTTCGTTGGCAGAGCGCGCCCTTGGGCGGATCGAGCATCAGCCGCAGGGCAGGGGACGAGTTTGGGCGGAAATAGGGATTGTGGCGCTTGTCGGGCCCCTCTTCACGGTTTTGATGCCTGCCGTTTATGATGGACGATCTTTCAATACGGGCGTGTTGATGTTCCCTATGCGGATCAGCGACGATCCATGCGACCTTCAGGCAGTTGCAAAGGTTCTTGAAGCGCCTCCTTATTCCGGGCGAAATTTGCGGATACTCAACACGATCAATCAAGGGGCTGGTCTTTTGTTCTTCACGCGGCATTCGGTCTTTTCCGCGCCATACCATACCAATGTTGCGGGAAACATGGCAGCGACGGAGTTCTTCTCTGCCGCCGATCCGGGTCTCGCTGAAGGAATTGCGCGGAGGAACAAGGCGGATATGGTCGTTTTTTGCCGTTACGTTCCCACTATGTATTTCGGAAAACAGGATAGGCAGACAGATAAGGAACTGCGCGACGATGCACGATCGGGGTTCGGCGACAAGAGCCTTGCCTTCCAATTGGTTTCTGGAAAACCTCCCGAATGGCTCAAGAAAGTTCCTCTCCCATCGTCATGGGTCGATCTCTATGAGGTGTTGCCGGAGAACGGGGGCAAAGAGCGTCGCTAATAAATCAGGCGCGCCCTAAAGGAAAGTCGCATAAGGTATATTATGTTAAATCAGGGTGGAAGGACAGGGGGCTCGTTTCGGTGGTCTTTGTTCCCATCGTAATAGACATAACCGTCCCTTAGGTCCTTTACAATCGCCAAAGGCGCGCCCATTCTTTCCACGCGGATGATTTCTTTTCCCGGACGCATGTTCTGGCACATCCATCTTGTCGTCGAGATAAAAAACTGCGCCGGTTCGTTTGCGATCACTGGCTTAAAATTTGGCGGCAAATAGATTGAAGCCGAACTCCATGGACCGCAGATCGCTACCTTCCAAATTTTCCCTGGCGGAATTCCTCCGTGCGCAGAAACGTACGCATCCAAGTCCTCGGCAGCTTCTTTGAACGATGAGCCCCAATAGTCGCTTTCATAGCGGCCATAAGCTCCATGGACGCCTCCGGCAAAGGAATTTGCATAGATATATTCGTACGGATGAAGCCGCGCCATTGCGATAGCTTGTGACGTAAGAAAGATCAGCCCCGCAGCGACAGCCGATGCTGCCAAGACTGTTTTCGCTGGATGGCCTAGACGCTCATTTATATAGGTATAGAATTCACGTGCGCCGAGAGCGGTCAAGATGCTCGCCAATGGGACGATAAACAAAAAATGGCGAACTGTATCGTATAAGGCAGGATGCCCCAAGACTGTATACAAAACAGGAACGCCGGAAGTCATCAAGAGCAGCACCATGCCTTGCTTTTGAGCGGTGTTGAAATTCCGGAATATTCTGGCGGAAAAAACGGCAAATGCGGCGAGAAGGCCCAGAAGAAGTTCAGGAAGCTGGATTCCAAAATAAATGGGCACGTAAGACCACGGAAGATCCGTGGATCTATATGATGTGCCATCAAGGAGGACTTCTACATCCTGGGGGAAGTCGCTGAACTCATGCAGGGCGCGAAGAGGATTGAGGATGGGATGCTGTTGCGCCCAAGGCCAACAGAAAAGCATGATTGCATAAGAGAGCAGGCCGACAGGCAGCGCGAGACGCAAAAAGGCGTTCCAGACGTTTTTCATGGAGGCGCGAGCAGCTTTGAAATCGCGGTATTTCAAAAACGGGAGCAGGGCGACGATGCCCATCGGCGCAAGCCAAAAGGCATAGACCATGATGCCCCCTACCCTTACGCCAAGCGTCAATCCGTAGACGATACTTAGTTTTACGAGCGTGCCCCATGTGGGTTTCACATAGGCGCGCGACATGTGATACAAAGTCCAAACGATACCCGCCGCATAGGGGATATCCTTTGGGTTGTTGAACATATGGCCGTAGAACGACGGTGTGGCGGCGCAGAAGATCAATGCACAGAGAGCAACGCCTTCCCCTCCAAAAAACCGCCCAAGTTTCCATGTTCCCCAAAGGCCGAGAAGACCGAAGAACGCGTTGAGCAAATGGCGGGTTTCATAGATATGGAATGGAGTGAAAGAATCGAGAAGCGCAGCGACGCCGTCGAACATGCCGCCATAGAGATATAGATTGAATATCTGGAGGTAGGTTTTGTCTTTAAAAAATGACAGATAGTAATCGGCGACAGCTTGGCCGTAACGACTTTGAAGCTCTTCGTCCCATGTTACGCCGTAGTCGCGAAAGGTGTACAGAATAGCGGCTGCGATGATAGTCAGAATGGCGATTGCAAGAATACGGCAGCTTTTGGGGGTTAGCATTCGATCACCATGCCGTCATAAGCCGGTTCGACCCCTTTCGGAAGCGTTCGATATAATTCGTCGTAGTCCATCGTATGATTAAGGTGTGTTAGATACGCGCGATCGGGTTTAATCTTTTTAATCCACTCAAGCGATGTCGAAAGGCTAAAATGCGTCGGATGCGGTTTGATGCGGACGCTGTCGAGTATCCATGTTTTTATGCCTTTCAGAACCGAAAGCGCATTTTCGTCAAAGTCGCTAACGTCCGTTGAGTAGGCGAAGTCTCCGATGCGATAACCAAGAGATTTTATGTCTCCATGGGACTGCACAAATGGAACAATGTCGAGCCTCCCTATTGTGAAGGGTCCATTGATTTCATGCGCGATAACTGACGGCTTATAAAAGCGCCCTGCTCCTTGAAAGATATACGCAAACCGAAGCTTAAGTTCAGCCAATGTCTTTGGTCCCACATAAATGTCGATTGGTTTGCAAATAAGCCAATTGACGCTGCGCAGTTCATCAATGCCATGGCAATGGTCGGCATGGCTATGCGTAAAGAGAACGGCGTCGAGCTTTTTCAATCCAACATCGAGGCATTGCTGGCGCATATCGGGAGACGTATCGATCAGGACCGTTGTGGTTTTGTCTTCGATGAGGATTGAAGCTCGCATGCGGCGGTTGCGCGGATTGCTCGGGTCACAGTTTCCCCAGTTTTCACCGATGAGAGGGACTCCGCCTGACGACCCGCAGCCAAGGATCGTTACTTTCATGAAAAATCTCCCGCAGGGCATTTCGTGAAAAGGCGAAAGAAGTTTTCTGTCGTCTTCCGCGCAATTTCTTCCACAGAAACGCCTTTAATTTCGGCAAGAACTTCGGCGGTCTTGACGATATACGATGGCTCGCAAGGCTTCCCACGATAGCCCTCAGGGGCAAGAAACGGGGAGTCGGTTTCGATCAAAAGCCGGTCGATGGGGAGATCTTTTACGATGGCGCGCAAGTCAGCGGATTTTTTGAACGTGAGAATGCCCGAAAGGGAGATGTAAAAACCGAGCTTAAGTCCCTCCTCGGCCAAAAAGCGGCGCGAGCTGAAACAGTGGAGAACGCCTTGAGCTGCGCCCTCTTCTTTCAGAATTCGAAGAGTGTCTTCCTCGGCGTCGCGACTATGAACGACAAGCGGAAGACTAGCTTTTTGCGCGGCGCGGACGTGCTTTCTGAAGCTTTGCTGTTGGATGATGCGCGGCGATTTATCATAAAAATAATCGAGTCCCGTCTCGCCAATGCCTATGACTTTTGGGTGCCCGGTTACTTTCACAAATTCTTCAAAGGGAATGTCTTGCCCTTCCTCTGCCACGTGGTGCGGGTGAACACCTAAAGTGCAAAAGACTTCTGAATATTTCTCGACCGACGTGCGAAGCATATCGAATTCGGTAGACCGGGTGCAGACGTTCACGAGCCGTTTCACCCCTGCCCTTCGCGCACGATCAAGCACGTTTGCTCTGTCCTTGGCCAGGACAGGAAAATCAAGGTGGCAATGGGAGTCAATAAGCATGCAAAAGATATTGCCTCATAAGCACGAGTATCGTGCGAGTGTTTGCCCACATGAGGGCAGAGTAAAGGAGATTTCGTGGCGTGGATTTTGAGACAAGGATATTAAACTTTTCTTATGCTTAAGCCAAATAACCGGAATGAAATAAAAGGTGTTTTTTGCCGCTAATTTGCAGTTTAGCCAAGCACAAACACATTTTTATTTGGAGAGCAATCAGCCGACTTTGACCTTTGCGACTGCGCCTACG
>JAQVZU010000017.1 GCA_028708035.1 Alphaproteobacteria bacterium
GTTTTTCTTTCTTAGCCCAAGCCCCGCGGGGGGAGGGAAAGCTAACTGCGCGGATCCCCTTACGCGGGAATGACGGGGATTTGTGGGGGATGATGTTACTAAAAAATCGAGAGCGGACAGACTCTTATGCTCGCTATCGCGAGAGATGGATTCCCGCTTTCGCGGGAATGACGAATGTTGTTAATCATGGAGATGACGAATGCCGAACGCGGGAATGACGGAGGTTATTGTGGGAGATGGCGTTACTAAAAAATCGAGGGTGGTTATTGCGGAGCTCCCCCTCCCCTGACCCCTCCCGCGAGGGGAGGGGAATTTATTCTTTGCACTTTAGCCTTCGGCCTTAATGACGGAAAGACATTTTCCCGAACGTTTTTCTTTCTTAGCCCAAGCCCCGCGGGGGGAGGGAAAGCTAACTGCGCGCCTTTTAGGCGGGGCTCACCATTAAGATATCAGGCCTATCTCTTTTAGGCGCGCTTTGACGAGATCGTATTCGGTTACGATCTTCGCATGGAGATCGAGTTGCGCGGTGGGATCGCCGTTAAAATATTGCGCTTCGTTGCAGAGAGCCGCCAAGGTGTTTGCGCCCATTCCCGCCGCTCCACCTTTAAACGTGTGCGCTGCTTCGCGCCAGTTGTCCACATTACCGGAGTCCAGCGCTTTTTTCATCAGGCCGAGGTTTTTGTCCCCTTGCTGCAGGAACACGTTTGCAAAGTCTTTTTCTATCGCCGGGTCGCCGCCGGTAAACGTGCGGATCAAAGACATATCCAATAAAACAGGCTTTGGAGGCTCAGCTATTATCTTGTTGGTTTCCTCCGCTTGGGGAATGTCGAAACGTATCCACTGACCGAGAATTTCCTTTAGTTCGTCAAAGGAAATCGGCTTGCTTATGTATTCGTCCATACCGCAACGGAGACATCTTTCTTTATCCCCGACCATCGCGTTTGCCGTCATGGCCACGATAGGAACGCGGCGACCTGTCCCGCGTTCAATGGCACGGATCTCCCCAGTCGTATCATAACCGTTTTTGCCTGGCATGTGGCAGTCCATCAAAATGACATCCCAGCTTTCCTCGCTGTAGCGCTTGAGAATGCCATCCCCCGTCTCCACGACCTCGAATTTTCCGATTCCAAAACTCTGCAGAACTTTGGTTATAAGAAGGGTGTTCAGCGCATTGTCTTCAGCGACCAGGACACGAACCTTTTGTGGCGGAATGATGCCGGACGCATTGCGTGTTCGTGTCCGAGTTTCGCGGTTGACATGGTCCGTGATCGTAAAGGGAATGGTAAACCAGAACGTCGATCCAACGCCGATCTTGCTGTTCAGACCAATTTCCCCGCCCATCATCTCCACAAGTTGCTTGGTGATGGCGAGGCCAAGACCTGTCCCTCCATATTTTCTGGTTGTCGAAGCGTCGGCCTGAACGAATTTATCGAAAATGGCCCTGTGTTTATCTTCCGGAATTCCGGCACCTGTATCGATAACCTCGCAGCGGAAGAGCAAAGTGTCTCCTGTGGGCTTGTCGTATGACGAATAAACTTCAATGCTTCCTTTCTGCGTGTATTTGATCGCATTGCCGATAAGGTTCGTCAGGATTCGCGCGAGGCGAAACGGGTCTCCCAATACATAGGGGATGTTTGAACAGCATTGATGCCAGCTCAGAGCCAAGTTCTTTTCAGCCGCAAGTCCCTCGAGAGAACGAACCACGCTTTCAATGGTGTAGACGATGTCCATTCCCACGCGTTCGAGTTTCATTTCATCCGCTTCAATCTTGGACAGGTCGAGAATATCATCAACGATTTCAAGCAGGTTGACGGAGGATCGGAAAACGGCATCGGCCAACTGATGCTGCTCCTCATGATGTTTCGTCGATTTAAGAATTAGCCGAGTCATTCCGAGAATTGCATTGAGGGGCGTGCGCAGTTCATGGGACATGTTTGCGAGGAACGAGCTTTTGGCTTCGTTTGCCTGTTCGGCAAGTTGCTTGGATATCCTCAGCGCCTCTTCGCTTCGCTTGCGGTCGATAACCGTGACCAACTGACCGCTTATTTCATTTAGAATTGAAAGAATGGATTCGCTAACCTCCCATTTGCGCTCGGAGTAAAATTCCATGATGTACTCGACCTCGTTGTTGGCGATGATCGGAAACGCGCACATCGATTGAAGGCCCAATGGGGGAATCACCCTTTTTTGAAGATCCCCGCCTTCGGTCGCTACGTCGTTGATCCATGCAGGTGCATGATTTTTCCATGCTGTGCCTGCAAGTTGTTCTCCTTTGGCAAGCGAGATTTTATCAGTTACGTCGAGAAGCGGCCCATAGAACCTTTCGTCGCTGACAAAACGCAGTCCGGAGAACTTCAGAGCATTGCTTCTTTTGTCGCGCAGGAAAGCTATTCCGACCGGCCACGACATAAAGGTGCATATAAGTTCGAGTGTGTTTTTGATCGCTTCGTCAACGCTGGAAGCCGTGTTAGCTGTTTCGGTTGCTTTGCGCAGCAGCGAAACGGTCATCGCTTCCTTTTCAGCCAATTCTCTGGATTTGATCGCCATCGCGCGGGAAGTTTTGAGCTGTTCTTCCTGCAAATGCAAATTTTCCACTGCTCTTTGGAAAAAAAGCAGAGCGCGGGCCATGTCGCCGATTTCATCCCCGCGTTTGTCGTCTATAACAACGACCTTGTCTCCCCCTGCTATCGCCATCATTTGGCGTGACAATCTTGTGATGGGTTCGGAAATGTCGCGCATAACCCACGTCGACAGCGCGGCAGTCAGAAAAAAAACGCATAAGATAACCAAGCCAACTTTCAACAACTCAATAAAAAAAGCATGATTGATGTCGTCAATGTAGACGCCGGAACCTATTACCCAGCCCCATGGCTTGAACTGCGCCACATACGAGATCTTATGCAGGTATGTCGAATTCTCATCTCCGTATCTTGGCCAATTGTATTCGACGATTCCTGAACCTTCTTTTTCGACCAGTTTCACAGCATCGGAAAAAAGAGCTTTACCTCGGGTATCCTTGATATCGCTGACGTTTTTGCCTTCCACCTGAGTCATTGCCGGATTAAGAAGCGCCGTGGGGGTTTTGTCGGTTATCCAAAAATATTCGCCTTCGCCGTAGTGCAAGGCACGGACCTGCCGAAGCGCTTGCCGCTGGACGTCGGATTCTTCCGCTCCTTCGGAAGCAATTCTATCAAACTGAGCTTGAATGACTTCATGCACAACTTGGACAAGATCCTGAGTTTGCCTGATTCGATCGTCGATCATCATCATTCTGAAAGCGGCCATATGCAGGCCGAAAGCAACCAATGTTCCCATAAGCAGGAAGAACAGGATGATGTATTGTTTGCGGAAAACTTTGATGCTGCTTAGAAGCCGTCCCATGAGGCACCTTGGGGCTGGGTTTTTGGCAAAAGGAGGATTCTGGATATGTAGCAGGACTTGTGAGAGAATAAAGGAAAATGTCCAGAGCAGCGTCTTGTATTCGCAATCGGGAACTACAGGATAAGCAGTTAGATAACCGACTCTCATCCCATAGCTTTCACTTCCTTTGACTTTTCGGCTCAGCTTTGCCGGGAAGTAATTAATTAATAATTAAGCAGTATATCTGGCGAAGGTAAAATCACATCCAGAAAAAAGGCTCTTGCGTTCGGACCGAGGCAGAACTCTTATAGGATCTCCTGCGAATCTATAACTCGATCTCCAACGGCGCGGCGGTTGATATGAATGTTTTGAAAATACTGGCATTTGTGCTTGTTCTGGTTGTGGCACTTAGCCCACAAGACGCATTTGCCAAGCGTCGTCATAGTTCGATGACGCGCGCGCGCCATCATTACGTCGCCGTGGACAAAAGTGCGCAGTATTCCGATATTGTGATTGATGCCGACACTGGTGCTGTTATTCACGAAACCGATGCGACTGAATTGAGGCATCCCGCATCTTTGACCAAGATGATGACGCTTTACTTGACCTTCCAAGCTCTGGATGCTGACCGGCTGAAGGCTGACAAATATCTTTACGTTTCCGAAAACGCAGCCATGCAACCGCCTTCCAAGCTTGGCCTTCGCACAGGGCAGCGTATCCGCGTCGAAGATGCCATTCTGGGCTTGGTTACCAAATCCGCAAACGATGCAGCTGTTGTTCTTGCCGAAGCGATGGGCGGAACAGAATATGGCTTTGCGATGCTGATGACTCGACAGGCTCAGGCCTTGGGAATGTCAAAGACCGTTTTCCGTAACCCCTCGGGCCTGCCTGATCCTGAACAGGTGACGACGGCGCAAGATATGGCCATACTCGGAGCTGCGCTTATTAACCATTTTCCTAAATATTATGCCTACTTCGGGAGGGAGAGTTTTACCTATGGCGGTGTTGTTCATCGCAATCATAATCACCTGATGGACCGTTACGAAGGCATGGATGGCATCAAAACAGGTTATATCCGTGCGTCGGGATTTAATCTTGTGGCGTCAGTCAAGCGTGGCAATCGTCGGCTGCTCGCGGTTGTTTTCGGAGGTCGTTCCGCAGCGTCGCGCGATAACAAGATGGCCGCTTTGCTCGATCAAGGTTTTGGAAAGCGCACGACGCAAACCGTTGCGATGAACGACAACGACGATAACGAGGTTTCTTTTGCCTCAAGGTCGACAGGCAGCACGCCTCAAGGCGATGCCGAGGATGCGGATGATGCAGTGCCAGTCGTTCGCAAAAAAAAATCAGTGCATCAGCGCGTGAAAACCGCAGCCTTGCGCCGGACGGCTCCGGTAAGCGCTGGAGCCGGAGATGGCGGGACTTGGGGCGTTCAAATTGGGGCGTTCAGCAACGCAGAGGCAGGGCGAAAGGTGCTGGAAAACGTTATGTCCACTTTTCCTGTAAGGGGAGCCAAACCTGAACCGCAAGTTCAAAAAGTCGCGGCTGGCGGAACCGTAATGTATCGTGCGCGGCTCATGTCCCTGGACAAGGAAACCGCCCAAAATATTTGCGCAACACTCGTTCAGCACGGCAAAAAGTGTCTGACTTTAGAACCATAAGCTTCTTTTTCCTGTAACCTGCGGATCCTGTCTCATTTGACGCCCGGCGCTCTATGTGATAGTCCCGGCCCGTCAATCAACAGGAGCTTCTCGTGCGTCCTTCCCTTCGCCGTTCCGATCAAATGCGCCCGGTCACGTTAACACCGGGCTTTTCCAAATATGCCGAAGGCTCGTGCCTTGTGAAGTTCGGTGACACGCATGTTCTGTGCACCGCAAGCGTGGATGAGAAGGTTCCGTCATTCCTTCGCAATACGGGCCTCGGCTGGGTTACAGCGGAATACGGAATGCTCCCGCGCGCGACTGCCGAACGTACTGATCGCGAAGCAGCAAAAGGGAAACAATCGGGCCGCACGCAGGAGATTCAGCGCCTTGTAGGCCGAAGCCTGCGCGCAGTAGTCGACAGAAAGATTTTGGGCGAAATTCAGATCAAAATCGATTGTGACGTTCTTCAAGCAGACGGGGGCACTCGGACCGCTTCAATCACGGGGGGGTATGTCGCTCTTGCATTGGCATGCCGTTACCTGATGAAAACCGGGAAATTGAAGGCCAACCCGATTATTACTCCCGTCGCTGCTGTCTCGTGCGGCATATATGATAACGAACCCGTCCTCGACTTGGACTATGCGGAGGACTCGAACGCGAAGGTGGACTCAAACTTTGTCCTGACAGGCAACGGCGGCATAGTTGAGATCCAAGGCACCGCCGAGCACGATCCCTTTACCGAAGATCAGTTCAACGAGCTTCTCCGCCTTGCCAAAAAAGGCATCGCCGAACTGACTGCCATCCAATCTGCCGCTTTAGCCTGAAAGGCAGCAGCTATCCGATTACGAGTCGGATTAAGCAGCTCCCGTACGCTTCCTTTCGTGCATCACGCTCCCGATTTCATCGAGCATCAGGGTTTCGCGGCGGCGTTCTTCTTTCGCGATTTCCTCAAGGCGCTGTTCCTCGGCGACTTCGTAGCGCTTCTGCTCCTCGAACAACTCAGTAAGCCTGTCGTGCGCGCGCCTTACAGCCATCACGGCGACCTGGCGCTGTTGATCAAGGTCATGCTCTTTTTTCAGAACGGTTTTGATGAACGCGCCATAGGTCATGCGCGTGATCGGATCTCGAGCAGCGGCGGCCTGCTCGCGGGCCTTCATGGCTTGCAACAGAGCGATCTCGCGTTCGATCCGGGCATGACGGTCCCTGAGATTGGCCAGAAGCTGCCTTTGCTCGTCAACCAGCGTTTTTTGAAGCTTAATGAGCGTGCGAAGGCTTTTTTTCATTAAATCATCCGACGCCCAAGATCTCAGCGAGCTTCGCGTAGGTTTCAGGAAGCGTGGTGCAATCGTCCTTGCGCTGGCGCAGGAATTCCTCAAGCGGCGCATAGAAATTCATGGCTTCATCGACTTCGGCATTTGTGCCTTTGCGGTATGCTCCAAGACGGATCATTTCTGCCATGTTCTCATACGCCGCAAGGTGGCGGCGCGCGGTGCGAACGAGCGTGTTTTCCTTGTCGTTGTTGCAGCCGGGCATGGTTCTCGAAATGCTGCGAAGAATATTAACCGCAGGAAAGCGCCCCCGTTCGGCAATCGCCCGGTCAAGGACGATATGGCCGTCAAGAATGCCTCTGGCCGCGTCGGCAATCGGCTCGTTGTGGTCGTCGCCGTCAACGAGCACCGTGAAAAGCCCCGTAATGCTTCCCTTGCCCGCCTGCCCCGGCCCCGCGCGCTCCAAAAGCTTCGGCATTTCAGAAAAGACAGTCGGCGGATAGCCTTTGGTCGTCGGAGGCTCTCCTGCCGCAAGGCCTATTTCGCGCTGGGCCATCGCAAAGCGCGTGACGCTATCCATCAGGCACAGGACTTGGCAGCCTTGATCGCGGAAGTATTCGGCGACCGCCAACGTCATATAAGCGGCTTGGCGGCGCATCAATGGCGCTTCATCCGAAGTGGCCACGACAACGACGCTGCGGGCAAGGCCCTCTTCCTTTAGGTCGTCGAGAATGAATTCCTGTACTTCGCGGCCCCGCTCGCCGATCAGGCCAATGACGGAAACATCAGCGGACGTGTAACGGGCAGCCATAGACATGAGCGTAGACTTGCCGACGCCCGAGCCCGCAAAGATGCCCATGCGCTGGCCTTTGCATATCGTCGCGAAAGCATTCACCGAGCGAATTCCGAGATCGAGCTTGCCTGCGACTCTCTGCCGCGTATGAGCGGGCGGCGGAGGGCTTCTGACCATGCGAGGCTCACCGCCGTGAGGAAGAAGACCTTTGTCATCGATAGGCTCTGCAAGCGCATTGATGACGCGGCCCAACCAAGCTTTCGTCGGAAAGATAACCGGCTGCGGCGCGGCAAGTTCGACCTTGCTTCCAAGGCCTACTCCGTCAAGAGGCCCGAACGGCAGCATCAGCGCCTTGCCGTCGCGAAAACCGACCGTCTCGCAAAGAATTTCGCGTCCGCCTCTCGCTATGACCGAACAGCGCCCCCCCACGGAAAGGCGGTTATCGAGGCCCGCGACCTCAACCAAAAGCCCCTGAATCCCCACGACCCGACCGAAGACTTGCACAGACGGCAGCGTTTCGATGGCGTTAATAAGGGTTTGAATGTTCTGATTCATGCAGACAAGGCTACTTCTTTTTCATGCGGTCGAGAAGAAGCCTGTAGCCATGATAGTCTTCCTGCTGCAAAAAGCGGGCGACGCGGCCCACAGTCGTGATGCTAACGCCGGTTTCAGCATGAATCTCGCGATAGGACAGCTTTCCCTCGTCAAGGAGTCGCGCAATCATCCACCGGTCCGCCAAATCGGCGATCTCTTTCGGGGTACAGATATCCATCAGAAACCGGCGGCATTCGTCAGTGTTTTCCAGTGCCAGAAACGCATCGAGCAAGTCTTTGACGGCTTTCGAGTCGATCTTGGTCATGGCGATCTCCTAAAGTCTGGCCCAAAGAAAACGAAAGAAATCTGTCTTAAATGAGACGCTAGGCGTTTTACTCCCACTCGATTGTGCCGGGGGGCTTGCTGGTGATGTCATACGCGACCCGATTAATGCCGCGAACTTCGTTGATGATGCGCGTAGCGACTTTCGACAAAAAAGCATGTTCAAACGGATAGGAGTCCGCCGTCATGCCGTCCACTGACGTGACGGCGCGCAAGGCCAACACATGATCATAGGAACGTCCATCCCCCATCACGCCGACAGTGCGAACGGGAAGAAGGACCGCGAAGGCTTGCCAAATTTCGTCATAAAGGCCCGCTTTGCGAATTTCGTCGAGATAAATAGCGTCGGCCTTGCGCAGAATCGCGAGTTTCTCCGGAGTAATATCGCCAAGGACCCGAATGGCGAGGCCTGGTCCCGGAAACGGATGACGCCCCACGAAAACCTCGGGGAGCCCCAACTCGCGGCCCAGCGCGCGAACCTCGTCCTTAAAAAGCTCGCGCAAAGGTTCGACAAGCTTAAGGTTCATCCTCTCGGGCAAGCCGCCCACGTTATGGTGCGACTTGATCGTCACGCTCGGGCCGCCCGCAAACGAAACGCTTTCGATAACGTCGGGATACAGTGTGCCCTGAGCAAGGAACTGGACATCCTTAATCTTACGGGCCTCGGCGTCAAACACTTCGATAAAAAGTTTGCCAATCGTCTTGCGCTTCTTTTCGGGATCGGAAACACCCGCAAGCGCGGTAAGAAACTTCTCCGAGGCATCGACCGCGATCAACGGGATATTATAGTGCTGCCGGAAAAGCGTAACCACCTGCTCGGCCTCGCCCTCGCGCATCAGGCCAGTATCGACGAAAATGCACGTAAGCTGATCGCCGATGGCCTCATGGATAATCAGCGCCGCAACCGAGCTGTCAACGCCGCCTGAAAGACCGCATATAACCTTGCCTTTGCCCACCTGAGCGCGGATGCGCTCGATTTCGGCCCGCAGGAAGGTTTTCATGCTCCAGTCTCTTCCGCAGCCGCATATTTTATGGACGAAGTTCTGGAGAAGCTTCGCGCCATCAGGCGTGTGCACGACTTCCGGATGAAACTGGACGCCGTAGAACCTGCGCTTTTCGTCCGCGATGAAAGCAAAAGGCGCGCCTTCGCTGGTCGCCGCCACATTAAAGCCTTCGGGAATTTTCGTGACGCGATCGCCGTGGCTCATCCAAACCTGATTGCGCGACCCCAGTGCCCATACCCCTTCAAACAACGCGCTCGGCTTTTTAACTTCAAGCTGCGCCTTTCCGAATTCACGCGAATGGTCGCTTTCGACCTTGCCGCCAAGCTGCATGCACATCGTTTGCTGGCCATAGCAAATACCCAAAACAGGAACGCCAAGCTCCCACACTATCTTCGGCGCGCGGGGGCTCCCCGGCTCTAGCGTCGAGGCCGGTCCCCCTGAAAGAATGATCCCCTTCGGGTTGAAAGCGCGGATTTCGTCATCCGACCGGTTATAGGGCTGTATCTCGCAATAAACCCCCGCCTCGCGCACCCGGCGAGCGATAAGCTGCGTCACCTGAGAACCAAAATCGAGAATAAGAATCTTTTCCTGAAGAGCCATACCGCTTCCCTGTCCAACAATAAGTTAGGCGCGCGTTTCGTTTTATAGCATGTTTACGCCGCCGTCAAAAAGAAGCGGAAAAACAATGCGTTCAGAATATTCTATCGTTGTATGCAATAATTTTAGGTTTTCGTTCCTTTTTCCTCCCGCAACCGGCTCTATTGATTAACGTCAAATATGTATTTGGCGTTTCTGCCTTATCATAATTTTTTCCGGGATGAGGCTTCTATGACCGACAAGAAGATGGTCATCAACGTGACGGAAAATGGCGGCCCCGAGCTTACGATCAGCCCGGAAAAGGTTTGTTTTATCATCGTCAAGGCTCGGGAATTCGACGAAAAAGAGCCGCCTTCAGAGCCCAACCCGGCCTCAAACCCATCTGATGACAAGGACGTCGAGGTCCTCGAAGACTATCCCGACGATTCCACGCTTGAGGAACTTCGCGGTGCGATCGATGAACTGGACGACGACGAGATTATCGACCTTATCGCGCTGGCATGGATTGGCCGGGGAGATTTTACGAAAGACGACTGGAAAGAAGCCCACGATTTGGCGGATCAACGGCATCGGCAGCATTCGTCGAACTATCTCGTGGGAATCCCGACTCTCGGAGACTATCTTGAGGAAGGACTGGCAGCTCTCGGATATTCCTGCGAAGAATACGAAATCGAAAGGCTTTAAGAGGAAAGCTCTTTCGCGCGCGCGGATGCGGCCTGCATCGCATCGAGCATGAGATCGGGAAGCGCTTTTTCGGCAAGCAAAATTTTCAGCGCAGCTTCAGTGGTTCCGCCGGGACTGGTCACGGCTTGGCGAAGGGCCGTCGCGGACTGCTCCGATTGCGCCAGCAACGCGCCGCTGCCGATGATTGTTTGGCGGGCGAGCTTCGATGCAAGTTCTGCGGACAGACCGAGGCGCTCCCCTGCCCTTGCCATGGCTTCGACAAGCGCAAAGATATATGCCGGGCCAGAACCGGATACTGCGGTGACGGGATCAATAAGAGCTTCATCGTCCACCCAAGCGACTTCTCCGGCAGTTCTCAAGATCTTTTCGCATAAGGCGAGTTGCAGAGAAGTAACTGATTTGTTGGCCACGGCCACCGTCATGCCCTTGCCGATGCTCGCCGGAAGGTTCGGCATCGCGCGAACGATGGACTGCGCAGGATTTCCCAAAACCTCGGAGAGGCGTAAAAGAGTCTGTCCAGCGGCGATGGAAAGAAAGACGCTCGACTTGAATCTCGCATAGGCGGGAAGAACCTTGGGAATAACTTGTGGCTTGACCGCAACGATCACAGCGTCAGGATCGAACGATGGGGGGATCTCTTCGGCGGAGGAAACGAGCGTAACGTTCAGGGGAACGTCGTCAACGCCGTTCGGTTCGACGACAACGATATGCTCGGTCGAGGGCGCGACTCCACAAAGAATCGCACTGCCCATTTTTCCGCAACCCACAAGAAGAAGCTTTGCCATTTTCTATTTCCTGATATGACCGTTTCCGAAGACAACATTTTTATACGTCGTCAATTCCTCCAGGCCCACAGGGCCTCGCGCATGAAGACGACCTGTCGCAATCCCTATTTCCGCACCCATGCCGAATTCTCCCCCGTCGGCAAACTGCGTCGAGGCATTGTGCAGGACGATGGCGCTATCAACGTTCAAAAGAAATTTTTCCGCTATGGCTTGGTTATTCGTGACGATGCTGTCCGTGTGATGTGAACCGTAACGCTCGATATGGGCAACAGCTTCGTCCACGCCGTTAACGACTTTCACGGCGATTACCGCATCCAGATATTCGGTTGGCCAATCGCTCTCCTGCGCCGGAAGAACGCGAGGATCGACCGCTTGAGTCGCCTCATCGCCACGAACCTCGCACCCCACTTCCAAAAGCATTTGGACTAACGGCTTCAAATGAGTTTCGGCGCAAGCTCTATCGACAAGCAATTTTTCTGCCGCGCCGCAGATTCCGGTGCGACGCATTTTCGCGTTGAGAACGACCTTCTTTGCCATTTCAAGATCCGCCGCGCGGTCCACATAGACATGGCAGTTGCCGTCCAGATGCGCGAGGACAGGGATGCGGCTCTCCTGTTGGACGCGCGCGATAAGGGATTTTCCGCCCCGGGGAACGATGACATCGACATAGGAGCTAAGCTTCAAAAGTTCTCCGACGGCTTCGCGGTCCGGTGTCGGAACCATCTGGGCGACGCCTTCGGGAAAACCGGCCTGAGACAACGCTTCCTGGAACAATGCCAAAATGGCTCGCGAACTTGAAAAGCTTTCGGAGCCGGGGCGGAGGATGCAGGCGTTTCCGGACTTGAGGCACAACGCTGCGGCATCGGCGGTCACATTAGGGCGGCTTTCGTAAATCACCCCGATGACACCCAAAGGGACTCGAACGCGACGAATACGGAGGCCGCTTTGAACGGTCCACTCCTTAATGAGCTTGCCCACGGGATCTTCGAGACAAGCCACCATCTCTAGCATCGAGGCCATAGCTTCGACTCGCTGCGGATTAAGACTGAGGCGGTCGGTCTGCGCGGCGGTAAGGCCTTTCGAGTTTTCGATGTCTTCCCGGTTGGCCGCGAGGATTTCATCCGCGCGCTGGCGCATAAGACTTGCCGCCTTCCGAAGTGCGTCGTTTTTCACAGTTGTGGAAACGGTCTTCAAAAAATGGCTAGCGGTTTTAGCCGCCTTTCCAAGGTCAATCATTGTTCTCATAGCATCGCCAAATCGTCCCGGTGGATCATTTCTTCCCGGCCTGTGTATCCTAAAATGGATTCTATTTTGCCACTCCGGCAGCCCATGATCTTTTGAGCTTCGGCGCTGTTGTAAGCGACAAGGCCGCGCGCAAGCTCTTCATCTTTTAGCGACAAAACCGTAACGGCATCGCCTCTATTGAATTCACCTTCGACTTTTTTGACGCCCACGGATAAAAGACTCCTGCCCTTTTTCAAGGCTTGGCATGCACCCTCATCAATCGTAAGAGCGCCTCGCGGGTTTAATGATCCCGCGATCCATGTTTTTCGCGCAGCAGCCGGAGAACAATCCGGAATGAACCATGTGCAGCGGCAATTTTGCTCAATTTGCTTCAGCGGGCGCAAAACATCGCCATGAGAGATGACCAGCGCGCAACCGCCGTTGAGAGCCATACGCGCGGCTTCAATTTTCGTGCGCATGCCGCCTCGGCCAAAACCCGAACGGGAGTCTCCCGCCATGTCGAAAATCTCCGACGTCAAGGCATGGACTTCGGGGATAAAGCGCGCGGCAGGGTCAATACCTGGGTCGGCGGAGTAAAGGCCATCGATATCCGAGAGAAGCACCACGCAGTCAGCCTCGATCATCGTGGCCACGCGTGCCGCTAAACGGTCGTTATCGCCATAGCGGTTGGTCGGAGTCGTAACCGTGTCGTTCTCATTGATGACGGGGATAATCCCTAGGCTTAACAAATTCCGTAACGTCGCACGAATGTTCAGATACGATTGACGCTCCTCGGTATCCGCAGGAGTCAGGAGAATTTGAGCCACAATCTGGCCTTTCTTAGCCAGCGCTTCCTGGTAAATGTGAGCGAGTCGGATTTGGCCGCAAGCTGCCGCCGCCTGTGTTTCTTCCAGCCTTAGTGGGCGCGCTGGAAACCTCAGCACGCGACGGCCCAAAGCCACCGAGCCAGACGACACCAGCACGACCTCTTGTCCGCGCTTTTTGCATTCGACGACGTCGGCGATAAAGCATTCCATCCACTCTTCGCGAATAGCGTTTCTTTTTGAGTCTATAAGAAGCGCGGAGCCGATCTTGATAACCACTCGCCTCGCCGAGGAAAGGCGCTTAGCGGCATCAACAATTGGCAATATGGAGGACATGATATGGTTTCTTGGGTTGATTAAGGTGACATTACCGAAAAGGCCTTTGAAATTAAAGGGGGTTAGCGGAAATGGCGAATGCTATTGCACGAGCCTTTCTCGTATTTTCTTCAAAAAAACGGTTTTCGGAGGGTGTTCCTTTCTCTTTCATGACTATTGACGACACGGAACAATGTGTGACTCGAACCACACATTGCTTAACAATGGATTCATTATTGTAAATTTCTCCTTAACCGAAAGTATCCCCTCGAGTAGAAGATTCTTAGGCATCTCAAATCTATCGAAACGTTAACTTGCTTCGCGTTCCCGAATTAAATCCTTAACTTTCACCGTTGGGCCTTTTGTGAATCTAGGAATCGTCCATCATCAGAAATCTTCAGCGCGCATACGAGGCGCTGCATGAATTTGAAGCTTTATGCAGCGAATGCCAACGACTCCGCCGAGATTTCCCCGGCGTCCGCACGAAGCCCGGTTTTGCTTGAATGGGTAACGAAGCTCGCGCATCCAGGCCTTTCGCTGCATCATCTCACCGCTTTACCATGCGCGGAACACAGCATCGCCACCGATAGAGAACCCCGTGCAAGCGATTGGAACGCAGTTGCTTATGTGTGCGGTTATGCAGCGGATTCCTTCAGCGAAGCGGGCGGAGTTTTGCCGCTCGCCTCAGCAGAAATTGATTACTTCCGCCGTAATCATCGAGGGACGGAAAACCATATCAGCCGCGATTTCCTAACCGCTCAAACCGATTTGCCTTCTCCGCTTGCAGAACTATATGGTTTATATAGACACCGTGCACGGATTGACGCTGAAGCGGCCCTATGGGTCGCTCAATCGACAACATCGTTTCGCGTCGCCTCGGTTATGGCCGATTTGCTGGCCATAGGCGCGTTTGCCAACGGTCTTGAATACATCAGTTATATGGGCGTGACCTATTCCGTGCCTTGTGCGTTTGACTCGTCGGCGGAGATCGACCACGCGAACCGGGAAGCACAGAGGCGCCTGACGCTTCCCCCCGATCACCCGTCGCACTTGCTAAAACTCAGGCCGGACGAACTCGGCGTTCTGGCATCATCCATCGCAAAGGAAAATGCGTTGACTCCCGCCGAGTTCCTCGAAAAGGCAAATCTTCTTTCGGAAGCGCGGCAAGACGTTACGCGGCTTCCGATGGATGTCCATTTTGCGACCGCCATCGTCGAACGGGATATCCCGCTTCAATTCCGTTGGACCGTGAGGCTTGTCAACGCTTTTGCGCGCCGCCTGCCCCATTGGGTTATGGGGATACAGGAAGTTCAGAACCTGCTGAACCGATAGTCGCCGCCGTTTGAGTTATCCGCTCGCGCAAAACATCCAGAAGCGCATTGAAGTCGTTGCCATTGCGAGAAAGAATCGACGCAAATTGGTCGCGTTGCGTAACGCCCTGGCTTATGCCGTCGACCACAACATCAATGATCGCGAACTTGCCTTTGCTGCTGCTCACCACCCAATCGATGTTCGTCGAAGGCCCCCCGTAGCGGACGATCTCGGTGCTGATGACGGATACGTGTTCGCCCTGCGGAACGGCTTTTCGCACCTGAAACTTTTCGCCATGGTAAATGCGCAGCCGCGCGCCGTAGTTTCGCAGCACAAAATCTTTAAAGAGCTTCAGGTACTCCTGCCGCTGCGCAACGGAGAGGTCCAACCATACGCCGCCGATTGCGAACTGGCCCACTTTTTCTACGTCAAACGCGCCGTCGAACAGATTATTGACGCTGACGTCGAACTGCTCCGCCGAAAGACTCGTGTCCCCCAGAACAACCATGGTTTTCTCGCCAAGATCGCTGATGAATTTTGCTTCGGGCGTTAGAAGCTCTTCCGATAAGGGCGCGGATGCTGGAGCCGTTTCCGCTTGAACGGGTGATGCACCTCGAACAGCCAGAAAAAATGTGAAGAAAAGCGTGGGGACAACATAGATATTACGATTCATGCACCCTCCGGGAAAAGATGTTGCAAAACGCAAGCGGCGCGAAGGGAAGCGGATAGCGGGCAAAAGCTTCCGTTCGGAGGCGACAACCACTATTCTTTAACGACAAGAAATTTTACCGGAACAGCGTGGATACTAGCATTTTTACGCTTTGCGTGCTATAAGAAAGCAAAGAAGTATAATGTCTAATGCCGCAATTTTTTTTCGATTTTGGCGGTCGGCTTTTCCCAAAATCAAGGCGCTTTTGCCCTTAGCACTTTGCGGATCAATTCGGAACAACCCGTATTCATCAGGGAGGCGATCATGGGAAACAACGTCCCGTTTAGATTGATTCCCGGCTTTCTCGGAGCCTGCTTTGTTGCGCTCGCCGTTCTCGCAGCTCCTCAAGCACCCGAGCCTGTTACACGAGGCGATGTCTCTTATCTCTCCGGAGGCGTCAGTCTTGACGAAAGGCAAGCCATCGAAGCACAGGCGAAAAACTACAATCTGCTTATCACCAACGCGAACCGCATAGGCCAAATGTCGGTCGATGCAAACATCGTTGTCAAAGGCAAGGACGGGCGTGAGGTGATAACCATAGACAACGCAGGCCCGCTTTTTTACGCCAAGCTCCCTCCGGGGGATTACACGATAACGGCCTTGAGCGGAGACCAGCAACAGCGGCGAATTGTCAAGATTCCGGCCAAAGGCACGAAACGCGTTTATTTTACATGGCAGCAGGACTAGGACACGGACTAATTAAGCCGATCCGTTCTTAAACAAATCCCTTAGCTCAATCCTGTGTTTTCTGCCCTCTCTTGAAAGGTCAGAACAATGGAAAGACGGAATCTCGTCACAATACTTCTTGTCAGCTTGCTCGCAATCGCCATCGGAGCGGGACTAGGTATGCTGGCCGCGCAACAAGGACTGTTGCCTACGCGCATTTTTACCCCCCCTGTTCCAAGGCTCGTGGAACCGATCCGGCTCCCTTCTTTCAACGCGCCGTCCCTCGCGCCGGTCCTGAAGAACTCCCTTCCCGGCGTTGTCAACATCGCAACTACGGGAGGCCCGTCGCCGACAAATCCTTTATTCAACGATCCATTCTTCAGGCGCTTCTTTGGGCTTCCCCCAGAGAATAACCGGGCCCAACGCACGCAAAGCGTCGGGTCCGGCGTTATCGTGGACTCTCAAAACGGCTATGTCCTTACCAACCAGCATTTAATCAGCAAGGCAGACGAAATCTTTGTCGTGCTTCAGGACAAAAGGAAGCTCAAAGCGACGGTTGTCGGATCGGACCCGGACACCGACATCGCCGTGCTTAAAGTCGAGCAGGACAATCTTACCGCCCTGCCCTTGGGCAACTCCGACAACGTCCAGGTAGGCGATTTCGTCGTAGCCATCGGCAACCCGTTCGGTCTGGGGAACACGGCCACGTTCGGCATCGTGAGCGCGCTGGAGCGCACGGGCCTTGGCATCGAAGGATATGAGAACTTCATTCAGACCGACGCTTCGATAAATCCCGGAAATTCCGGCGGCGCGCTCGTCGATCTCAACGGCGAAGTCATCGGAATAAATACAGCCATCCTCTCCGGAGGAGAAGGCAATGTCGGGATCGGCTTCGCCATCCCAATCAACATGGCGCATCGGATAATGGACCAGCTTATTACGCACGGAAAAGTTAGCCATGGGCAAATCGGAGTCAGCATTCAGGACGTAACGCCGGAGCTGAAGAGCGCCATGAACCTTGACGTCGACGCCGGAGCCATCGTTACCCAGGTAATTCAAGGTGGCCCTGCGGACAAAGCAGGGATTCAACAAGGAGATGTTATCGTCAAATTCGACGGCAAAGATGTGGCCAGCGCGGCGGCGTTGCGCGTGATGGTAGGATTCAAGGCCGTCGGCGATACTTCGGACATTGAACTTATCCGTAAAGGTCAACGCAAGACGGTCCGGGCTACAATCGGCGAAGCTAAACCAGCCGAAAACGGCGAGGCCAAAGGCGTGGACCTGCTTAAAGGCGCGACGTTTTCCTCTCTGCCGCCCGACAACCCGATGTACGGAAAACTTCAGGGCGTGCTTATCGTAAAAATCGATCCCGGTAGCCCCGCGGCTTTCGCAGGTCTTCAAACAGGGGACATCATCATGTCCGTCAATCAGCAACCCGTCAGCACCATCGACCAACTCGTTGCAGCGGCAAAAATCCGGAAGGCTCCGCTCCTTCTGACTGTCCGTCGCGGCAATCTCGCCTTATTCATCGTCGTGAGGTAACGCATGACAAAACAGGAACATCCCTTGTCACCTCAAGATTACCTTGCCCTCAAAAGAAGCATGGGCCCACACTGGATTCCTTTCTTCGCGGAAGGGATCGTTCTCATCATTCTTGGGACGCTAGCAGTTGTCGTTCCTGGAATAGCCAGTATCGCCATGTCTATTTTTCTTGGATGGATTCTTTTTATCGGAGGAATTGTAAGCCTTATCGTCACGCTACTGACGCGCCGCGTCGCGGGATTTTGGTGGTCGCTATTGTCGGCAATCCTGACGATAGTTGCAGGCATGCTCTTTCTCGGATGGCCAGTCGCGGGCGTTTTTTCCTTAGTTTTTATCCTTACAATTTTTCTTATTGTCGATGGCGTCTTGACCATCCTGTTCGCGATCGACCACCGCAAAAGCTCGCCGCGATGGGGATGGCTTCTGACAAACGGCATCCTCGACCTGCTTATGGCGGTTGCCATTATCATGGCCTTTCCCGCTTCCGCCGCGTGGGCGCTAGGGCTCATCATCGGCATCGACATGCTTTTCGGCGGCACTGCGCTTGTAACGCTCGCCCTGTCCGCCCGGGAAAGATCGAAGACGACTACTTCGCCTCGCGGATCGTTTTGACGAAAGGTTCGTGAAGACCATAATTGCTGGCTACCAAGCATCCGCTGCGCATTGGATCTTGTCCCGGCACGATAGGAGAAACCAGCCCGCCCGCCTCGCGCACCAGAAGGATACCGGCAGCTGAATCATAAGGGCCAAGACCTTCTTCCCAGAACGCATCGAAACGCCCCGCTGCGACGTAGGCTAGATCGAGAGCGGCAGCGCCCCAGCGGCGGATACCGGCCACTTGAGGCATAACAGCGTGAAGCTGCGCCTCGAAATTCGGACGCTTGTGCATAACGCCCTTGAACGGCGCGCCTGTGCCAATCAGGCAGTCGGCGAAATCGGTCCTTCCCGAAACGCGCAGGCGCTTTTTGTATGTCCACGCTCCCGTGCCCTTTTCGGCCCAGAATGCCTCGTTTTTGATCGGATCAAAGACAAGAGCGGCGATCAGTTCGCGGTTCCTTTCGGCGGCGATCGAAATCGCCCAATGGCAAAGACCGTGCAGGAAGTTCGTAGTGCCGTCCAACGGATCCACAATCCAGAGTTCCGGCTTGCCGGAGGTATCAGCTTCGCCGTCTTTCTCTTCCATAATGAAGCCAAAATCAGGACGCGCCTTCGACAACTCTTCGCGAATGATTTTCTGAGCGGTGAAGTCGGCGTTACTAACAAAATCCGCAGGCCCCTTGCGTGAAACCTGAAGATTTTCGACTTCGCCGAAATCGTGTACCAAAACCTTGGCCGCCTTTTCGGCGGCCTTGAACATCACATTCAATAATGCGGAACGAACGGCCATGGCTTAATCACGCGCGCGTTCGACATACGAGCCGTCCGACGTATTCACGACGACGCGCGTGCCAGATTCAATAAACGGAGGAACCATAACGCGCACGCCGTTCGACAGCTTCGCAGGCTTATAGGACGACGAAGCCGTTTGCCCTTTGACGACAGGATCGGCTTCGACGAGTTCGAGCGTAACGGTCTGAGGCAGTTCGACAGAAAGAGCCTGCCCCTCATAAGTCATGACCTTGCAAACCATGCCTTCGGTCAAAAACACAACCGGATCTCCGATGATTTCCTTGCTGATCGCCAATTGCTCGAACGTTGTGTTATCCATAAAAGTGTAATCGTCGCCCGCCGAGAACAGGAACTGCATTTCATGTTCCTGAAGCTGAACGCGTTCGACCGTTTCCTGCGTGCGGAAGCGCACGTTGGTTTTAATGCCCGTGCGAACGTCGCGCATTTCGACCTGAATGACCGCGTTGCCCTTTCCGGGAATCATAATTTCGCTTTTAATAACGACCCACAACTTGTTGTTGTAGTCAAGAACGTGGCCCTTTCGGACGGTATTTGCATCAACTTGCATGTTAAAAACGGGGGTTTGAGTACATTTAGGGCCAACGACCTAGCATTTACCCGATAAAATCGCAACACCTTCCGCTTCAAACAAAAAAAGCCGCCATGCGGAAATCTCCGGCACGGCGGCTTCTTTTACCTATAAAACGCTTATTGTGCCGGAATTTCAGCGGCGTCGGCAGGCGCTTCGGCAGCCGGAGCAGCCGACTCAGCCGCAGGAGCGGCGGCCTTCTTCGCAGCCTTGTGGTGCTTCTTCGCCTTCTTATGCGTGGCCTTCTTGGCCTTGACGGGAGCAGGAGCCGTCTCGGTGGTAGCGGGAGCGGTCTCGGTGGTGGCGGTAGCAGTAGAAGTATCCTCGACCGCCGCTTCTTGCGCTAAGACGGGGCCGGCGACCAGCGCGGCGACCAAAGCCATAGCAACCAAGAGATTCTTCGAACGCATTTTTAAAATCCTTTCATGGAGTTGACAGGCTCAAGCGAGCCGTTGCGGCGGAATTGACCACACAAGCGTGGCAAAATCTAGGCGTTACGCAAGATTTCGAATTGGGTTTTCGCTTTTCCAGAAGCTATCTCAAAAATGCCACAAATGATGTCGGGATTAAGGCATCTCGATGCCGAAACGTTACCGCGAAGCGATCCATTTTCTTTTTGTTAGTGGTTCCCTATTTATATATATTGCGATTCGCTTCCTTCGCACCTGCATGTCGTCTGTGGTGCTCATTCTTTGCATTTTGGAGTTTTTTATGTTTCGCTTGCTTAGCCTCATTCTGATCGCAGCTTTTGCCGTCGGAGCATCGCCGCTTCCCGCCTATTCAGCAGAAGCCGCCGCAACGCGCTCGCATGAAAAAGCGATCCAGGTTCCCCAAGGGAAATTTGTGCAGGAACTCGGAGACAAAGCGATCAAAATCGTCGCCGACAAACAAATGGGTTCAGAAAAGCGCTCGGCGGAGTTCACCAAAATCCTCGGCGAGGATTTTGACCTAAAAACCATCGGCCGATTTGTCATAGGGCGCACATGGAATATGGCAACGCCGCAACAGCAGGCCGAATACCTGGATCTGTTCAAAGCTCTTGTGCTTCGGGCATACGGAAGCCGCATGTCTCTTTATACAGGCGAAGGATTCGAAGTCATCGGCACGCGTCCCGAATCGGAACTTGACACGACGGTAATTAGCCAAATTACGCACCCCGACGGATCGCAACCCACGCAGATCGACTGGCGCGTTCGCGAGAAGGACGGGAAAATGGGCGTTGTCGACGTCATTGTCGAGGGCGTGAGCCTGAGCATAACGCAGAAACAGGAGTACGCCTCTGTGATCCAAAACAACGGCGGGCAGATCGACGGTCTTCTCCAAACGATGCGCGACCAACTCAAGACCCGCACAGCGGACGGAAAGCAGTAGGGCACATCCCTCTATAATTTTCAGAGGATTGTTCATCTCCCGCCATTTCGCGGCCAGTCCTATGAGGACAAATCCGGAGTGGCGAAAAATTCTGGAAGCGTTCGATAATCAGCCGCCAGAATCTTCTTTTTGTCCGATTGCTAAGCCTGATCCGACGAAAGGTGGGCCAGTTGTTCGAGAACCTCGACATGCCTTTCGAGGTTCTTGGCGTCGGAAAATGGTATTTGCGAAACATTGATGTCCCTTTGAACGCCCTTGACGACATCAAGCTCCATCCTGAGATACGTGCACATATTCAGCATCTCGCGAAGCATAAAGAAACGCTCGACATGGACGCAAATGCGCAATGTAAGCTCGGCCATGTCCAAAGGCTTCGTCAGGAAATCGTCCGCCCCGCACGCCAGCGCCTTGAGCCGCGACTGCCGGTCTTCGCTAATGGACTGGACGATAATCGGCATCCGGGGAAAAGCGGGATCTTGCCTTACCGCCCCGCAATACCCGAAACCATCGAGCTTGGGCATGGCAAGGTCAAGAAGAACGAGATCTGGCCTAAAATCCCGCGTTTTTTGAAGCGCCATGGAGCCGTCGTCAGCCAACTGCACATTTGTGAAGCCCGCCTTCTTCAGCGCCGTCGAAATGATCATGCGATCAAGAACGCTGTCGTCAACGACCAGAATTCTTGCGTAAGGGAAACGAGTTGTGGTTTCCGACATGATTAAAATCTCCCACATCATTCCGTTGCGATTTTCAGATCAAGATTTTACAGAATTAATCCTTTGCAAACCGTTAAATTTTCCCGGAAAACGGGAAAAAGTTATTTGAAACGACGCGGAACGCCGGGATAAACGGGTCAGCCGTTTCGTTCGGCGGCCTCCCGTTTCAGGAACTCCCGCAGCGAATACGCGCACCCGCAGTAGCGCTGCCGATAGAACCCCTCGCGGTCCGCCACCTCCTGCATACGAACGACGCCTCCGCTTTTGCGCCAATCGTAATCCCAATAGGTCACATTGCAATATCTGGACGCCGCGAGGTGGCCGCAATCATTAACCTGCCGCATATTTTTCCAACGGGATATGCCAAAACACGATGTCAGCACTGGAAAGCCATGTTCATGAGCATACAAAGCGGATCTTTCAAGCCGCATCAAAAAACATTGCGTACAGCGCTTGCCGCGCTCAGGCTCATTTTCCAGCCCTTTCACACGCGCAAACCAATCGTCCGGATCGTAATCCGCTTCGATAAATGGAATCCCCACCTTGACCGCAAAATTGGCGTTGTGCTCCTTACGCCTTTCATACTCGTCGCGCGGATAAACGTTTGGGTTGTAAAAGTAGATCGAAAAATCTGCCCCCATCTCGTATAAAGTTTCAATAACTCCTCCCGAGCATGGCGCGCAACAACTGTGCAACAAAATCCTCCCCGCCTGAGGGGGGATCGGCAGTTTGGGACGTTCCTGAACGAATTTTTTCATTGAGAAGCAGCGTATCCACTCCCCCCTGCCCGCTCAATCAATTTTTCTTCCGTTAATCAGTTTCCTTCGTTAAAAGAGCCGTCAACAACCTAAAATTTGCCTCCGCTTCTTTCTCGTGATAGGCCAAGGAGGCGTTGAAACAGAACTCACAAGAGAATGCAGTCATTAGACTTCGAAAAGTCGGTAGCCGAACTTGAGACCAAAATCGAGGAGCTGCGGCACTTGTCCGACGGCGGCCATGTCAATATCGGCAATGAAATTGCCAAGCTTCAGGACAAGGTCGACAAGCAACTGCGCGCTCTTTATGACAAGCTCACGCCCGCGCAAAAAGTCCAGGTCGCGCGGCACGCGGACCGTCCCCACTGCTTGGACTATATAAAGTCGCTGATTGAAGATTTCGTGCCTCTGGCAGGCGACCGTCTGTTCGGCGAGGACTTGGCCGTAATAGGAGGTTTAGGGCGCTTTCGTGGGCAATCGTGCGTAATAATCGGGCAAGAGCGCGGCTTCGATACCGAAAGCCGCATCAAGCATAACTTCGGCATGGCCAAACCCGAGGGCTACCGCAAAGCGCAGCGCCTTATGAACCTCGCCGATCACTTTGGCCTTCCGATCATTACCTTTGTGGATACCGCAGGCGCGTTTCCGGGCGTGGAAGCCGAAGCGCGCGGACAAGCCGAAGCCATAGCCCGCTCCATCGAGACCTGCCTGCGCGTCGGCGTGCCCTTCGTTTCGTGCATCATCGGCGAAGGCGGCTCGGGCGGCGCGATTGCCTTGGCGGCGAGCAACATCGTGCTGATGCTTGAGCACGCGATTTATTCGGTCATTTCGCCCGAGGGGTGCGCGTCGATCCTTTGGCGCGATTCTTCAAACGCGGCGGAAGCAGCTGCGGCATTAAGGATCACCGCGCAAGATCTGCTGCAACTCGGAATTATCGACACCATCGTTCCGGAGCCTATCGGCGGCGCGCAACGCAATCCGAAAAAAACGATGGAAAATGTCGGCGATGCTCTCGAAAAGGCGCTTGAATCGCTTTCGAACCTCGACCGGAAAGCTCTTATCGCTGACCGGAGAAAGAAGTTCCTCGACATGGGAAAGAAAGGGCTGGCATAGGTTCGAAATGCCTCGTCCTGTTCCGGATCGCCTTGTCATCGCCACGCATAATGCAGGGAAGCTGCGCGAATTCGCAGCGCTTTTGCAGCCTTATGTCAAAGAGGTCGTCTCGGCAGGACAACTCGGCCTCCCCTCGCCCGAGGAAACAGGAACCACGTTCTCCGAAAATGCCCTACTTAAAGCTAAAGCCGTCGCGACAGCCAGTGGCAGCGTTGCACTGGCCGACGACAGCGGACTTTGCATCAACGCTCTTGGAGGTCAACCCGGAATCTTCTCCGCACGCTGGGCCGTGGACGGAATCGACAAGGCGATGGCGCGCATTCAAAAGGAACTCGGCAATTCTCCGGATCGAACGGCCTATTTTATATGCGTGCTCGCGCTGTGCTGGCCTGATGGGCATTGCGAAACCCTCGAAGGCCGGATCGACGGAACTATTGTGGAGCAGGCTCGCGGCATACACGGACATGGATACGATCCGGTTTTTGTCCCTGAGGGATACACGCAGACCTTTGCCGAAATGCCAGAGGACCAGAAGAACAGGCTCAGCCACCGCGGTCGCGCAACGAAGGCTCTCGTCGAAAAATTTTTTGTGCGCGAAACATCCGTTTGAATCTTAAGTCTTTATTAGCTGGTTTTTGTTAACCAAATACTTTAATGATATTTCTCCCTACCAATAGAAAAGGCATTGCTTCCATGTCTAACTCTCCCGCTTTCGCCCCTGACGAACCCCCTGAAATCCAAGTCCATTCGCATGAGCGCTATCACGCTATCTTGAAACGTTGCGCGAATTTGCCGCCCGTCACGACCGCCGTGGTGCACGCCATCGACCAGACGACGCTCCAAGCCGTTGCCGACGCCGTTGCCGAAAACCTCATGAAGCCCATTCTTTTCGGTATGGAAGCCACCATCAAGAAAGTGGCCGCCGAAAACAAGATCGATGTTTCGGGATGGGAAATCGTCGATACGAAAAACGAACACGACTCAGCCCAAAAAGCCGTCGAATACGCTGCTGCGGGCAAGGTCGATGTCATTATGAAAGGCTCACTGCACACAGACGAAGTGTTGTCGCCTGTTGTCTCTTCGACTTCAGGGCTGCGCACCGGACGTCGGCTGTCGCAGTCGTACATCATGGACACGGCAGGGTATCATAAGTGGCTGATTATCACTGACGGCGTCGTAAACATCGCGCCCGACCTGATTACCAAAGCCGACATTTGCCGCAACGCCTGTGACGTGTGGAAAGTCTTGACCGAAGAGACGAGGCTCCCGAAGGTCGCCGTTCTTGCCGCCGTCGAAGTGGTCAACCCCAAGATGCCTGCGACGCTTGACGCCGCGGCTTTGTGCAAGATGGTCGATCGCGGGCAAATTAAGGGATGCCTGATGGACGGGCCTCTGGCGTTCGACAACGCCATCAGCAAGGATGCCGCCGCGCAGAAGAAGATCACATCAGAAGTCGCGGGCGACGCCGACATTCTGCTCGCGCCGGAAATCGAAGCGGGCAACATGATGGCGAAGCAGCTCAGCTTCATCAACAAGGCCGACGCGGCGGGCATCATCATGGGAGCGAAAGTTCCGATTATCCTGACCAGCCGCGCCGACAATCTGCGTTCGCGCCTGCTTTCCTGCGCCATCGCCGTCCTCGTCGTTCAAGCGCGCAAAGAAGGCCGCATGAGATGACCGATACCCTTTTGATCCTCAACGCTGGTTCGTCCAGCGTCAAGTTTCAACTCTTCGAATGTTCCGATGCGCTGCCTCGCCTTGCGACCGGCAGCGTGACGGGCATCGGGACAAATCCTGTGCTTGCCGCCGCGCGCGACGGGACGGAGTCGAAGATCAAAGTGGCGCTTCCGCCCGGCGAAACCCAGAAAGCGGCAGTGCGCCGCATTCTGGACTGGGTCGAAAGCCTTAACGCAAACTGGAAGATCATCGGCGTGGCCCATCGCTTCGTTCACGGCGGGCTGGAGTTTTTCGAACCGACGCTGATCGACTCTAACGTTTTCCACAGGCTCAAAAAGCTTATTCCTCTCGCGCTGCTGCATCAACCGCATCATCTTGCCGGAGTCGGCGTCATCACGCGTATTTTGCCGCTCGTGCCGCAGATAGCGTGTTTCGATACGGCCTTCCATGCGCACCATGAGGAGAAGTTCACCAATTATGCGGTGCCCCAAGAGATCACCGACAAGGGGGTGCGGCGCTATGGCTTCCATGGCCTTTCGTATGCGTTCATCGCGCAGACGCTCAAGCGCGAATATCCTGATATCGCCAGAGGCAAGGTCGTGGTGGCGCATCTCGGCAATGGATCGAGCCTTTGCGCGATCAAGAACGGCCAAGGCATCGACACCACGATGGGCATGACCGTTTTGGACGGCTTGCCAATGGGAACGCGGACGGGGTCGATCGATCCCGGCGCCGTGTTCTACATCATCCGTGAACTCGGCATGACTCCCGACGAGGTAGAACAAATATTCTACCACAGATCAGGACTTAAAGGCATGTCGGGGGTTAGCAACGACGTCAAGACCCTTCTCGAAAGCGACAATCCAAGAGCCAAGTACGCGCTGGATTATTTCTGCACATACATCGCGAAGAACATCGCCTCAATGGCAGTTTCTCTTGGCGGCATCGACGCGCTCGTCTTCACGGGCGGCATTGGAGAAAACGCCGCACCTGTGCGTGAGTCCGTCATGAAGTATCTTTCCTTCATGAACATCCCCCGCATGCTGGTCATCCCGACCAACGAGGAGCGCTACATGGCCGAGCAAGCGCGGCGCATCCTCGGCGGAAAAGAGCGGTGCCGGAAGACAGGATGAGCGCCGCAACCAAACGCGCTTTAGTCGCGCTTGAGCGTGTTTCGGAGAACTCCTAAGGCGCTCAGCGCCCAGAACCAGAAAATAAGCGCTTCGGTCCAAGCTAGGGCCTGTATAAACGTGCCGCCCTTTCCAGAATCGGGGCTCTCGACAACGCGCCACGACGACGCCTGTTTCAAACCGACGCCGGGGGGCAGAATCACATCCACCGCATAAACAAACGGCGAGAAGGATGGGTATTCAGGGGCAAACCTCTTGAGGTTGCATGTATCGCCGATCCAATTGGCCTTACAGGTTTCGGCGCACGCGGTCGCGCGAGGCGCATAGGTGAGATACTGGAACGAAGGCCAGAATTTCTGCTTGTTGTGACCGATCCACATCGACCGCGCGACGAGAACCGCATTGGCGTCGGGTTCAAGCTTTGCGGACGGCGCCTTGGAAGGACCCGAGCAGCTCTTCGCGACTTCCGCGCAATTCGGGACGCACGAGGCGCGAAGCTCGGGATCAAAAAGAATAGTGGCGTCCGTGGGGGCAAAAAGCCCCTGCTCCGCCGCGCTCCGATACACAAACCCCGAGCCGATCACAAGGGCCACCACGAGCGCAGTCAGGACATGGAGCTTACGGAAGCCAAAGCTTGCCGCCTCAAGACCCCCGCGCAGGACAACGCGCCACCACAGAAACCCCAAAAAGCGATAAAGCGCATTCGTCTCCGCATTGTCGCGCACGCCGATGTAACGGCTGCGAATGTAATACCGATCCTTAAGAAAACAGATATCGCGGGCCTCGGCCCTGCGGCCCATAACGTGCAGAACTTTTTCGAGCTGTTCGAACGGTTGAGGCCGGAAGTCTTCGTACAGATGGCCTTTGGGCTGGCGCTTCAGCCATTTGATGCGCGTGCCAGTGTCAAGCGGCGCTTCGCCGACAAAGCGGTTATAGATAAAACCATCAAGCTTGATAACATTGGCGACGAGCTGGCTTTCGCGCGGCCATGAGGCGGGATCGTCGGCAAACGACGCTACGCAGGCGTTCTGAAAGTTCAAACACCCTTCGACCGCCATCTTCCCGGCGCATGCCGGGCCCCCCAATATCAGCGCGCCAATCTCCGCGCCTTCAATGCTAAGAGCGTCTTCGGCACCCTTGTCGCACACGCCCGATGCCGCTTTCCCGTGGAAGGTCCCTCCGTTGCAGTACAGAGAGCCCGACACCCGCGCTCCCTGAAACCGCACAGGCTCTTTTGCCACGAAGCCGCCGTCGAGAAACACAGAGCCGGAAATCCGCGCGCGGTCGCACACGACGCCATTGACATGCGTGCCTGTCAGACAAACGCTTTTCAGAGTTGCATCCAATCCTACGACATCGCCTTCAATGTCACAGGCAATCAAGGAAAACGCCGCGACATCTTCGACATTGTGCAAGTCAATGCTGCCATCGATGTAAGCCCCGAGAAGCATGACGCCGTTTTCATGAACAGGAGCGCTGCCGTCTCCGCCCAAGAGGAGGAAACGGACGAACTCGCCGCGAACGGAGTTGGCAGGCGTTTGGCGCGCGGGGCATTCGCTGTCGATCTGACACGGCTCGCCTCTGCCAGCCGCCACAAGAAGCTTCTCTTCGGCGGGCAAAAGGCCGTTCGGCGTTGCGTCTTCTTGCCGAAAGTCCGAAAGGCTTCGTCCAAATGCGCGCTTCGGAATTTCTTTTGTGATTTCCAATGGGAGTATAGTTGACATGGCTTTGGTCACAATATGAGGAAGAAAATATCGGGATGGAGCATTGACTGATTCCCGATTCGTGACAATACGGTTTCGATGCCCTTACAGAAGAAAAACACAAAATTTTCCGAGGTGTTACCTCCGGAAAAACTCCCAGATTTTTTGTGCAGTGCGACGATTTATGCCTTCGACCCGCATGAGATCCTCAACGGAAGCCTCTTCTACCGCTTTTGACGATCCCATGTGGTGCAAAAGCGCTTTTTTGCGCTTCGCGCCGATCCCCGGAACCTCGTCGAGCCGCGATTGGCCGATGGCCTTCGCGCGTCGCGCGCGGTGCGTGCCGATTGCAAAGCGATGCGCTTCATCGCGCAGACGCTCAAGATAATAGAGTGCCGGGTCTCCGGGCGGAAGGCTGAAGGGCTCTTTGTTAACCATAAAGAAGCGTTCGCGGCCTGCGTTGCGATCAGGGCCCTTGGCGATGCCGACGAGAGCTATGTCTGCAATGCTCATTTCCTGGAGCACAGCGGATACCTTCCCCACCTGTCCGGCTCCGCCGTCAATCAACAGGAGATCGGGCCACAAGCCGGAGGTCCGCTCGGGGTCTTCCTCGCGCAGGCGCTTAAAACGGCGCGAGAGAACTTCCTTCATCATCGCGAAGTCGTCGTCGGTGGAGGCTTCGCGGATGTTGAATTTGCGATAGGTTTTTTTGAGAAACCCTTCCTCGCCCGCCGCGATCATCGCACCGACGGCATACGTGCCCGAGGTATGCGAGTTATCATAAACCTCAATGCGCCTCGGCGGATGGGAGAGGCCGAAAATTTCGGCAATGCGCTTGAGAAGGCGCGCTTGCTCCTTTGTTTCGGCCAGAGCGCGCGCTAGGGATTCTTCAGCGTTTTTCCTCGCCATCTCGACGATGCGCTTTTTGTCTCCGGCCTGCGGCGCGACGATGCGGACCGCATGCCCGGCTTTGGTCGAAAGCGCTTCGGCCAGCAACGCGCCGTTTTCCGGCAGGGGATCAACCAGAAGCAACGCAGGCGCGGGCTTATCGGCGTAGAACTGTGCGATGAATGCCGCAAGAACGTCGCTTTCCTTTTCGTCCCTACCGTGCTGGGGAAAGAACAGGCGCGCGCCGTAGTTCCGGCCCTGACGGAAGAAAAACACCTGCACCGCCGTTTTTCCGCCCTCGCGGTGCAGGGCGATGACATCCGCATCGTTAAGGCCCGAGGCGTGGATGATCTGGCGCGACTGGATGCCGGTCAGGATTTTGATGCGGTCTCGCAGGATCGCCGCAGTTTCGTATTCCATTCGGTCGCTTGCGGCCTGCATTTTCTCGGCAAGCTTTTTCTGTATGCTTCCGTTCCGGCCCTTGAGAAAATCAATCGCGTCAACGACTTGCTGGGCGTATTCTTCCTTGCCAATCTTGCCAACGCATGGGGCCGTGCAGCGCTTGATGTGGTATTGCAGGCATGGCCGCGAGCGGTTGGCGAAAAACGTATCCGTGCAGTTGCGCAACTGGAAGCCGCGTTGCAGCACCGTCAGGGTTTCGGCAACAGCGGCCCCCGAGGCGAATGGGCCGAAGTAGGAACCTTTGCGTCTTTTGGCTCCCCTGTGCTTCATGATCAGGGGAAAATCGTGGTCTCCCGAAATGAAGATATAGGGATAGCTTTTGTCGTCACGAAGCAGGATGTTGAACGGCGGAAGAAAACGCTGGATGTAGCTGGCCTCTAGCAGAAGCGCTTCGGCTTCGGTGCGCGTGATCGTGACTTCGAGGTTTTTGACAAGCGACACCATGCGTTGCAGCCGCACCGGGAGGCGTTCGCGCTGCGTGTAGGCGACCACCCTTTTCTTCAGGCTCTTGGCCTTGCCGACGTAAATAGGCGCTCCATCCGCACCCAGCATCCGGTAGACTCCGGGCTGGTTCGGGAGCGTCTTGATCTTCTCTTTGAGCAGGACCGCGCCTGCGTCGAATTTCGTCATCGCGGGCGTATCGTCCTGATCTCTATTCGTTAAAATCTCCATCCTTTTGACCGGCCTTCAGAGTCCTCTGTTATCCCCCACTCTTGTGGATAAGTCTGTTCATATCTTCTTTATTCGATGCAGTTGCGCCCGTAAATCCGCGTTCTTTTAACGCTC
>JAQVZU010000093.1 GCA_028708035.1 Alphaproteobacteria bacterium
GCCGCCGGGGCATTCCCGCCTCTCTATGTCGGGAGACGTTTTCCAGCACGACAATGGCGTCGTCCACGACAAAACCGGCGCTCACGATCAAGGCCATCAGCGAAAGATTGTTAAGGCTGTAGCCCAGCAGATACATAATCCCGAATGTGCCGACGAGCGACACGGGCACCGCCACTGACGGAATCAACGCTGCGCGCGCGTTTCGCAAAAAAAGGAAAACGACTCCGATAACCAGAAAGATGGAAATCACGAGTGTTTGTTCCACATCCCTGAGCGATGCCCTTATGGTCGTTGTCCGGTCAACCACAACGGTCGTCTCGACTGTTGGCGGAATGGAAGCCCTGAGCGAGGGCAGCATTGCCTTGACCCTGTCGACCGTTTCGATGATGTTCGCGCCCGGCTGGCGTGAAAGAATCACGGGAATGGCGGGCTTTCCGTTAAAAAGCCCTTCGTTTCGTAAATCTTCGACCGAGTCCACAACCTCGGCTACGTCTTGAAGGCGCACCGGAGACCCGTTGCGCCACGCGATGATTAAAGGCTTATACTCTTCGGCATGGCTGGCTTTGTCATTAGTATAAATCTGGAACCGCTTTTCCCCGACTTCGAATGCTCCTTTGGGGCTATTGGCGTTTGTTGACGCCAAAGCGGCTCTCACGTCTTCAAGGCCGATGCCGTATTTGAAAAGCGCATGGGGATTAAGCTCGACCCTGACCGCCGGTAAAGAGGCCCCGCCTAAGGTCACTTGCCCGACCCCTTCGACTTGCGAAAGCTTCTGCTGCAAAACAGTTGAGGCGGCATCGTAAATCTGGCCTTTTGTAAGCACGTCGGAGGTCAACGCCATAATCATGATTGGCGCATCGGCCGGATTGACCTTGCGATATGTCGGATTGCTGCGCAGCCCAAACGGCAGGTCCGCTCGCGCCGCGTTGATCGCCGCCTGAACGTCGCGAGCTGCGCCATCGATGTTGCGATTAAGCCCAAACTGAAGCGTAATACGGCTGAATCCAAGACTGCTCGACGAGGTCATCTCAGACACGTCCGCGATCTGCCCCAGATGCCGCTCAAGAGGCGTGGCGACACTGGTTGCCGTCGTCTCGGGGCTTGCGCCGGGCAATTGCGCCATAACCATGACTGTCGGAAAATCGACTTGCGGCAACGGCGACACCGGCAGCATGAAAAACGCCACGATCCCCGCCAAGGCTACGCCAAGCGTCAGAAGAACAGTGCCTACGGGCCGCGCAATAAAAGGAGCCGAAATGTTCATCCGGCGGTTCCCTTGGGCTGGTGGTCAACCCCGCTTGGGTCGAACCCGAACCGCCGCGACAGCTTATCAAACGCGAGATAAATCACGGGCGTGGTATAGAGCGTCAACAACTGGCTGACGATCAATCCGCCCACGATGCTGACGCCCAGCGGATGCCTCAGTTCAGACCCGACGCCCGTTCCAAGCATCAGTGGCAATGCGCCAAGGAGAGCCGCAAGCGTCGTCATCAAGATGGGCCTGAACCGCAGCAGGCAAGCCTGATAAATGGCCTCGCGCGGTTTTTTCCCTTCCCTTCGCTCGGCGTCGAGCGCGAAATCGATCATCATGATGGCGTTCTTTTTGACGATGCCGATCAAGAGAATGATGCCGATGATCCCGATAACGCCCAGATCATCCCCCGCAAGAATCAACGCGAGCAGCGCGCCCACCCCCGCCGAAGGCAGCGTCGAAAGGATCGTAACGGGATGGATGTAGCTTTCATACAAAACGCCCAGCACAATATACATCGTCACGATCGCGGCAAGGATCAGCAAAAGCTCGTTCCCAAGCGACGCTCTGAAAGCAAGCGCCGCGCCCTGAAAGCTGGTTGAAATGCTTGAGGGAAGCCCGATCTCGGTTTCCGCGCGCTCGATAGCGTCCACGGCGCTCCCCAGCGATGCCCCCGGCGCGAGATTAAACGACACCAGAGCCGATGGAAATTGCCCCAAATGGCCTATTTGAAGCGGCGCTGGTTTCTCAGAGATTGTCGCGATGCTCGCGAGCGGCACTTGCCCGCCGCTCGAAGAGGGCAGATGAACGGACTCTAGCGACGGCATGTCCGGATTGGCTTCAAGGATAACGCGATACTGATTGGACTGCGTGAAAATGGTCGAGATAATACGTTGCCCAAACGCATCGTACAGGGCGTTGTCTACCGTCGCGAGCGTAATGCCGAACCGCGCCGCCGCGTCGCGGTCCACCTCGATATAATACGAAAGCCCTTTCTCTTGCGCGTCGCTCGCCACATCCTCAAGCTGAGGCAACGTCTGAAGCTTGCCGAGAAGCTTTGGCAGCCATGCCTCCAGCTCGTCCGGATCGGCGTCCTGCAAGATAAATTGGTATTGCGTTCTGCTGACGTTGGTATCGATGGTCAGGTCCTGGACCGGCTGCATATAAAGCTTGATGCCTTGAACGTCCGCTATGTCTTTTTGCAGCGCCCTGATAATTTCGCTTGCGTTTGAGTGGCGGGCCGAATGCGGCTTTAGGCTTATCAAAAACCTTCCGGTGTTGAGCGACGCGTTTGTCCCGTCCACGCCGATAAACGATGAAAGGCTCTCAACATTGGGATTCTTCAAAAGAGCCGCCGCCAAAGCCTGTTGCCTCTCGGCCATCGCGGCATAGGAAACCGTTGCCGGAGCCTCTGAGATCCCTTGAATAAGCCCAGTATCCTGCACCGGGAAAAACCCTTTCGGAATGACAAAATAAAGAACCACCGTCAGCGCGAGCGTGCCTATGGCGACAAGCAGCGTCGTTCCCGCGTGCCGAAGCACGATGGTGAGCGTCCGTCCGTAAGCCGCGATCACGCCATCAAACCATTTCTGAAACCAGCGGCTGAACCGGCTTTCTTCCTCGGGCCTGCGATGCTTAAGAATCTTGGCGCACATCATCGGCACGAGCGTCAGCGACACAACCGCCGAAAACAGAATCGTCACCGCGAGCGTAATGGCGAATTCACGGAACAGCCTTCCTACCACATCGCTCATAAAGAGCAGGGGGATCAGCACCGCGATCAGCGAAACCGTCAAAGAAATGATGGTGAATCCGATCTGCTGAGAGCCTTTGAGCGCCGCCTTCATCGGCGTCTCGCCCTGTTCGATATAGCGCGAGATATTCTCGATCATGACGATGGCGTCATCGACGACGAAACCCGTCGCGATGGTCAGCGCCATCAGCGAAAGATTGTTGAGGCTGTATCCCGCAAGATACATGATCACGAAGGCCCCAATCAGCGACAAAGGCACCGAGAGGCTCGGGATGACTGTTGCGGGCAAATTGCGCAGAAATACGAAGATCACGGCCACGACAAGCGCAACCGAGAGAATCAACTCGAACTCGACATCGTGCACCGAAGCCCGGATCGTCGTCGTCCGGTCGGTCAAAACTGAAACATCCACGGCGCTCGGCAGCGCCGATTTCATCTCGGGCAGCATGGACTTGATGTTGTCCACGACGGCGATGACATTCGCTCCCGGTTGCCGCCGAATGTTGAGAATGACGGAAGGCGTCGTATTCATCCACGCCCCCAGCTTCACGTTCTCGGCGCTATCGACCACTTCAGCGACGTCGCGCAGCCGCACCGGAGCGCCATCCCGGTAGGCGATCACGAGATCCTTGTATTCCGAACTGCTTTTAAGCTGGTCGTTGGCATTGACAGAGTAGTTCCTTTGAGGTCCGTCGAAACTTCCTTTCGGAATATTGACGTTCGCATTGGTAATCGTGGACCGAAGATCGTCGATGTTAAGTCCATAGGACGCCAGCGCTTCGATATTCGCCTGAACGCGCACGGCAGGCCGCTGCCCGCCGCTGATGCTTACAAGGCCAACCCCCGGAAGTTGCGAAATCTTCTGCGCCAACCGCGTGTCCGCAACGTCCTCAACCCGCGTCAGGGGCAGTGTCTTGGAGGTAACCGCAAGGGTCAATATCGGCGCATCTGCCGGATTGATTTTCGCGTAAATGGGCGGAGCAGGCAGGTCAGAAGGCAACAGATTGCTCGCGGCGTTGATCGCCGCCTGAACCTGCTGTTCCGCGATATCGAGATTGAGATCGAGCGTAAACTGAAGTGTGATAATCGATGCCCCCGTCGAGCTGGTCGAGGACATCTGCAAAAGTCCCGGCATCTGCCCAAACTGCCTTTCGAGCGGCGCGGTAATGGAGGCGGTCATCACCTCGGGGCTGGCTCCGGGATAGAATGTCTGAACCTGAATGGTCGGATAATCGACTTGCGGCAGAGCGGACAGCGGCAAAAAGCGGAAAGCCACCAAGCCCGCAAGCAAAATCGCAACCATAAGCAGCGAGGTCGCGATGGGCCTCAAAATAAAAGGACGTGACGGATTCACCTATACCTCTTGTACTTCAGAATTGGATTCGCGGTTGTTTTCCCCTCCCCTCGCGGGAGGGGTTAGGGGAGGGGGAGCGCCGCAGAAAAGGCGCATAAAGGTTAGATCTGTTCTCGCGGAGCTCCCTTTCTTTTTCGCTTCTTTTCCAACTCTTCATTCTTGAGACGTATCTGATTTTCTTTGAGAATCCCCGGATGTCTCGGCGCCGCTTTGCTCGGATGGAAGCGAAACTTTCGCTCCTTCCCGCAATTTATCCGCACCGTCCACGACGATTTTATCGTCAGGCGCGAGTCCCTCAGTCACGGCGACCTTGGTCCCATCATCGGCTCCCAACTTAACGGGCCGGACGGTAACGGTGTTCTCGGGCATGACAAGATAAACAAAAGTCCCCGGAACCCCGCGCTGCACCCCTGTCAGCGGAATAGTCGTCACATCGTGTAACGTATTCAGCAAAACCTTCACATTGACGAACTGGTTCGGGAACAAAATGGCTTCTTCGTTATCGAACTGCGCCCGAAGCTTGACTGTCCCAGTCGCCGAGTCGATCTTGTTGTCCATCGACGAAACTTTGCCTGATGCGAGCTTAGCGGCCTGATTTCTGTCAAAAGCAGTGACTTCAATGGGCGCGCCGTTCTGCATTCTTTTAACCAACTCCGGAACGTTATCCTCGGGCAGCGTGAACAAAACGGTAATCGGCTGCGTCTGCGCGAGCGTCACAATCGCGGCGCTGGTCTGGACATAATTTCCTGCGTCGACCTGCCTCAGGCCGACGCGCCCGGCAAATGGAGCCGTGATGTGGCAATATTGAAGATTGAGCTTCGCGGCTTCGACCTGCGCCTGATCGGATTGCACCTCTCCGCGATGCTGCTGAACAAGAGATTCTTGCGTATCGAGCTGTTGCCGCGCGATTGAATCCTGCTTAAAAAGCTTCTGATATCTTCCAAAAACAACCTCTGAGTCCTTAAGAAGCGCCTGATCTTTCGCCAGTTGCCCTTGCGCCTGAGCGAGCGCGTTCTCATAGGGCCTCGGATCAATCTGTGCCAAAAAATCGTTCTCATGAACGATTTGCCCTTCCTGAAACCCGATGCCAGTCAATTGGCCGCTGATTTGCGTGCGGATCGTCACTTCCGAAAGCGGCGTCACAGTACCCAGCGCGCTGAGGATAACGTCGATATCGCCCTTCTGCGCGACCGCGATGCCGACAGGCACCGCTCCGTTTCGCCCGGCCTGCTCTTCCGCGGGCTTGTTGTTGACGGGGTGCGTGACCCGCCACCCGGCGGCGGCCGCGACCAAAACGCCCGCGATAATCAGGATTGTACGTATGCGCATTGGCTTTCCCGTGGAAAAGAATCTTGAGGAAGGAATACACCCGCAAGGAACATGAAGCAACGCAGCGCGTCAGTTTCTCTGAGCCTTGCGGACGTTTTCGCGTTGCTCGGCGATCCGATCCTTCAAGTCTTCAGTGTCGCGCAGAATGTTCATGGCGTTATAGTCCCGCTTAAGCAGAGACTTGCGAAAAGTCTCAACTCTCTCCGCTAATTTTCTTAGCTTATATGGAGCGTCTTTGTCGCTTGCGCTGATAGCCGCCAGTTCGGCGGAGTAGGCATTAAGTTTCTGATAATCCCCCTGATCCGGCGTCGCGGGCGCTGCCGGAACCGCGGGTTCGGCAGGAACCATGGGAGCCTGCACCACCGTCTGAGGCGTCGTTGTTTCAATGATCGTAGTCGTCGATGGCGCTGCTTCAACGCGCCGCCATGCGTCGTAGCAGAGAGGCACATAAGGATAATACCCTTGCGGATTAGTGCAGTACCAATAGTGCGGGCCGCTTGCCGGAACTGTCTGAACCACGACAGTCGGAGGCGTATAAGGGTCCGGAAAAGGATAAACCGGCGCAGGATAGAAATACCAGCTAGGCCCCACAATCCACCACCATCCCAAACGGCCTCCGTGGCGTCCATGATGCCACCTTCCACCGCGCCACCTACCGAAGTCGCGTTCATGGAACCTGTGAATATCGCCGCCCCAGGGCCTTCCCGGCCCGGGCCCATGATCGTGCGCAAAAGCAGGCCGAACGCAGCCCAGCGCTAATAGAATCCAGAGAGCCAAAAAAAGAAAACGACATTTTTGCATGGCTGCCTGCTAAAGGAAAAAGGCTATCATTCCGTTGCGGAGAACAAGAATCTCCATTCTCAGACACAGTATTTCTCGACTTTAGGGCAAAAATACGGCTTTTGTCGTCTTAGCGCTTTGATGAAACGCGAAAATTATTAGAACCTAATTTGTTCAAAGAACCTCCGTCATTTTCGCGAACGCGGGAATCTATCGCTCGCGATAGCGAGCATAAGAGTCCACCCGTTCTCGATTTTTTTAGAGCACATAATTTGTTCAAAGAACCTCCGTCATCTCCGCGCAGGCAAAATCCCATTTTCTTTTTTATTATGTAAATTATTGTGAACGGCTATAACCATCTAAAACGTCCTTACCAAGGAAATCCGGATGGCAAAATACGCATACGCTGCGGGCGAGGAGGTAAAAATCTTCGACGACCCCCAAAGAGCGGTTGCCCACCTGAAAAGGATCTATGAGACGAACACGTCATATTTGCGTGACAAATTTGCGGACTTCGCAGCGGGCAGAAGGATTCCAGATATGGTCTCGGCCTGCTATCCGTTCGTGTCGGTCAAAGTCCGCCAAAAGGACCTTCGCCGCCACGAGATTGACCCCAAGCTGTCCTACGGATTTGTGTCTCAAGAGGGCTCCTATGGAACAACGCTGACGAGGCCAGACATTTTCGGCGGCTATTATGAGGAAATGCTTGCCGCGATTATGGAGAACCATCGTGTGCCGGTAAGGGTAGGGGTTAGCAACACGCCAATCCCGATCCACTTTGCCTTTCCCGAGGGCGTTTATATCGAAGGCGGCCTGAGCGATGAAGCTCTCCGGTCGTTTCAGTAAACCTTCGCCATGATAGACCTGTCATTAATCGATGACAGAATCGTGGATAACAAAGGCCCCAAAAACGAGGAAAAGCCATTAGCGCTCTATACTGCACCC
>JAQVZU010000018.1 GCA_028708035.1 Alphaproteobacteria bacterium
ATCCCCAGGCTCTCAAAATTCCGCTGTCATATCTTTATCACCACCATTTGGCCCCGCCCGCATTGCGCGCGAGGGCCGTGCCTGAACGCTATATCGACATGAAGCTTCTGCCCCGCGAAGCCTTCGATCCCAATGCGGCGTTCGAGGAGCTGAAGCTTGATCCGCGCGGCGGCAACAATAGCCTTCCGCCTCTTATCAAGGGCTATGTCCGCGTCGGCGGCTTTGTCGGAGACGGCGCGGTCATCGACTATCAGTTCAACACGACGGATATCTGCATTGTCGTGAAAACCGATCTTATGACTCGCCGCTATAAAAAGCACTATAACTTGAGCGAGAGCGGAATCGCGCTTCCGGTCGAGTAAGCCTTTCTGTCAGTGTCCTGAACGATGAAAACAGTAGAAAATATCGCCGCGATCTTAAACGGCATTCTCAGGACGACGGCTTTTCTTCTTGTCATAGCGCTTCTTATTCCTGTGGCGTTGATCTACAAGCGCTGCAAACCTGAAGACCCTTTCAAAATTCCGCGCTTTTTCCACCGCATTGTTCTCCTGCTGACCGGCATCAGGGTGCGGGTTCATGGAACGGCATCGTCCGCGGGCGGGGTTTTATTCGTTTCGAACCACACTTCGTATCTCGACATCCCGGTTCTCGGATCGCTCCTGCCCACAGGATTCGTCGCGAAAGCCGAGGTCGCCCGGTGGCCGCTGTTCGGCTTTTTGGCGAAAATCCAGAACACTGTATTCATCGAACGCCGCGCCACGCGCGTCGCCGAGCAGAGCCAACAGTTGCAAGAATATCTGGCCAAGCGCCGCAACCTCGTTCTGTTTCCTGAAGGTACATCGTCGGATGGTCTGGAAGTGCTTCCGTTCAAAAGCAGCCTGTTTGCCATCGTCGAAGATGCCGCCGGGCCGATTTTGGTGCAGCCTGTTTCGATCACCTGCACCGAATTCGACGGTTTTCCGATGCTGCGCGAGGATCGTGCCCAATATGCCTGGTATGGCGATATGACGATGGTCCCGCATCTTTGGAACGTTTTTCAGAACAGCTCATTCGTCGTCGACGTCGTCTTCCACAGAACTATCGCGCCGCAGGATTATTCCAACCGTAAAGATCTGGCCGCCGCATGCCAATCTCTTGTCGCTCAGGGCATCGAACATTCTATAAAGACCGTTGCCCGCCCCAGCGAAACAATCTCCCCCTGCCCTCAGCCTGATTGATCCAGAGCCGCTCTACGTTTTTGGAAGCGCGAACATCATCTCGTTGTGCGGCTTCCCTGCGGGGATCATCGGCATCACGCTTTCTTCGCGGGCGACCATGACATTCAACAAGCGCGCGTTTGGGGACTCGATCAATGCACGAAGCTCCTTTTCGACCTTTTGAGGGTCCGCGCAGCTCGAAGCCTCCCAGCCATAGGCTAAGGCCAATTTCACGAAATCCGGCTGAGCCTTCTTGGTGTGCTGCGTATTCGCATTCTGGTAGGTCAGCTTGTTCCATTGATGCACCATCCCGAGCACGCCGTTGTTAAGGATCAGAACCTTCACGGGCAACTCCGCGGACATCGCCGTCGCCATTTCGCCGCTGGTCATGTGGAAACCACCGTCTCCGCAAACGCAGATAACCATCGCTTCGGGATGCGCCGACTTCACACCGATCGCCGCAGGAAGTCCAAAGCCCATTGTCCCCAAACCTCCTGAAGTGACAAAGCGGTTCGGATTTTCCATCCGCAAATACTGCGCTGCCCACATTTGGTTTTGGCCCACGTCGGTGATGATATAAACGTCCTTTTCCTCGATAAGCTTGTTCAGCGTCTCAAGCACGAACTGCGGCTTGATCTCGTCTCCTGAGCGCTCATAGGCAAGACTGTCCCGCTGCTGCCTGAAGCTTTCGATACGTTCGTACCAACCTTTCATATCCCGGCTCTGCGCCGCCGTTTTGCGCCAGCACGCGATTATCGCTTCCATGGCGCTACGGCAATCGGCGACAATGCCGAGGTCCGCCTTCACGATCTTGCCGATGGACCGCCTGTTGATGTCAATGTGAACGATCTTGGCGTTCGGCGCGAAGCCGGACAAAGCCCCAGTCACGCGGTCATCGAACCTCGCGCCAATGGCGACGATTAAATCCGCGCCATGCATCGCCATGTTGGCTTCATATGTTCCGTGCATACCAAGCATCCCGAGCCAGCGCGGATGCGACGCCGGAAATGCCCCAAGCCCCATGAGCGTTGAAGTCACAGGGAACCCAGTCATTTGAGCCAGCGCACGCAAAGCTCCGGCTCCTTCGGATCGCAAAACGCCGCCGCCTGTGTAGAAAACAGGCCTTTCGGCAGCGGCCATAAGCTTGACGGCCTCGACGATCTTTGGATCGTCGGCATCGATCTCAAACCCGGCGACCGTTTTTTTGGAAATATTTTCGCCAGCTTCGAAGAACAGGCCCTTCGCGAGTTGCACATCCTTTGGAATATCCACAAGCACCGGCCCCGGCCTGCCGCTGCGCGCGACGCTGAAGGCCTCGCGCAACGTCTCGGCAAGCGCCGCAACGTCCTTCACGAGATAATTGCGCTTGGTGCACGACTTGGTGATGTCGGTAATATTGCATTCCTGGAACGCATCGGTCCCGAGAAGCGCCACAGGCACCTGCCCGGTTATAACGACCAGTGGAGACGAATCCGCAAAGGCGGTCTGGATCCCGGTCACAGTATTGGTTGCCCCCGGCCCCGAGGTCACAAATACGACGCCCGGCTCCCCGGTCACACGGGCATATCCATCCGCTGCGTGAACGGCCCCTTGCTCGTGCGACACAAGCGTATGCCCGATGCTGGATCTTTCGAGAGCGTCGTAAAGCGGAAGAACGGTGCCGCCCGGATACCCGAAAACGTTTTTGACCTTCTGCTCCATCAGCACCTTGATAATCATTTCCGCGCCCGTCAATTCGCGCGCGGCCCTGGCCATCATCGCGTCGATCCCGCCTATCGCCTTTTCCGTCGTATCCATTTCCATCTCCCGTGTCTCCAATTTGGGCAATAAAAAAGGCCCCTTTGAGGAGCCTTTGGTGTGCGCTGTCCGTTCGTGCGATCCTTATGATCGCTCGTCCAGCGCACCTCGTACCAGAATAATTTGTTGCAGCATTCGCTTCCCTGCGAAGTTTGTTTGTATCGGCTTTAATGGTCTCTTAAAACGTTGCTTCTGTCAATGACCGATTTGTTTTCTTTTAGAAAATGAACTACTGCGCCGAAAAGGCAACACCCCACACCTCACGGAGAAGGTGAGTCACAATACCCGCCTTTTAAACCACAATTAAAGCCTCTAAGGCATGGCGCATTTTGGCATACTTCATACATGGCCTTCCTTATTTGTTTGGGATCCGCAGGAGATCCTTCACGCGAAAAATAGCGGCCATAAAGATCGACGAATTGTTTCGCTTCCCATGCGCCGAACTGCTGTGCGAAATAGCATTTCTGGCCTATCATCCTTAACGGGAAAAGACCGGGATTGTACCGATCCGAGTTTGTTTCATATCCGGGATCCGTATAAATCATCAAAGGTTCGGGAACAATCCGGACTTCGCCGAGCGGACGTTCTCCTTTGTTCAAAATATGTTTGGTTACAAGATAATTGTCTTCGCAGAATGCAAATTTTGCATCATAGCCGCCCGCGTTTATAAGAGCTTTTTTATGAGCGAAAAGCGAACTGGATCCGCCAAACCAAATGGCGCTGTGCATAAGATCTTTTCGCACGGTCTCCGAATCGAAAACCACATATTCTTGATCTTTTTCCTGAGTTCGCCTTCCTTTTAAGAACCTCGAAGGAACCTCTATTGCGCCGTCTTCTTTCCGCTCTTTAAAATAGCAAAAGCAAAAGACGTTTTCTGGATTTGATGACTTAATAGCTTCCCTGAACTGCTTAATCAGCTTTTCAGGAAGCCATTCATCATCCGCATCGAGAAAAGCTATCCAGTCCGCCTTGGCTGCCTCAATTCCGGTATTGCGAGCTTGGCCAACCTGTTTGTTGGTGTCATGAGAGATCAACCGGATGCGAGAGTCGTTTTTCTGTAAATTCCGCACAACCTCGGCAGTGCTGTCCGTCGATGCATCATCGACAACAATAATTTCGACGTCCACATCTTTTTGCTTCTGAGCACTTTCAATCGCGCGCGTGATGGACTTGGCGCTATTATAAGCGGGAATGACGACAGATATAAATGGACGAAGCATTTTCTTTAAAAATTAAGTTAATGAAACGGACTTGCAAGTATCTCTTTTTTTCTGCCTTCATTTCAATGTGCTTAATACTTTCGCAAAAAAATGGATAAAGCTTCACTTTTAGCCGTCAACTTCACCCCAAAGCAGAAAAATATAACCTCCGCTTTATTTCCCCCAATTTTTATAAACTCCGCTTCCTAAGCCCCCCGAAAAATAGTAACTCCGTTTTATCGAAAGCAAAAAACCCTTAGATTGCTCTGATAAGAAAATGCAAGCATTTATCGCATCATTGTTATTTGTCGTCCTCGCCGAAATGGGAGACAAAACCCAGCTCCTCGCCATGGCCTTCGCCTCGCGCTACAAAGCTTCGCAAGTCCTAACGGCTGTCTTCTTCGCCACGATCATTAACCATGGCCTTGCCGTAGCCGTAGGACAATACCTGACGACCATTATCCCCATCGATATTATTTCTCTGATTGCCGCTGCCTCTTTCATCCTTTTCGGCCTCTGGACGATACGGGGCGACAAGCTTGACGGCGAAGACAAAAGGGAAAGCAAATATGGCCCCATAGCCACCGTCGGGCTAGCGTTCTTTCTTGCCGAAATGGGCGATAAAACACAGCTTGCCACGATAAGCCTTGCCGTCCAATATAAGGACTTCGCGCATGTCCTGATGGGCACGACGCTGGGCATGCTGATTGCTGACGGCATAGGCATTATTGCTGGAGTAGTCCTGAAAAAGCACATCCCTGAAAAGACGATCAAATGGATTTCGGCCCTTATATTTATCGCCTTCGGCATCGTTGGAACTCTTCAGGTTTTGGGCAAAATGCATGCGCTGCCCTTTGAGATTTGAGCATGACCAAAAAAGTCCACATCAAGACTTGGGGTTGCCAGATGAACGCCTACGATTCCGGTCGCATGGCGGATGTGCTGAAAGCCCTGGGCTACACGTCTTCTGAGGAAGCGGAAGATGCCGACCTTGTCATCTTCAATACCTGCCATATCCGCGAAAAGGCGGCGCAAAAGCTTTTTTCCGAGCTAGGCCGCCTGCGTCCCCTGCAAGAAGCCAAAGCCGCCAAAGGCGAGCGCATGATCGTCGCTGTTGCAGGCTGCGTTGCACAAGCCGAAGGCAAGGAAATCCAGCGCCGCGCGCCTTATGTCGATATCGTTCTCGGCCCCCAAACTTATCATTTGCTGCCCGAGATGATTGCAAAGGTCGCGCGCGAAAACGGCGGCGTGCTTAACACCGATTTTCCGCCGGAGCCAAAGTTTGACTATCTGCCCGAACCGTCCGCTTGCGCAACAAGCGCCTTCGTGGCCGTTCAGGAAGGCTGCGATAAATTTTGCACCTACTGCGTTGTCCCCTATACGCGAGGCGCGGAGTATTCGCGCCCACCCGAAGCCATCATCAAAGAAGCGCTGGCTCTTACAGCCAATGGCGCGAAGGAAATCACGCTGCTCGGCCAGAATGTCAACGCCTATCATGGCGAGTCCTCGACCGGAGAAATCTGGACTCTCGCGCGCTTGATCGAAAAGCTTGCTGATCTTCCGGGGCTTCTACGCCTGCGCATGATGACCTCGCACCCGCGCGACATGGGCGAAGACCTGATAGCGGCCTTTCGCGATATTCCCAAGATGATGCCGTATTTGCATCTCCCGGTCCAAAGCGGCTCGAACGTGATTCTGGATGCCATGAACCGCAAGCATACGCGCGACGATTACAAGCGACTGATCGACCGCCTTCGCGCCGTGCGTCCCGATCTTGCGTTGTCTTCGGACTTCATTGTGGGCTTTCCCGGAGAAACGGATAAAGACTTTGGCGACACGATGAAGCTGGTTCGCGAGGTCGGGTTTGCGCAGTCCTATTCGTTCAAATACAGCCGCCGTCCGGGAACGCCAGCGGCCTCAATGAAGAACCAGATTCCGGAAAAAACTAAGGATAATCGGTTGCATGAATTGCAGGCTCTTTTGCGAGACCAGCAGATGGGGTTCAATCAAGGCATGGTCGGGAAAACCGTTCCCGTTCTTTTCGACGACAACGGCTCGCGCAAAACCCAAGTCTTTGGACGGACGCCTTGGATGCAGCCGGTATATGTCGCAACAACTGCTGGCGAACATGCCGCGTTTTCGGGAATGGAGATGAATGTGAAGATCGCCGAAGCGACGCTAAACAACATGAAAGGATCTTTGGTGTAGTACACATCCTTGCGCAACCGGAAAGTTGTCTTCTTTCGAGTAGGATGATATATTGAAAAAACAAATGGAATGTCCGCCTTCGCGCGGCATCTTTGGTAAAAGATCTTTACTTACTGTTCCGGATCACCCGCTTCGGCAGGTGGCCCTTTTCCTTTCAAGGTTAACAACTATTTCATAGGAGATGATTATGCAGCCCGCAAAATTTGTCACCGCCATCGGAAGCTACCGCCCCTCGGAACAAAATGACGGTCCTGACGAAAAAAAACGTTTTGAACAAATAGCCGAAGCTGTCGGTGAGGCCCTTTGTTATCAAGGCGTCAACTTGCGCATCTTCTGGAGCAACGACCACGTTGAAGACCAGTGCGTACCGCTTGACAAAAACTCTGTGACGCACCGCCTCGATGGCCTGCGCGAAACCGCCCCGGAAAACGTTAAATACCTTTTCGAAGCCACAGCCGATTTTCATGTGATGAAAGGCTTCTTGAAAGCCGCCAAACAAGACCCGGCGATTGGAGGAAAAGTCGAGCTTCTTATCAGTGAGCAGATGTGGAGCGGCAAAAACAGAGAGCCAGGCGCATTCGTCTGGCCCAGCATTTCGCAAAAAGCCATCGGCGACCAATCGCTTGGTTCGCTGGTCGAAACAGGCCTCGTAAGACTCAGAATGATAAGCGACAAAATACCCGGCGAAAACCGGCACTATCTCAGGTCCACTCAAGTCAGCGACATGGTCAATGATCTGTCGCCCCTAGGCGATCCGGTCGATGCCATGCTCATTATCGGCGGCGGGAAAGCTACCAATACGGCACAGAGTGTGGGTTTTAACCAAGGAAGGATTATCCCTATCCCTCATTGTGGAGCCGAAGGCTTGGCTGCTTTAAAAAAGTACTTTGCCGTAACAAAAGATGCGCAAAAGTATGGCGGGAAATATCCGGCGCTTTATGAACTGGCCGTCAAAGTAACAAGTGTCCTTACCCCGCCAAGCGAAACATGGGCTGAGTACACAACTATGAGCGCCGAGGCGGTTAAGAATGTATTGCCCCGGATTCTAAGCGAATTCTTCGCCTCTCCAAACGACAATCAACCCACACTAAAATCGGGAAGAACTTCCGACTTCACCCCAAAATAAACCCGACAAGAGCTGGGGCTTCGAAAGGTACAGGCGAAGAAAAAGAAAACGGGATTCTTGCGTGGGCATGTCGGTTATGGCTGAAAATAGACCGCAAAAAACCGCCACCCCCGCGTAGCGGAAGGCCTGGTTAATTTCCCTTTAATTTTAATTCCATCAGCCCGTAACTTGGGTTCTTATAAGTAATGCGCGGAATTCCGGCAGGGAAGATACGGGCGCCTGTTTTCGGTCTGTCGCGATTGACGCGGTAACGATCCTTCTTTAACGTCTCTTGTGAGAGCTGTAGGCCTTCTTATCGCACGTCATAAGAAATGCGACTCAAACCGCAGGGCTTTGCCCGACGGCCTTCATCGAAATAAATCGGTATGGTTCCGGCTGGGCATCCCTCGGAATCTCCGGCTCTCAAAAACATCATCAACCAAAAACCAGGAGGAACGGGCATGAAAAAGAAGCTTCTTACACTTGCATTGGGAGCAATGCTGCTGGGCTTTGCCGCGCCGAGCTACGCCGGAACAGCGATTGCTGTAAGCGGCGGATGTGGAGGCGGAGATGGCTGGTGGGGAGATTGGGGATGGAGCGACTGTGGCGGCTGGGGCCGTGGATGCGGCGGTTGTGGAGGAGGCTGGGGAGACTGGGGCTGGTAGAGCGCTCATCGAACACACAGCGACGCCCGTTCCGGAAACGGAGCGGGCGTTCTGCGCAAGAAAGGATAGGACCCTCGAACTGTATCTTTCGCGGAGTCAGTAATTTCGCCCAATCGCGCGCAATCTCGTTGACGCGAAAGGCTTGATTTATTACCTTTTTTATGAGGCTTTGCGCGCTTATTTATTCGATCCGGCGGTATGCCGATCGACGGCACGGGGAAAAAAACCCGAAGCGAAAAAAGCCGCAGCCTCTTTTTCTTACCCACAACTAAAATCAGGAGGATCGTCATGAAAAAGACGCTTCTTGCAACCATTGCGTTTGGAACAATGTTGTTAGCTCTTCCTGCCCCAAGTTCTGCGGACAGCGTGGCGGTAAGCGGCTATGGAAACCGCTCCGAACGAGCTGGAATCTGGGGTGGCGGCTGGGGCTGGAATCGCGGTTGGAGGAATCCCGGCTGGGGTTGGGACTGGAACAGAAGGTGGGATGGATGGGGCCCAGGTTGGGGTTGGTGGGGCTGGCGCTGGTAACGGCGGCTGCAAACAATTTAATTTGCTGACTATGGAGGACGCCCGTTTTGCACTCGCGAAGCGGGCGATCCTCTAAAAAAAGAATGATGAATTGGATATCTGCGGACATCCACGGTTTGACGGTCCCTTGGTGATTCCTTTAATTTTTACCGGAGAGCTGACCGGCCTTTTCCGAGGCGGGCTGCATTTTTCGCAATGTTTCCAAAAAACTGAATGCGCTGTTGAGCGGTCAGCCTCATTGTCGCGACACTCAAACCGGGAGGATTGTCATGAAGAAGAAAATTCTTACCGCAGTTGCTGTCGGCGTATTGTATCTAGGCCTTACGGGGACAAGTTCTGCCGGAGGCTTCGGCGGTCCAATGTCCGGCGGCGGCATGTTCGGTAGTTCTTTTGGAGGCTACGACTATTCCCAGTTCTCGGCGGTTCGGGAAACTGGTTGGGGCGGGAGTAATTGGGGCGGATGGAAAGGCGGCGGCGGCGGTTGGGGAGATGGCGGTTGGGGAGATGGCGGTTGGGGAAATGGCGGTTGGGGAAATGGCAGTTGGGGAAATGGCAGTTGGGGAAATGGTGGCGGTTGGGGAAATGGTGATTGGGGAAATGGTGGTGGTTGGGGCGGTGGCGGTTGGGAAAATGGTGGCGGATGGGGCGGTGGTGGTTGGGGCAAAGGCCGCCACGGCGGCGGGCATTGCTGCGGAAAACATCGCGGAGGCTGGTAGTTATTAGAAATGCGCACGCCTGCGTCGAACAAATCGGGGCAGGCGTAACACTTCGCTACCCAAAGCACTTATACTCCCAAAAACTTTCTTGCGATCTCGCCAGAAGAATGATTCCTAGCATCCCCAAAGCATAGGTATTTAGCGCAACGAAGACGCATAAGCGTTGACGCCGGAAGCGATATTCACTACCGTTTTTATGAGGTCTTGCAGGCTTTTTTATCGCTCCGGACAAAAACTGGAAGCGAGTCTCTGCAAACATCGGGGCGCCCCCTTTCCGGCTTGAACAAATGGGCGTCACCTTTGAAGCGGCGAAGCCTTCAACCTCTCTTTATCCCACAACAAGCCAATCAGGAGGATCGTCATGAAAAAGACGTTTCTAGGGACCATCGCCATTGGAGCGATGTTACTGGGCCTGTCGAGCGTTGCGCATGCCCAAGGCGCGCTTGAAGGAGGATCGCCAGCGATGTGCTGTCTCCTCTCCGGAGGCTCGGCGGGTAGCGCAATGGGCGGTGGAATGCCAACGGGCGGCAGCACCCCATCTCTCGGAGGAACGACAGGAAACCTCGAGCCGCTATCGCCATCAAGCATTCCTTCAGCCGGAAGCGCGGCTATGACTGGCGGAGGGGCAACGACACCATCAATGGGAGCTTCAGGAAATATGGGAGCGCCTGGAATGGGAACAGGAGGCATGGGGACTTCAGGAATGGGCAACATGGGAATGGGCGGAGGTTCGGGGGCGTCAGGGGGAGGCATGATGGGAGGCCCCAAAACAGTGACGTTCAACGGCCAGATCACCTTTATCCCTCAAGAAGGCATGAGCGGACGCGCGGGTCGGGTTTTAGCGAACCCTCTGGGCAAAGTCGGCGTAAGCCTTCCGCGCGCCGCCCGGATCAGGTAGGCACAGTTCCTTCTTCACCTTTCGCCTGCTCCGCTCAATCGGAGCAGGCGTTTTCATATCAAGCAGAAGTAACATAAAAAAACGAGACGCAAATCAGGACCTCCTTCGACGAAGGAAGTGGCTTTGACATCGGGCTTCCGGAATCGGTATTTCGTGCAAGGGCCCGCATTGGCGTTGACGCTTTGAAGCGAAGGCATTACTTTTTTGCAATGGAAGTTGGCAGTCCTTACATCCTCCGAGAATGTGATTGAAGGACGATCTGCACCGGGCATAAGCTCGATCTTCTGACCCTTTATGAAAATTCGTGGTGTGGTTTCCCCAGACCGGGTTAAACCTCGAAGCGGTCAAAGCCAGCTTTCTGTTTTCTCAACAACAAACCAGGAGGACCGTCATGAAAAAGGCGTTTCTAGGACTTGCTGTCGGAGCTTTGTTGATGGGACTTTCAGGACCGGCCTTTTCACAGGTCGTCAATGACATCAGTGTCGCCACAAACCAGGCCGGTTGGGGCGGGGGTTGGGGTGGTGGATGGGGCGGTGGATGGGGCGGTGGCTGGAGAGGAGGTTGCGGCGGCGGTCATTGTGGCGGCTGGCGAGGCGGCGACGGGATCGGCAGAAGCGTTGCGATCTCTGGAGCATCGGGTTTTGGTTACCCCGGTTGGTACGGCGGCGGACCAGGCTCGTCGAGCGTTGCAATCTCGGGAGCTTCTCGCGGCTTTGGATCGTGGGGCGGTTGGAGGTAACAAAACGGGTATCCATTGAATCTTTTTCCGGTGGTACGCCTGCTCTTTTACGAGAGCAGGCGTTTTTACGAAACGTTACATCGCGTTGCCAAATGTTTTTTGCCCTTCAGTATTTATACGTAACAGCGACATTTTGATTGACGTACAAGGGACGAATAAATTAATTTTGTCTTAACGGGCGTCTCTTTTTTCAATATCATCTCTTTGAATCCCCAACGCCTCTTCAAAGCTTCAAGCACTTACGTCCTGCACTCTGGCTTTTGTTTCCAAATCTTTGGTGGGTCCTTTTCTGAGTATCTCGGTTTGTAACGTGTTTGATCGGGGTGTTCCCTAGCGTCAGCCGAGGCCCTTCACTGTTCCTTTTTTTCTTCAACAACCAACCAGGAGGATAGCATGCACAAGATGTTTAGATATTCTGTCGCGGCAAGCACGTTGCTTTTGGCCTTGGCAGGACCTGCCGTGGCTCAGGATCTGGATTTTGAGGATAACGCTCTCGACCTTGAACTGCTGTCGCACAACTCTCTTTCAACCAGCACGACGACCGACACGGAAACGGACCAACGGACGGCGACAAACTCGTTCAACGAAACTGAAACGAGCACCTCGAGCAGCGCGACGACCAACACGAGCACGAATTCGTTTAACACAACGAACACTGTGAACGTAACGGCGACGCAATCGCTGACCTCGACGTTGAGCGGTAACACGGCGACGTTGAACGCCGTCGGCGGAACGGGTGGAGTTGGCGGAACGGCTGCTGGCGGCACAGGTGGCGCGGCATCTGCCACAGGGTCTTCAGGCGCGGCCACGCCCGCTTCGACAGGCGGCTCTCTTGCCTCTGGAGATGCGGGTGACGGAGCGGCGTCCGCGACAGGCGGCACGGCGACAGCCAGCGGCACAGGTGGTGGCGGCGGTGGCGGCGGCGGGACAGGAACAATAACCCTAAGCGATCCCAATACAGCGACCGCGACCGGATCAGATTCGGCCTCGTCTTCCATCACATCCGATCCGATTGCGCAAGCGCTGGCAGGGCATGGGGGAGAAGGCGGCAGCGCGAAAGACTATGCGACTGGCGGAGCTGCGAGCGCGACTGGGCCGGGCGGCGATTCGGAAGCTGAGGGCACGGCTGGATCTTCGTCTGCGTCGGCCACGACTGGCGACGTTTCCGCAAGCGCGACCGCGGGCGATGGAGGCAAAGCATATGGAGGTCCCGGCGGAGCTGGGGGTTTTGCTCAAAATGCTACAGGCGCTTTGTCGGCAACCACGTCGGGGAATGGCATCTATACGGTGGGTCTCAACTCGGGGCTGAACTTCGCGGGCATCAACGCGAACAACGTCGCGGGTCAAGGCAGCATCCACTAAGGACAATGAGAGTATCCTTGGGCCGCCGCATTGTCGGCGGCCCGGGGTTCTCTTCTTTTCGGTCTCAGGCAGAAAGGAGGGGGCGATGAAAAAAATTATTCCGCGTATTGCATTTGGAATTTTTGGGTTCATGTCGATTTTATTTCCTCTTGAAGCCCGCGCATTAAACGACGCCGACATGGGCGCTCTTCGTGCAGGCTATACGGTGCAGAACAACACTACCGTTACATCGAACCAGTCAATGTCGGCGACGTCGAGCGGGAACTCGGTGAACGTAGGAGGAGATATGACGAACGGCTCCATCAGCGGCACGTTTGGCGGCAGCGGCTTCGGAAGCTATGTCATGAACACGGGAAACAACGCGGTCATCAACTCGGGCGTAAGCCTGAGCGTGTTGACGCTTCAGCAGTAGGCCGGTGAAATTCTTATTCTTAAATAAAAAGGCGCGGACGCAGTGCGCTTTATCTCTTTTGCGGGACTCTGTCATGACAATGCGTCGAAGATTAATGCGCATGGCTCATATTCTCACGGTTATTTTTCTTGCGGGATGCGGCAGCGCGACAAAACAAGCGGCGGACGGCGATCAAAACCTGGCGCGTCCGGGGAATGCCTCGTCCGGTGTTGAGACGATTAGCGATAACATATCGTTTTTTGACACAGAGCCCAATGCCGCGCTTGTGCTGTTAAGACGGAGCTATGAAACGGTCAGCGAAAACGCGGCTTCGCGAACGCCGAGAGACATTGAAGCTTTATCGGAGGAAGTGCAGACCACGATCAGCGCCAATCCGGGCGGAGAGATGATGCCTGGACCAATGGAACAGGCGCAGGAGGCGGAGGACAGCTTTGTCTTAAGCACAGCCCCGGATAGAGAGGTTATCGAAGCTGAATCGACGATCAGCCGTACCGACGTGGCCCATGCGTCTCCACCAAAAATCGATGCGGGCGCGATTCAAAAACTACCGAAGCCAAAAGTGATTCCTTCGGCAGTCGTTCAAAACGGACAAAAAGGAGATACGGTGCGCGTTGGCGTGACAAGCTGGAGCGACTTGCCGTTCCAGACCGTAAAGAGACAGGCGTTCGATTTCAGTTGTGGATCTGCCGCCGTCGCGACGCTGATGACGTATGTGTACGGAATTCCGACAACGGAAAAAGCGGTGTTCCGCGAAATGTTCGAGCGTGGCGACAAAGGGAAAATCCGGCGCGAAGGATTTTCGATGCTGGACATGAGCAACTATCTGAAAGCCCACGGGCTGGAAGCGAAAGGTTTCCGGATTTCCCGGAAAGTGATTGAAAAACATCGATTGCCCTTTATCGCGTTGGTGAACAACGACGGATACAATCATTTTGTGGTCGTGAAAACGATGGACGATGGGCGCGTTCTGGTCGGAGATCCAAGTAAAGGAAGCACGGTGTATCCGAAAGATGTTTTTTCAACAATGTGGAACGGCTTCGCATTGATCGTACTGAACGACGCGGCGACGGCGCAGAAAGCATTCGCCGATGCGAAAGAATGGAAATATGCGCGCGCGCGCGCGCCTTTGAGGAACGGAAACGATGCGGGCAATGAAACGACGGGACTCGCCCCTATGAACTGGCAAATCGCGCCAATTGTGGGGGATCTGCTTCCGGCAATGACGGGTTCAATTAACTAAGCGGGGGGAGGATCATGAAAAAAACAATCACATGCGCATCCTTTTTGGCCGCAATGGTATTCTGCGCCGTTCCGGCAACGGCGGATATGGCCAATTCTATCACGATTGCCGATGCAACCGAGCTCACGCCCGGAGAGATGCAGAGGCTTCGAGGCGGATTTATAGATCCGACAGGGCTGATATACAGCTTTGCGGTTAATGTTCAGACCGCACTGAACGGCACAGAGGTGTTTACGCGGCAAGTCGTGGTTTCGCCGGGCACAGGGGGAGAATTTCAAGGCTCGGTGAATAACAACCTGTTGGCGCGCAATGTGGATGGAATGCGCGTCAGCATCATCAAAAACGGTGCAGGCGTCACGGCAGTGGACAGGAACGGCCTGACAACAACGCTTCTGAACGAAACGGAAACGGGTATTCCCTCAAGCATCGTCATCAACAACGGCAACGACAGGAACATCGCCCAGAGCGTCGAAATGACGCTGAAACTGAACAGCATCGCATCGACGTTCGCGCAGACAAGAGCCGCGGCTAACGTGGCGCGCCGCGCAACTATGCACGATTTGGGTTTCTGAGAATGACAGGTTCGGCAGACTGCTGAAAAACTTTTTGGAGGTTTTATGCCGAGGCAAAAACAAAATGGGATGTCCACCTTCACGGACAGAATGGTTCTTAAGAACCGCCCCCTCGAAAGGGGGCCCATTTTGTTTCCTTTAATTTCCATAAGCGCTGCCCGTAAGCAGCGTGAGATTTTCTTAGCCCTTCCCTTACCTTCCTCTCGCCAATGGGTCCCTCCATGTTCAGCTCCTCTCTCAAAACTACGATAGGCGTTGTCGCGATACTTTTTTCTTCGGCGCTGCCGGTGTACGCCGAGGATACGCCCGAGCCCGATATACAAAGCGAGATTGCGCGGCTTGAAAAACGATTGAACGATCAGGAAAAGCTGGTCGAAGAACAACAGCGCCAACTCGAAAGCCAAGCCGATGAAATCTACCGGCAACAAAAGATGATCGAGTCTCTTACGCGCCAGCGCGCAAAAAAACTTCCGCCAAAAATCGAAAAGCCCAAGCCGCAAAGCACGGTCATGGGCATGCGCGGCAGAGGCGATCCTCCGTCGCAAGTCTATGCCCCGATGCCTATGCGCGACCGCGACGAAGATGTCGAGGAAGCTCGACCGCAGGTCGAAGCCATCGCCAACCAGGGCGGCATCCTATCGCCAAAGGGACGGCTGACGTTCGAAAACACCATCGAGTATACCAATACGTCACGCAACCTGTTCGCATTTAACGGTGTCGAACTGGCGCAGGTCGTTTTGGTCGGCGGCATCACCGCGGAAGCGACGACGCATCACATTGTTCAGGAAACGGGCCGTTTGCGCCTCGGCCTTACCGACAGGCTCGAAGCGGACGTGCATGTTCCGTTTGTCTACCGCAACGACGCGATTACAGAAAGCGCGACGACCGCCGGAACGATCTCGACGACACGCGAAGGCTACAATCTGGGGGACATAGACGCTGGCCTCGCTTACCAGATCAACGACGGGAAAGAAGGTTGGCCTTTCTTCATCGGCAACCTGCGCTATAAAGCAAATAATGCGGATGGCCCATTCGACGTTCCTTACGACACGAACAACATCGCAAAGAGACTGCCTACAGGCACAGGCTTCCAAACCGTCGAGGCGAGCATGACGGCGATCAAGGTTAGCGATCCTGTCGTGTTGTTCGGAAACCTCGGCTATGTCTATGATATTCCTCGTATCATCGGGAAGGATTTCAACGGCACCCATATCGGGCGCGTCAAACCCGGCGATGCGATCAACATGCTGGCAGGCATGGCGTTCGCGATCAATCAGGATATTTCGTTCTCACTGGGCTACAAGCACAGTTATGTTTTTCCCACGACGCAACGCGTCAATGGAGTCAACCGTACCGGCGATACTTCGCAAGTCGGAAGCCTGACCATGGGCATAAGTTACGCATTAACTCCGACGACAAGCCTGAACGCCAATCTTGAAGCGGGAGTAACCAACGATGCTCCCGACATTCACCTGGTCTTCCGTGTGCCGTTCATGATCGGGGACTTTTTTTAGTCCAAAGGCTTAGCGATCCGGATCAGGGGGAAAAATTACCGGGCCATTGATAATGTCCTGAATGATAAACAATGGCCGCCGCTTGGCTTCCAGATACATGCGTCCTATGTATTCGCCCGTAATGCCTGCGACGAGCAACTGGCAACTTCCCAAAACCAGGATGACGGCTATCAAGGAAGTCCATCCTTGGATAGTCTGTCCCTGAAACCAACTGTTAAACACATATCCAAGCGTCAGAAGACCCAGCACTCCGAAGATCAGGCCCAAATACGAAGCCAACCGCAGAGGTCTAACGGAAAAACTGGTGATGGCATCCACAGCAAACCCGACCATTCTTGCGAAAGGATATTTTGACAATCCGGCGAAACGCGGCGCGCGATCGTACAGAAAAGGCTCTTGCCTGAATCCCACCCAACTAATCATCCCGCGAACGAAGCGGTTTTGTTCGGGCATATTGTTCACAACGTTCAGAGCGCGGCGGGACATCAAGCGAAAATCGCCAGCATCCAGAGGAATCGCCATTTCCGTCAAATGGGCCAGCATCCGATAGAAGATCTTGGATGAAGCCTTCTTGAAGACAGTCTCTCCTTCCCGTTTTCGCCTTTGCCCGTATACCACGTCCGCTCCGGCATCCATGCGCGCCATCATCTGGGGAAGCAATTCGGGCGGGTCCTGAAGGTCGCCGTCCAGAATGAAAATCCGCTCGCCTTTGCAAACGTGCAAGCCTGCGCTCAAGGCAAGTTGGTGACCATGATTGCGAGACAGGTTGATTGCCACAAGCTTACGGTCAGCCAGAGCCAGCGCGCTCATTCTTTCCCATGTCAAATCCTTGGATCCGTCATTGACAAGAATGATCTCATAGGAATCGCTTGCAACCGAAGCGCACGCATCTGTTAAGCGGCGATAAAGTTCGTTTATCGATTCTTCTTCGTTGAAGCAAGGGCAGACGACAGAAACCGCCGGATGCATTTTCTTTGGGTCAATCATAAGGATATCCTTGGGGGATGGAACTTGTCTTTTGGCCGGATTTAGGCCAATCTTCGCGCATAGCCGGAACCTCGCAAGGCTCTCTTTTTAAGGTCGTGCTGCCGACATCTTTCTTTTGGCAAATCATCCACATATCCGACCGGGCCGCGACCGCATAATGCCCCGCAACATATGCGCCGTATTTTTTTTCCAATTGTACATAAACGTCCCGGTGCGCGGGATAGCGTGGGATAAAGACCGCATCCGCTGCCCTAAACACATCGTCCGCAGGAAGCAATTTAAATTTAGCTTGAGTCCAGAGATGCCAAGGAGCGGAAGGCATAAAACCATCCAACAAAGCAACCCCATTGACGGCATCGAAAGTGAAGACACTTCCTGATACCAGATGGATAGTCGTGGCAAGTTTTTCTGCTTCCTTCAAAGAGGCGAACCAAAATGCCGGAGCATCAATGTATACGTCTTGAATTTTTCGATGAGCCATTTTACTGAATTCTGCCAAACTAATTTCTTGACCCGAAGAGAGGTAATCCGGATATAATATACCCGATGTAAATTGTCCCAATTGAGCCTCAATGTTCCCGGCCGATGGCCGTCGAATAGCCGCTGCATAAGCAACAATTCCACTTGATCCGACAAATAAAACCATAAGCCCATAAAAGATAAACATAATCATCATTTTGGATGAAAAAATCGCTGCTGAGTGTTTCCTTTGGCTAGCGTCGATATCAATCGGCAATCCACAAATAAAAGCGCGGGACCATTCAAAATATATGACAAAGCATGCAATAGCGCTGGGCATGAGACGCCATTGAGCGTTTTGGGTCAGTGCCGCAAAGCTTCCTCCCAAGGTTATGGCTGCAGCGAGAATATATTCAGATGCGCGTCGCGAAGAATTTTTTCCGCAAATCAAATAGATGACAAAAGCAAAAGCAAAGGGAAGGTTGTTTTTAAGGAAGAGGGCGCAGATTTCTTCATAATTTAGCTTGGTTTTGCCCGATTGAAGCCCCGAAAAAACAAAGTCCTTGAAATAGTCGCCGCTGTGAGGCGTCAACATGGCAAACGCCAATCCCAACAAGATCGCCAAAAAAGGTACGGCCTTATCCCTTCCTTGGCGCAGCCCGGCGGACATGACCGCCGCGACAACGGCAACTACGGCATAGCTCATCTTGGTCATGAGCATTACATAAAATAGAAGGCACAAGACAAAGGCGTCGGTATAGCCTTTACCCTTCGGAAGGCACAAAACGACAAAATAAAGCAGCAGGGCAGAAAAACAGTATTTGTTATACTCCATGGCAATGCTGGCTGCAGTCTCGCCCAAATTGCATGGCTGAAGACAGACGATCACATAAACAAGGACGATCAAAACGCCATTGATAACCGACAGGCGGCGATGGGCTGCAAGCGCGCATAAAGCGCATCCCAACAAAGCCTCGAACAAGACTGAAAAATGAATGCCTGCGACAGCGGAACCGAACAACTTGAAACCGGCGACCATTGGAAAGAAAAATAACGGTCCGATAGGCGTCAGTTGATCTATATTTAAAGCTTGTCCGCCAAGTACGGCTTTTAAAGCCAAAACAAACTCGCAAACATCAAGCGGATATCTATTAATCAGCGCTTTATCAAGGGGCGACATGATAAAGGCGCTTCCAGCGGCAAAGACAAGCCCCACGGCAAAGATCAGCCAGCCATTACAAACGGTAAAAGAAATGGGACAACCGCTATTATTATGACCTATAATTGATGATACGCTCATTGTATTAAGCTGAATGGAAAAAGTTTTGTGCGAATGTCCCCAAGGAAATTATATTAGTATAATTAATACCGCCTTACTTAAGCATAAACTTGCGGGCTTCTTTGTATATGCTTTGCCTCTCTTCTAATTTGGAACGCGGGCAAGAATATTTGCAATTCGTCAGCAATCAATTTTTTAGATTTTTCAATAAGTTATAATCATTGCCCTCCGCAGCCGGTCTTGCTATAGAATGAGCACCTCCGCTTGATGCGGAGGCTTTGCTTTTCGGACGCACCAAGATGAATTTTCGAATACGCCGCCGCCGCATTTTTGAGGGGAAGGCCAAGGTTTTGTTTGAGGGGCCCGAACCCGGCACCCTTGTGCAGTATTTTAAGGACGATGCGTCCGCTAACAACGACCAAAAACGCGGTGTTATCAGAGGCAAGGGCGTCCTGAACAATCGCATTTCCGAATATCTGATGACAAGACTCGGAGAAATTGGCGTCCCGACGCACTTCATGAAACGGCTTAACATGCGTGAGCAGTTGGTCCGCCAAGTCGAAATCATTCCCGTTAAGGTCGTTGTCCGCAACGTCGTCGCGGGTTCGCTTTCGAAACGCATGGGGATACCCGAAGGCACTGTTTTGCCACGCTCGATCGTGGAATTTTATTTCAACAAGGACGAACTCGGGAACCCGATGGTCTCGGATGAGCACATCACGGCTTTCGGTTGGGCAAGCCCTCAAGAGATTGACGAAATCATGGCGCTGGCGTTGCGCGTCAATGATTATCTATCGGGCCTGTTTTTGGGTATTGGACTGAGACTAGTCGATTTTAAGCTCCAATTTGGCCGCCTTTGGGACAACGATGAGCTGCGCATTATTCTTGCCGACGAAATAAGCCCCGATAATTGCCGCCTTTGGGATGTAAAAACCAACGAAAAGATGGACAAAGACAGATTCCGCTGCGATCTTGGCCGCGTTGAGGAAGCTTATCAAGAAGTGGCGCGCCGCCTCGGCATTATGCCCGAAGCTGCCTCCTTAAAACCGGAAAGTGAGAAATAATGAAAATTCGCGTTGACGTTATGCTCAAAAGCGGCGTGCTTGATCCTCAAGGGAAAGCCATAGGACACGCGTTGTCTAATCTGGGTTTTGAAGGAATTGGGGATGTGCGCGCGGGCAAGGTCATCGAAATCGAAGTTGCCGAAATCGATAAGGCCAAAGCCATTGAAAATGCTAAAAAAATGGCCGAAAAGCTCTTGGCCAATTTGGTGATCGAGGACTTTAAAGTTAGCGTCCTTTGACAATAACGAGCGGAAAACACAGTAAAAATTGAATTGCGCTTTGGCTTGTGATAAGGCAGTCAAACGGAAAAGCTAGATACTAGGCTCAGGCCAAAGCTCTGAGCGGCTAACTATAATTTAATATCCTATGACTATTATTTTAAGTCAAATGACACAGAAAAAGCTCATTCAAGTCCTTTTTGCCCTCGCCACCGTAATGTTTCCGATGGTTCTTTCAGGCTGTGCCTCGACGGACGAAGAAAGCATGGTGGAAGCCGATAATCTCGGTCCTGCAGGAGAGCCAGAAATTCCCCCGCCCAACACGCCGACGGCCATTTGGATTCCCGGCTATTGGGCTCCCAGCGAGAACGATACTTTTGCCTGGATTCCCGGCCAAGTCGTTGAAAGGCCATCCCCAACAGCTGTCTGGAATTCCGCCCGCTGGGTCAAGCATAACTATGGCTGGTCCTTTCAGGACGGGCACTGGCAGTAATGGTAAGAATACGCTGGGGGTGGCGCTGCTTTGCTGCTTGACTTCAAAAAAAGAAAAATCCCTTCATTTCTATGAAATATCCCTTGACATCCCATTCATCATAGCGTATATGTCCCACTCGCGCAGCTCGATGGTCGAGCCACGCATTGAAGTGGGAGGGAAAGGGGGCGCACGATGACTTGGCGCTGGTGAAGAACTTAAGAGACATCTATGTCTCCTCATGCCATGCCTTGAGCGCTCTCTGCGAGACCCGCAGCTCCTCTTAAGGCGAGGTCGTGGGGCAAAAGGTGGCGAAAGGTACGCTGCACTGCATCCGAGGCAGGGTAAAAAGCAAGCCGCGCGCGTGAACTCGCGCCATCTGTCACTTACTTTGTCTTAAATTTATAAGCGCAAAGATCGTTAACAATACAGTCAGGGCAATTGGGTTTTTTTGCCGTGCAGACGTAACGTCCATGCAAAACCAGCCAATGATGCGCATGCCGACGCCATTTGGCCGGGATTATCTTCATCAGTTGCTCTTCCACCTCTTCCGGACTTTCGGCGAGACCTAGGCCGGTGCGGTTCGCAACACGCAGAACGTGGCGGTCCACGGCGATCACCGCTTGCCCAAAGCATTGGTTCAAAACCACGTTGGCGGACTTACGACCTACGCCGGGTAATGACATCAACTCTTTCTGTGTTTGGGGTACTTCGCCGCCAAAATTGTTAACCAGCGCTTGCGAAAGCTTCATCACGCTTTTCGCTTTAACGTTATAAAACCCAATGGCCCGGATATAGTCCTTCAGGCCTTCTTCGCCCAACTCCAGCATTTGCTCAGGGGTTTTAACTTTTTTGTAGAGCGGAGCCGTGGCCTTGTTCACGCCCTTATCTGTCGTCTGGGCTGACAGAACGACCGAGACAAGGAACGTGTATGCATTAGGAGCGTCAAGTTCTGTACGCGGCTCGGGATTGGCTTCGCATAGGCGGCGGAAAAACTCATCGACATCGGCGGGCTTCATAACGGCAGCTCATCTCCCATGGCACGCTGATAAAGCTCGGCGACAGAAGCGCGTTCGTTCTCGTCGCATTTGTTCAGGAAACTCAGACGGAAGGCCGCTTCGACGTTGCCGAAGATTCCCGCATTTTCGGCCCACGTGATGACCGTACGCGGCGACATAACCGTCGAAATATCGCCTTGCATAAACGCTTGCCTCGTGAGGTTCGCAAGCGCCACCATGCATTGGACCAAATCCTTCTTTTTGGCAAACGAAGGAACCTTAGCCGCAACGATGGCTTCTTCCTCTTCAGCAGGAAGATAGTTGAGAGTGGCGACGATATTCCAGCGGTCGAGCTGTCCCTGATTAAGCGCATGCGTTCCGTGGTAAAGCCCAGTGGTATCGCCGAGGCCCACCGTGTTCGATGTCGCGAACAGACGGAAGCATGGATGCGGCGTAATGACGCGGTTCTGATCGAGCAGTGTAAGTTTCCCTTCGACTTCGAGGACGCGCTGAATCACGAACATGACATCCGGGCGGCCCGCGTCGTATTCGTCGAACACGAGTGCGCAAGCCCGCTGCAACGCCCACGGAAGAAGCCCTTCCTTATACTCGGTAATTTGCTTCCCGTCTTTAAGGACGATGGCATCCTTGCCGATCAGGTCGATGCGGCTTATGTGGCTGTCGAGGTTGATGCGAATGCAGGGCCAATTAAGGCGGGCAGCCACTTGTTCGATGTGCGTCGATTTGCCGGTGCCATGGTAGCCTTGAATAAGAACGCGACGATTATAAGCAAACCCCGCGAGGATAGCCATTGTGGTCTCGGGGTCGAAGCGATAGGCAGCGTCGATATTGGGGACGTGCTCGCTCGGTTGAGAGAAAGCGGGCACCATCCAGTCGCTTTCAATGTCAAACACTTTGCGCACCGATACTTTTGTGTCGGGCTTAACAAGTTCGGAAGTGACGGTCATCGGCTTGGAATCCATTTTTTAAGCGGGAGCCTCTCATATCAAGGAAAATCAGTCAGTTAAATTATAGTTGGATTCAGAAAAAAGAAAAGAAATCGATTCGACCAGTTGAGCTTTCATCAATCTTTTTCAAATAATTTCGCTAATTGCTCGGTCATCACCGGAGCGAGTTGTTCAGTATCAGCAATTGTTACGGCTCGGCGGTACATTCGTGTTACGTCATGGCCGATGCCAATAGCCGCCAGCTCGATATCTGTATGATTTTCGACCCACGTAATGACGGCTTTCAAATGCTGCTCAAGATAGTTCCCCGGATTTGTGGACAGAGTTGAGTCGTCTACCGGAGCGCCGTCGGACAAGACCATAAGGATCTTCCGCTGCTCGGGGCGCGCAGTTAAGCGGTTGGCGGCCCATAAAAGCGCCTCACCATCGATATTTTCTTTAAGAAGGCCCTGCCGTAGCATCAAGCCCAAATTCTTTCGCGCATGACGCCATGGCGCATCCGCGCTTTTGTAGACAATATGCCTCAGGTCGTTGAGGCGACCGGGCAAGGGCGGCTTTCCGGCCTTTAGCCAAGCCTCGCGCGAGAGGCCACCTTTCCATTCGCGAGTCGTAAAGCCTAAAATCTCGACCTTTACGCCGCACCGCTCAAGCGTTCGCGCCAGGATGTCTGCGCTCATGGCCGCGAGCGTGATCGGCCTTCCGCTCATCGAGCCCGAATTGTCCAGAAGCAGCGTTACGACGGTATCGCGGAAATCCGTTTGTTTCTCGACTTTGTAGGATAACGGATGCGACGGCGCCACGATCACGCGTGCGAGCCGCGCCGCGTCCAGAAGGCCCTCTTCGAGGTCGAATTCCCAATGGCGCATTTGCTGCGCCATAAGCTTTCTTTGCAACCGGTTCGCGAGGCGCGTCACAAGCGACTGCATCGACGCCACCTGCCGGTCCAGCATCAGCCGAAGCCGCACTAGTTCTTCGGGGTAGCATAGTTCCTGCGCTTCCACGATCTCGTCGAATTCGGTCGTGAACGCGCGATAAGTCGTTATATGGCCTTCGATAGACTCGCGCGCGCCCGAAAGGTCTTCCGACGGCAGAATGCCCTCGCCGCTGATCCCCTCGGTTTCCGTATCCTCGTTCGCGTCTCCGCCATCCTGATCTTCGTCCGGCTGATCGGCCCTGCGGCGCGTTTCTTTCTTGCGTTCTTCCTTGCGCTGCTCTTCGCCGTCTTCAGACTCATATTGGGTTGCAGCTTTGCTTTGCTTCCGTTCGTTGCGTTCTTCTCTTGCCTCGAAAGCGACGTTAAGGCTTTTAATAAGCTTCAAAGATTCCGCAGCGTAGGCTTCCTGATCGCCTAAAAGCCTGGACAGCTTGGTTAAATGCGCTTCGCCGTGCTTTTCGATGAATGGCCGCCAGAACGAAATGGCCAATGAGGCTTCGGGTGGAAGCGTCGATTGCGTGAACTTTTCCCATGCCACGAACCGGAGCGCTTGCGCCAAGACCGGTTTTTTTTGCAATGAAGCATAGGATGTTGTCTTTCTTTTTCCTTCTTCGCCCATCATTGACGCCAGATTTTTCTCGACGCCTTTAAGCTCCAGAGCGCCCATCGCTTCGCACCGCGCAAGTTCAAGCGCGTCGAACGCCTCCTGCGCCTCGCCCACGTTTTTGCCCTTCGAGGGCATCCATGACTGGTGGGACGCCTCGTTATGGAAGCGCAGCTTTGTCGCCGCCGAATCCGCCGAGCCTCGCATGAAGCCAAGGTCGGCATCGGACAAAACCACAGGCGGCTGAGGAAGGACGACGCGTTGGTTTCCGGCACCGCTCGTGTCGAGATCGGAAAAACCGACCTCGAGAACCGCTTTACGGCCTATCGCCTTAATCGCTATGGCCGTCGCGCGCTTGAAATCGTCGTCGTTTAACGCTGGCATCGTCGTCAAAATCCTGTAAAATCCACGCAATTCGGATGTAGGTTTGCTTTATTGAATTTCGTTGCCTCGCGAATGCGCGGGAATGACGAATTTTTCAATATTGCCAACCTTAGCTCAGCTTGCGCTTAAATTATGGGGCAGCTTGACACGAGGTTCAATAGGTCTAGGGTTTGAAGCGTGAATATCTTATGAGTAGGCAATAAATGATCGGAATCATTCTCGTTACGCACAACGACATCGGCGCTGAGCTTCTGAAGTCGGTCGATTCGATCGTCGGCCCGCAAAAGCAGGTCAAAGCCATTACTATCGGCATGCAGGAAGACATGGATTCTTGCCGGGACCATATTTTTGCGGCGATTAAGGAGGTTAATTCCGGGGATGGCGTGATTCTTCTTGTGGATATGTTCGGCGGAACCCCCAGCAATCTGGCCATCGCTTCGATGCCGTTGGGCCATGCGGTCGTTTTGGCGGGTGTGAATTTGCCAATGATGATTAAACTGGCAACCGTGCGCGCGACGCTTCCGCTTCTGGAGGCGGCACGCGAGGCCGAGATGGCGGGGCGGAAATATATTCAGTTGGTTTCTGAAAACCTCGCGCCGGGACAAGGCGCATGAGCGACGGAGAGCTGTGTGCTATTGCGACGATTTCGAACAAGCGCGGTTTGCATGCTCGTGCGGCGGCGAAGTTCGTAAAAACCGTCGAAAATTTTTCGGCGGAAATCGTTGTTGTGAAGGACGATCTTCGGGTCTCCGGAAGGTCGATTATGGGATTGATGATGCTTGCAGCAGGGAACGGCTCGACCATTCGCCTTTGCGGGAAGGGCGATGACGCCGCGGAGGCATTGGAATGCTTAACTGATCTGGTGAAACGGAAGTTCGATGAAGAATGACATTGAGCGCAAGATCAAAGGTAACGGAGTCGCTCCGGGCATCGCTGTCGGCCCCGCTTTTATAATTGAGCAAAGCGGCGTTCCTGTGCCCGAGTACGATATTCCGTCGGCGCAGGTTGAAAACGAGCTTAAGCGCTTGCACAGCGCTATCGACAAGGTTCAGCAGCATCTCGCCCAGCTTCGCCAGAAGGCCAGGGATCTTCCTGTGGGCGCTGAGGATATGACGCTTCTTCTTGACGCTTATAAGGGGATGTTGTCGGGGTCCCGCCTTGTGCGCGGCGTCGAGGAAATTATCGCCAAACAGCGCATCAACGCCGAAGCCGCGATTCAAAAGCAGATTGGCAAGTTGAAGGCGGACTTTGCCGCGATGGACGATCCCTATCTTGCTGCGCGCGCTGATGATGTCGGCGAGGTCGGCGCGCGCCTTCTTCGCAGCCTTTTGCAACAGAACTATAACCCTTTCGCGGATGCACCCGAAGGATGCGTTATTCTGGCCGAGGAAATTACTCCTGCCGACGCCGCTCTTCTCGATCCGGGGCGTGTGGTCGGGTTTGCGACGGTTTTGGGCGGCGCGGAGGGTCATGCTGCTATTATCGCGCGCGCATTGGGATTGCCTGCGATTTCGGGCGTTGGGGCGCTGACGCACGGCATCAAGACAGGGGATACTGTCGTTATTGACGGCTATAAAGGCGAGATCGTCATTCGCCCCGATGCGGAGACTCTACAACGCGTTCGGCAAGAGATTCAGCGCAAGAAACAAGAGGATAAGCGCCTTAAGGCATTGCGCGACATTCCAGCGCTTACGGTCGATAATAAATTGATCGCATTACAGGCCAATATGGAGCTTCCGCGCGATTTAGACGCGGTTAGGGACTCCGGCGCGGCGGGCGTTGGCCTCTTGCGCACAGAATTTATGTTTATGAACCGTGCGACGCTTCCTGATGAGGAAGAGCAGTACCAAGCGCTGCGCAAAATGATCGAAGCGCTGAACGGTCTGCCGCTGACCGTTCGAACTTTGGACATCGGCGGAGAAAAGCTTGCTTCCGCGTTGGGGGGGATGTCTGAAGAATGCGCGAATCCGGCTTTGGGCCTGCGCGCCATTCGGCTGGGTCTGAAGGAACCCAAGATCCTTGAGACGCAACTTACTGCCATTTTGCGCGCGAGCATGCATGGGCCCGTGCGTATCCTAATCCCGATGGTCTCAAGCGTTTCGCAGATGACCGAGGTTCGCGCGCATTTGCTGCAAGTGGAGCGCCGTCTGCATCGCAGGGGCATCAAGCCAAAGGGGTTGCCGCCTTTGGGGGCGATGATAGAAATTCCATCTGCGGCGCTGGTCGCCGATGCGCTGGCCAAGGTTTGCGATTTCTTCTCGATTGGCAGCAATGATCTAACTCAATACACCCTTGCCATTGATCGCGGCGACGACAGCGTCGCTAACCTTTATGACCCCTATCATCCGGCGGTGCTTCGCTTGATCCAGTTTACCGTCGCGGCGGCGTGGCGCGCGAATATCCCCGTTGCGCTTTGCGGTGAAATAGCGGGCGACCCGAGAGCCACGCCATTGCTACTGGGCCTGGGGCTGCGCGAATTATCCATGTCGCCGCTGCGCCTGCCTGCGGTAAAAAGCGAAATCATGCAGATCGCTTTGCCCCAAGCCAGCGATTTTGCGGAACAGGTTATGAGCAAAATAAACCAGCATGAGATTCTCGATCTGCTGCAAAAGCGTATCACGGCGAAGGAAAAGCGCGTCTAAGGGCGTTATATATTAAGAAAGGTATTTGGGGCTGAGGTCTCAAAAAGCTTCGATTACGGAAAGAGTTTCTTGAGGCGCGCTGAAAACCTTTCGGCTTTATATCATCTTGGAGGATTGTTCTTGGGGCAGCGGGGAAGCGCGGTTGCTATCCTTCGACCTACGGAGTGTAAAAAAGAAAGCGGGAGGCAGACTGGATAGTCAACTGCCTCCCATTATCCCACAAAAAAGTCTTCAATTCGAACAAAGCTACAGAAGTATTGAAACAGCTTGGTCGTCTTTACGGGTGCGGAGAACAGCTTGCAACGGCAAGACCTTCTTGTACCATTTTTCTGTATCGATCAGGTCCCATGTATGTTTTCATTACAGTTGAGCCAGGTTCTGATGGAAATCTCATTTCGCTTTTAAGTTTTTGGTAGGTCTTTTCACTAAAAGCAGCCACTGGAAGGTTAAGCTTATCAGAAACGGTCTGCAGCAAGCTTTCCAGGGTTTCGGAAGGAGTATCTTCCTGAAGTTGAAGGCCGATATTCCGTCCGGATTCATATACGCTGCTAGCGAAAATATCTTTTCCCTTCCCTATTTCTTTCGCGGCGGCATCAAACTCGCGACTAAGGCGCATTGCAGAAACAGACGGATCATCAGCCAAAATGCCCAAGATATACGACCCTTTGGATAATTGCATGGAAGTAGCTCCTTTTAAAAAAGAATAAAGCAGAACCTACTTCTACACCATTTTTCGCGAGTATAAAAGGGGGCGTTTAATTTCATCTTTTCTAAGGTGAAAATACAATTTGCAGCCCGTCACTGGGAAGAATGAAGATGTGCTTTTTCCCGAAGCGCGGAGGAACGCATCTTTCTTATTAACTATAAGAATGAATTACTTTCATGTTAAATATATGTAGAAAATGTTGAAACTCATTTTACCGAATTTCATAGAATGTTTGATTGCGTAACAATTTATGCGAGAACAGCAATAGAAGTTACACAAGCGGTGAACTCGTTGGAAGACAAGTTTCCTAATGAATTATCGGGGTTTGATAATCGGCCAGAAAAGACCGTAATCGAAGAGGGAATTCATTATGGGCAAACGCTTATCATAACCGACTCGTTGAACAAATATCCTAAAAAGAGTGACCTAACCCAACTCGCTGACAAGATTATTGAAACCCTTTTATTGAATGGGATAACCCCTTACAAGGGACGCACCTTTCTTTCAAGCTCTATCGAAAATAGCTGCATACTAGGCAAACCGCCCAAGGGCGTACGGCATGCTTGTGCTATAAAGTTAGTCCTTTAATGCAATTTTCCGTTTTTTGCTGAAGACAAGCTTTCGTAGAGCCGCGCTAATCGGACAGCTTCTTCTTCAGCAACTCATTCAGCATCGCCGGGTTGGCTTTGCCGCCAGTGGCTTTCATCACTTGGCCGACGAAGAAGCCGAACAGTTTCTCCTTGCCGGATTTATACTCGGCGACTTTGTCGGCGTTTTTGGCGAGAACGCCATCGATGGCTTCTTCTATCGCGCCGGTATCGGTGACCTGCTTCAGGCCCTTTTCATTGACGATGGATTCAGCCGATTTACCGGTCTTCAGCATTTCCTCAAACACGTCTTTCGCGATGCGGCCCGAGATTGTCTGATTGCTGATAAGGCCGACCAGTCCGCCAAGGGCTTCGGCGGAAATGGGGCTTTCGTCGATGCTTTTGCCGAGCTTGTTCAGCGCGCCGAAAAGTTCGACCGTGACCCAGTTCGCGGCGAGCTTGCCATCGCGGCCCTTCGCGACTTTTTCGAAGAAATCCGCAGAAGCTTTCTCGGCGACAAGGACCGAGGCGTCATAGGGCTTCAGTCCATAATCGCCGATGAAGCGGGCTTTCTTTTCATCGGGAAGCTCGGGCAGGGTGGCCTTCACGCGCTCGACCATTTTCGGGTCCAAAACCAGCGGCAAAAGATCGGGATCGGGGAAGTAGCGATAGTCATGCGCATCTTCCTTCGAGCGCATGCTGCGCGTTTCGCCTTTGCCGGTGTCCCACAGACGCGTTTCCTGATTAATGGCGCCGCCGGATTCCAGAACATCGACCTGACGCCGGGCTTCGTACTCGATGGCTTGCTGAACGAAGCGGATCGAGTTCACGTTCTTGATCTCGCAACGGGTGCCGAATTTCTCGTCGCCCTTGCGCCGCATCGAAAGGTTCACGTCGCAACGCATGGATCCTTCTTCCATATTGCCGTCGCAGGTGCCCAAATAGCGCAGAATGGCACGGAGTTTCTTCAGATATGCCCCCGCTTCCTCGGCAGAGCGCATGTCGGGTTCAGAAACGATTTCCATCAACGCCACGCCCGCGCGGTTCAGATCCACATAGGTCTCTGTCGGGCTCTGGTCGTGCATGCTTTTCCCCGCGTCCTGTTCGAGATGCAGGCGCGTGATGCCGACCTGGCGCGTTTCTCCATCGGCGAGGTCCAAAAGGATTTCGCCTTTGCCGACGATAGGCTGCGTATACTGGCTAATCTGATATCCTGCGGGCAGATCGGCATAAAAATAGTTCTTGCGGTCGAAGACTGAAGTCATGTTGATCTGCGCCTTAAGCCCAAGTCCCGTGCGGACCGCTTGCTCGACGCAGTATTCGTTGATGACGGGCAGCATGCCGGGAAACGCCGCGTCAACGTAACTCACTTGCGAATTCGGCTCGGCTCCGAAGGTCGTCGAGGCTCCCGAAAAAAGCTTCGCCTTCGAGATGACTTGAGCATGGACCTCCAGCCCAATCACCATTTCCCATTCGCCTGTCGTGCCTTGTACGTATGCCATTGTCTTACGCCGTGAAAGGAGGTTTGTGCTTGAAACCCGCTGCCGTTTCCAACGCGGACGCTGCTGTAAAGAGCGTTTCTTCGTCGAACGCGCGGCCAATAAGCTGCATGCCCATGGGCAAACCGTTGTTGGCCAAGCCGACAGGAACGCAAATGCCCGGAAGCCCCGCGAGGTTGAGCGTGACCGTGA
>JAQVZU010000019.1 GCA_028708035.1 Alphaproteobacteria bacterium
CCGCGCTCGATGACTCGCTGCGGCAGATCACGGCGGACATCGTCGGCCTTCAAACCCGCTCTGCCGAGCTGGAAGACGAACGCAAAGCCATTCCAGATCTCGACGCCGCGCGTTTGACGATCAACGAAAACCGCACAAAACTCGCTGAGCTCCGCAGCCAACAAGCCATCGCAAAAACGGAATGCGACCGCCTGACCCGCGACCAGAAATCGGGCAAAGCCCGCGCCGAACTGGTAAAGTCCGAAACGACGGCATGGCAATCGCGTCTCACGGCGGCCCAGCAGCAAATCGCCTCGCTTTCCTCGCGCATCTCCGAAACCGAAGCGCGCTTGGAAGACCTGCGCAAACGCCCGGCCGATCTTGAGATCCAGCGCGCCGCGCTGCTTACCGAACTCTCGGAAGCCGAAGAGAAGCGCAAGCAAGCGGCGGATATTCTAATCGCGACCGAAAACAAGCTTTCCGAAGTCGAGCAGCAGCTCAAGCGTGACGAAGCTGCGCTCGGCGAAGCCCGCGAAGCCCGCGTTCGCGCCGAGGGCTCTGTTCAAGCCGCTGAAGAGCATTTCAAGACCTTGCGCGAGCGCATGGCCGAAAAGCTCAACTGCGGCCCCGAGGACTTGCCCGCCCTCGCCGAGTTCAAAGAAGGCGAGCCGCTGCCCGAAATCGCCGATCTTGAGCAAACCCTAGCGAAATACGTTCGCGAGCGCGACAACATGGGTCCCGTCAATCTTCGCGCCGAAACCGAGGCGGAAGCGATGCAAGCCCAGATCGACACGCTTCAGAAGGAGAAGGAAGATTTGGTCGCGGGCATTGCCAAGCTGCGGCAGGGCATCTCGCAACTTAACGCGGAAGCCCGCGACAGGCTTCAGACTGCCTTCGCCTCCGTCAACGAGCACTTCCAAGAGCTTTTCAAGAGCCTGTTCAACGGTGGACGCGCGTATCTGGAGCTGATGAACGGCGACGACCCGATGAACGCGGGGCTTGAGATATTTGCCGCCCCTCCGGGAAAGAAAATGCAAGCCCTGTCCCTGCTTTCGGGCGGCGAGAGAACGTTGACGGCCTTGGCGCTTTTGTTCGCGGTATTCCAGACGCATCCCTCGCCAATCTGCGTCCTTGACGAAGCCGAAGCGGCGCTCGACGAAAGCAACATTGGCCGCTTCTGCAAACTAATCCAGAAGATATCGGTAGAAACCAGCGCGCGCTTTCTCGTTATCACGCATCAACGAGTCACCATGGCGCACATGGACCGCCTTTTCGGAGTCACCATGAGCGAGAAAGGCGTTTCGCAGTTGGTGTCGGTGGATTTGGACGCCGCGATAGCCATTCGCGACGGCAGCAAGGCCGAAGAAGCTTTGCGCGCAGTAAGAGCGGCTTAACCATTCAGGCATGGCTTTCTTTTTACCCTGCCTCGGACACAGTGCAGCGCATCGAGCGCCACGATGATTGCTGAGGCATGAGAGACGTTCTATACTTGTTTTTATGGTAAGATCTCCTCCCACTTTGTTCGATAGCTCCGCTGCCCGGCCTCTTGCGGATAAGCTGAGGCCTCGCACCCTTGATGAGGTCGTGGGGCAGGATCATCTTTTGAAGCCTGATGCCCCTATCGGGAGGATGGTAGCGGCCAAGCGGTTGGCGTCGATGATTCTTTGGGGACCGCCGGGGTGTGGAAAGACGACGATTGCGCGGCTTCTTGCCGATGCGACGGGACTTTATTTTGAGCCCGTATCCGCTGTGGCATCAGGAGTCGCCGAGCTTCGCAAAATATTCGAAGCTGCCGCAAATCGCCGCGCGACAGGACAGGGCACGCTTCTGTTCGTAGATGAAATTCATCGCTTCAACCGGGCCCAACAGGATGTTTTATTGCCGTACGTCGAAGATGGAACGGTGACTCTGGTAGGCGCGACGACAGAAAACCCCTCGTTCGAGCTGAACGGGGCGTTGCTTTCGCGCTGTCTGGTGTTGGTTCTTAACAGGCTGGACGATGCGGCGCTGGAGCTGCTGCTTAAACGCGTAGAAAAGGACGCCAACAGGCCCCTGCCCCTTAATGATGACGCGCGTGCGGCGCTGAAGGCAATGGCGGACGGCGACGGACGCTACCTGCTGGTGATGGCGGAAGAGTTGCTTTCGCTGCCCGAGGGCAAAAAGCTCGATCCGGCGGAACTTGCGACGTTTGTGCAACGCAGAAGGCCGCTATACGACAAAGCGCAGGAGAGCCATTATAATCTTATCAGCGCGCTGCATAAGTCTTTGCGGGGCTCCGATTGCGATGCGGCGCTGTACTGGTTTGCGCGGATGCTGGCGGGAGGAGAAGATCCCCGGTACATAGCACGTCGGCTGACGCGGTTTGCGAGCGAGGACGTTGGGCTTGCCGATCCGCAGGCGTTGCCGCTGGCGCTCACGGCATGGCAGGCTTATGAGCGCATGGGGAGTCCCGAGGGCGAGCTTTGCCTGGCGGAGCTGGTGATATATCTCGCGACCGCGCCGAAGTCGAATGCGGCATATGTCGCGATGGGAACGGCGCAGCGCGCGGCGAAAGAATATGGTTCATTGATGCCACCGAAACACATCCTTAACGCGCCGACCAAGATGATGCGCGAGCTCGGATATAGCGAGGGGTACGAGTATGACCACGATAGCGCCGAGGGATTTTCGGGACAGAACTACTTTCCTGACAACATGAAACGGCAAGAATTTTATCAGCCGGTCGAGCGCGGGTTTGAACGCGAGATCAGAAAACGGCTTGATTACTGGGCAGAACTGAGGAGAAAGAAGGCGGCGGATAATAAATAGACTTTCTGTTTACACATAAGTCCAAATTATTGGCGCGTTTTTGCGTATTCTATCTGCTGCATGCATTTTCTGTAGAGCAGCAAATGGACGCCAAAAACAAAAAATCCCTTTTTCGCCGGGCTGGAAGGGCAATGGTAAGAAAGATTGAGTTTTGCACTTCGCCTGCGGCGATGCGCGCGCTATTTCGAAGAAAAATCACCAAAGGCGAGGTGCAATCCGGCGGACTGGTAATTATCACGGCAGGAACGAACTCGCTTGAAAAAAGTTTGCTCATTAAAGATCTGTATCCCAATGCCGTCCAGGAACGTGGCCCCGAGTTTGATAATCAGGAAAAAATTTTGGAAGCTATTTTTCTGCACGGAAAAGGTTGCTCACTTGAACAAGTTTACATCTCCTCCCATGGAGCTCCCAATCTTCTTCATCCAGATGCCAGTGTCGCCACGTCAGGCGTTACTGTATATATTAAGGAATTCCTCGGAGCTGTTTACGAAGCTCAGAAGAGCAAAAATGGCGGCAGACCTTATGCTAACCGGTTCGTTTTTGCGGGATGTAATACTTTGGCGAATCTTACTCCGAAGGATGTTGAGGATTACATAAGCCTTGCGAGGGTCTTGAAAGCAGAGATTGTTGGCACGACAAGCATGCATTGCGGAACATCGGCAAGATTCATCAAATTTAATCCAGATGGCACCATAGGAAGAGATTGGCTTGATTCAAAGCTTGATCCGTTTGTTTGGAAAGGCATGGTGCAGACGTACATGCGGGGATATTCGACACGATGGGTGTCGGAGGTCATGGACCAACAGCATAAGGCCGCATGCATGGCCTATCTATGCGGTCCACGCCCATAAGCAAAAAGAAAATGGGATTCCCCTTTCGCAAGAATGCATCTTACTCTTCGCCTAATACGCGCGGGCGAAGATCACTTCTTGCATAGCAGGTGCGCCCGTCAACACGCATTTGCCTTCCTTGCCGTCCTGATCGAACGGGATGCAGCGGATGGTAACGCCGAGTTCTTCCAGCAACTCCAGCGATTTCGGATCGCCGGACCATTTAGCACGGACGAAGCCGGGACCTTCCGGATAGCCGTTATCGGCGCTGAAATACCGCTTAAATTCTTCGTAGGTCTTGATGTTCGAAACCGTGCGGGATTTTTGGAAAGCCAAAGCTTGCTCGAACATATTTTTCTGGATGCTCTCAAGCTCGGCAGCGACGGTCACGACGAAGTCTGCGCGGGGAATAAAGCTTTTGCCCTTGTCGAGGTGATCGCGACGCGTGACGCATACCTTGTTGCCTTCGACATCGCGCGGTCCGATCTCGAGAACAAACGGAGCCCCTTTCTTGATCCAGTCCCATTTCTTGTCGGCTCCGGAAATATCGCGCATATCGATTTTCACGCGAACGCCCTGCCCCGCATAGCATTGCGCCGCAAGCTCGGATTTAAGGCTCTCGCAATACTTGAGAACCGTTTCCTTATCGCTGTCGGAGCGAAGGACGGGGAGAATAACAATCTGCCACGGAGCGATGCGCGGAGGGACGCGCAGCCCGTTATCATCGCCGTGCGCCATGACCAGCGCCCCTAACAGGCGGGTCGAAACGCCCCATGAGGTAGTGTGGACATATTCGAGATTGCCGTTGCGGTCTTGAAACTGGATGCCGATGGATTTCGAGAAGTTCTGGCCAAGATAGTGCGAAGTACCCGCCTGAAGCGCGCGGCCATCCTGCATCATCGCTTCGATGCAGAAGGTGTTGACCGCGCCGGGGAAGCGCTCGTTCGGCGTTTTCTCGCCCATAATGACCGGAAGCGCCAAGACCTCTTCGGCGAATTGGCGATAGACTTCATGCATGCGCTTGGTTTCCGCCATCGCGTCTTCGTAAGTCTCGTGCGCAGTGTGGCCTTCCTGCCAAAGAAATTCCGCCGTCCGTAAAAGCAAGCGGGGCCGCATTTCCCAACGAACGACATTTGCCCACTGGTTCACAAGGCAGGGAAGGTCGCGGTAGGACTTGATCCATTTCGCCATGGCCGCGCCAATCACCGTTTCGGACGTCGGGCGAACGATCAACGGCTCTTCAAGCTCCCCATCGGGAACAAGGACTCCATCTTTCGCCGTCAAACGATGGTGCGTCACGACAGCCATTTCCTTCGCAAAGCCTTCGACGTGATCGGCTTCTTTTTGGAAATAGCTGAGAGGGATGAACAACGGAAAATAGCAGTTCTCATGCCCCGTATCCTTGAAACGGCGGTCGAGATCGCGCTGCATCAGTTCCCAGATACCATAGCCGTTCGGCTTGATAATCATGCAGCCGCGAACGCCAGACAGTTCGGCCATGTCGGAGTGCCGAACGATCTGCTGGTACCACTCGGCATAATTTTCGGCTCGCGTGGGGGTGATGGCGGTTTTTGGGGTTTTTTGCTGCTGTGCCATATTTATTTGCCTGTATCTCAAAGGAACAAGGGTTTTATCAAAAAACTTTCTGGAATGCTAATCAGAAGAGCTTTCGCTGAAAAGGCTCCGGCACATTATCCCCTGCGAAAGCCGGATTTCGTCGGAAATTCAGGGGTGGGCCTGGTCTTTTACGGTAGCGAATGAAGGTTTAACCGGGCGGAAGACGGTTTCTTCGAGAATAGTCGAGCTGAGGTTGTCGGCGGTAAGAGGAGAAGTGCTTTTGATTCCGTCAAGCGCCTCAAGACAGCCTGCTCCAACAGCGGCGATGATTTTCTCTCTTTCTTCTTCTGATAACGTTTTTCGATTATCGATGAGGCGATTATATTGCGCGACTGCCTCTCTGTACGCTTCTCCGTAGTGGGGCTTAATCGTTTCCTTGAGAAAACGCGGATCTTCAGGATTTTTGTCCAGTATCTGGGCGCGGTACCACATGCGCATGATTTTCGCCACGTCCAGGTAAGGACCGTCACGCCGGCATACCTTCAGCTCCTCGGTATCCCAAATTTTTGTGCCGAAGTCGGAAACGGGAAGTTCTTCGAATTCCGTGCAGACGGGCGCGAACGGGTTCTCGATGACTTCCTCGGGTTTAATTTTACCATTTAATATGCCTTGGACAAGAGCCGTGTTGCGTTCGCGCCTATTGCGCTCCTCGGGCGTTTCGAAATTGATGGGGCGCTCAGGTGCTATGATTAGTTTTTGTACTCGTGCGGTAGCATCGGGATACCTTTCCCTCACAGGCTCCAGCGATAAACTGACCGCGCTACGCGCCCAATCTTCCCTCCACCCTTTTTCCATTGCATTTTTTGGGAAATCCTCTGTATTGCGGACATCCAACAGCTCGTTAAAATTAACACTTGCTACTTCTCGAGGGTAACCCTGTTGAGCGTCTCCCGACGGATATTCTCCGATTGGCTCGCGCTCAAAGCTATCAACGATCGGTAAGTTTGGGCTGAAAAGAACTATGACGGTTTTGGCCCACAGGCGCACGAAAGATGCAAACTCCATGTACTCTTTATCCGCAAGCGCTGCCTCACGCCGAGGATCGCGGGGACCGAGAAGAGCTACGGCAAATTTCTCAATCGGTTTTGCGGCTGTGTTTATGAACTTCTGTGTTTGATTTTCTTCAGCATTATTTGGCATTAAAAACACTCCGATTAGATAATAAATGATTATACTTCGGCAATCTTTGGAATTAAAGGCGAAAGCAACTGGGCGCCAAAATGGAAATGGCGGGGTACAATCATCCCCGGCGCAGAATTGCGGTTTTCGGCGGAATGATGGGTTTTTTCTTTTATTTTTTGTTTAGCGGCGTGAATTCGATCTATTTCATGTTAAATCCCTTTTCCTTAAAATTGGCTGTTCCCCGCGGGGTGTCCTTGCGGATTTACAACGGCCCCAGAAGCATTGGCTCACCTCCGTAATGCATGCCTTAGAGGGAGGGCCGGACGCTAAAGGCAGGCTTTTTTATGCCTGCGGGATCATTCCTACTACAATAGAGGGATGATGTCAAGGGATTTTTCATAATTTATTGCGGGTTTTTTCTTTTTTTGATGGGGAACAAAAGGTGGCTTGGATAAGGGTCTGATGGGGAAGGCTTTTTTGTGTTGCGGGGCCGAGAAAAAGAAGAAAATGGGATGCCGCCTGCGCGGGGATGACGGGGTTCTATTTGAACAAATTAGGCTCTAGCCGGGTTTTTTCGCTCCCATGGCCAGGTCGAAAAGATCCGTGGCGCGGATGCGCAGCGGGTCGGCTTTGTGGACTTCGGGGAAATAATCCGGGTCGATGTTTCCGGCTTTTGTTAACCGGTCGAAACATAGGCGCTCGGCTTCGTGCATTTCCTTGAGACCGGAAAATCTCAATTCAAATTGCAGGAACGTGCAACTCTGGTTTTCCACCGTGCTGCACGACGATGTGGCGTTTTCATACTCGGCTTTAAATTTCGATTGGAGCCAACTGATAAAGTCAAGGTCATTAAGCGTGTCCTCGGCATCTGCCGGGACGCGAAAACGCAAAACGTATCTCGCGGCGTCAGCATCCCATTTGATCGACATGGCTTTTCCTTTCGCTGCGGCCATGCAACGGGATTTTACGCTTTTGGAAATAAAGAAACCGGAGGAAAAGGGGGTTAAAATTTGTTCACGGACACGGGTGAACAGAAACGCAATAACCGGCTTTACGGGTTCTTTGGAGTCTTATGCCGCGCAGACGCGCGGCGATGGATTCCCGCTTTCGCGGGAATGACGAGCTAGTTCGCGGGAATAATGAGCTAGTTCAAGGAATTCCTTTTAAAACAAGATGTAGTCTCTTAAGACTTCTTGCCTTCCTTGATCTTGCCTTCCTTGAACACGACGTGCTTGCGCACGACCGGATCGTACTTCTTAAGTTCAAGCTTGTTCGTGTTGTTTTTGGGGTTCTTCTTGGTCACGTAGAAAAAGCCCGTGTTTGCGGAGCTGACCAGCTTGATATCGTTCTTTGTTTTAGCCATAGCGTCTATCCTGAATTTTCAATCAGCGCACCGGGCGCTCGCCCCTTATTGGGGAAAGAGGGGCGCACTGTCGTTAAAATGCCCTTGTTTGTCAAGTTTAATCGAAAAAAGGCCATTAACCATATCTCTGCGCCGATAACGGCGAGCAAGGCGCGACAGTCATCCTTGACTCTCGAATATAATCGGAAGAAGAGAGTCATTCCGCAAAGAAATTTCTCAGGGAAAGTTTTTTGTGGTTCGAACAAGCTCTTCTTCCGAACTTTTGCATGGGGTCTTTCTATGGGTTTCTCCGATTTTAAGGTTAAAGATATGGGTCTTGCCGACTGGGGGCGCAAGGAAATCGCTATCGCCGAAACGGAAATGCCGGGTCTTATGGCCGTTCGGGAAGAGTACGGGCCCAAGCAGCCGCTTAAAGGCGCGCGCATTGCCGGATGCCTGCATATGACCATCCAGACCGCCGTGCTGATTGAAACGCTGATTCATTTAGGTGCCGAAGTGCGCTGGTCATCGTGCAATATTTTTTCTACGCAGGATCATGCGGCCGCGGCAATCGCCGCCAAAGGCATCCCGGTTTTTGCATGGAAAGGCGAGACCGAAGAAGAATACGAATGGTGCATCGATCAAACCATTTTCGGGCCGAACGGATGGAAGCCCAATATGCTTCTCGACGATGGCGGCGACATTACCTACCGGATGCACGAGAAATACCCTGAGCTTCTTAAGGACGTGCGCGGCGTCTCGGAAGAAACAACCACGGGCGTGCACCGGCTTTATGCGATGATGGAGCGCGGACAGCTTAAAATTCCCGCATTTAACGTCAATGACAGCGTGACGAAGTCGAAATTCGACAATCTGTATGGATGCCGCGAAAGCCTTGTGGACGGCATTCGGCGCGCGACCGACGTGATGATGGCCGGAAAGGTCGCGGTCGTTTGTGGCTACGGCGACGTAGGCAAAGGATCATCCGCTTCTTTGCGCTCGGCGGGAGCGCGCGTGATGGTGACAGAAGCCGATCCGATTAACGCGCTTCAAGCGGCGATGGAGGGCTATCAAGTCACGACGATGGATCAGGCGGCGGCCATCGGCGACATCTTCGTGACCGCGACCGGAAATGTCGATGTCATTACGCTCGAACACATGCGTAAAATGAAGGATCGCGCCATCGTATGCAACATCGGGCACTTCGATGCGGAAATTCAGGTCGACTCTCTTCGCAATCTAAAATGGGAAGAAGTGAAACCCCAGGTGGACGAGGTCGTTTTTCCGGACGGGAAGCGGTTGATCGTTCTTGCAAAAGGAAGGCTTGTGAACCTTGGGTGCGCGACGGGGCATCCCAGCTTTGTGATGAGCGCGTCGTTCACAAACCAGACGCTTGCGCAAATCGAGCTTTGGACCCATCCGGGGAAATATAAAAACGAAGTCTATATTCTTCCAAAGACTTTGGATGAGAAAGTCGCCCGGCTGCATCTCAAGAAGCTCGGCGTGCCGTTGACTGAGCTGACAGAGAAGCAGGCCGCTTATATCGGAGTGCCTCGGCACGGACCGTTTAAGCCAGAGAGATACAGGTATTAGAAGTGGAATCGCTCTCAGAAAGAAGCGCTTGCTTTTTGTGAACAAAAACAAATGGGATGCCCGTCTTGTAGAACAAGATAGGGTAAGACACCCATGGTAGCGGTTAGAGCCGCTACCATGCAGGTGGAACCTCGTAATCCCCGCCGGTTGGTTGAGCAGCGTCGCGAAGATAGAGACCAGCTACATCTTCAATCATCTCGAACAGTTGCGAAGGCCATGAGCTTGCAACACAAGGAGGAGAGGCGGAAGATGAGTGTTCAAAGCAACTTTGCAGGGCTTTCGGGCCTTTATGAGCCGTTCATAAAACACAGCTATATCGTGCGCCTTGAGACGCCGACATCCGCATCAGCATGGATGGCAAAGGCCGCTGCTCGAAACATCTTTTGTAAACGGTTATGCATCAAGCGCTTGGATACAAAACATCGCAGAAGGTTTTTTTATATCAGCTCTAGCCTGTGGATTTGTGGACAACGCAAACGTTGCCCCCACCACAGGTGCAACAGAAACAAACAGGAAAAGAAAGGATTCGCATAACAAAAAGAACCTGATACATTCCGTCGTCGCCTTTCGGCTCACGCCGCATGAGGCGTTCCGTAACCCGGGCGATTTCCACCTTACTTCAAGAAATTCTGTCTTCACAAACCAGTCCAGCGCACTAAACTTTTACTGGCAGCTTCATGATAAATAAAATGACTGTTTTCTCTCCCAAAGCTGTCGCCTCCAACAATTACAATTTAGAAGGACCGGAACTAACCATCGTTGTGCCGACATTCAACGAGGCAGATAATGTTATTCCTCTATATGAAAAATTAGCGGACGCTTTACATGACATTAGATGGGAAGTTGTTTTTGTCGATGACAACTCTCCGGATGGAACATCATCATGCGTTAAAGCGTTGGCGCAAAGGAATGTTCATGCGCGCTGTCTACGCCGCATAGGCAGACGGGGACTTTCAAGCGCATGCATTGAAGGTTTTCTCTCGTCGTCGTCGCCTTACCTCGCCGTTATCGATGGCGATTTGCAACATGATGAACGCTTATTACCGAAGATGCTTGAAGCGCTTCGATCGGACGAAGCGCTTGATATTGTGGTTGGAAGCCGTTACATCTCCGGCGGCGGCATAGGAAAATGGCAGCAATCGCGCGCTTTAATGAGCCGCCTTGCGACCCGTTTAAGCCAAATGATTTTACATGTCGATCTTTCCGATCCGATGAGCGGTTTTTTTATGTTCCGCAGCCGTATCCTTGACAAAGAAGCCGATAAGTTATCGGGTATTGGCTTTAAAATTTTATTGGATTTATTCGCATCGGCTCCTGAACCGCTCAAGTTTCTCGAAATCCCCTATGAATTTCGCACGCGGCAGCACGGTGAAAGTAAAATGGATTGCCAAGTCATGTGGAACTATCTTTTACTTCTGGGGGATAAAGCGGTTGGGCACTATGTTCCCATCAGATTTTTATCCTTTTCACTTGTGGGAAGCATAGGCGTTTTTGTCGACATTTCTTGTTTTGAGCTGATGACCGCCGCTATAAAATTGAATTTTTTGACGGCAAGAATTGTTGCAGTCTTCGTGGCAATGACTAGCAATTTTTTGATCAACAACCTTTTTACTTACAGAGACTGCAGACTTAAAGGATGGAAGGCGCTCCGCGGCTGGCTTTCCTTCTGCCTTTCATGTTTCGTGGGAGCTTTGTCGAATGCAGGGGTCTCAAGCTATCTCTACGACAAAGGCTTAGCGCCTCTTCTTGCGGTTTGCTGTGGGATTGTCGTTGGCGCTATTCTTAATTATACCGTTACCTCCCAATACACTTGGAAAACTCGTTAATTTTGACCAATACCATCACTATGCAAAGCATTCTAAATACTAACGCGCCCCACTCTTTTTATAGGTCTCTTGTAAGCTTTGCCTTGCGGCATGATTTGTTTGTTGTCCTTGGCATTGGGCTTTTCCTGAGGCTCCTCCTTTTAGAAAAACAACCGCTTTGGTCGGATGAGCTTTTTTCGCTCTATTGGTCACAAATGGATTTAAGTTACATATTTGGCGAAGGGGCACGTATTGAAACAAACCCTCCATTATATTATGCGCTTCTGCATTTTTGGATAAACGCGTTTGGCACCTCGGTTTTTGCCCTTCGATTACCATCTGTCTTTTTTTCTTTTCTCGCGTTATGGGCAGGATATAATGCCGGAAAAATACTTTTGCCGAACTCTAATGCTTTCTTTGCAGGGCTTCTATTAGCGGTAAATGCAACACTTATCTACCATACTCAACAAGCGCGTTATTATTCGTTTTTCTTTTTTTTCGAGGCCATGGCTATATGGGGCCTATCCGGCTTCTTTCAAAAGTTGGAGAAAAACGCTCCCGATACTTTGAAATACCTTGCTCTTTTTGGCTTTGCGGCCGCTTTATGCCCTTATGCCCATTATACGGGCCTCTTCTTCACTGCCGCTTGTTTTGGAACGATCGCCCTTTATTTCTATAGCACCGGAAGACTTAAAGCGGATGTCTTATGGAGACAAAAGAGTCTCTTCTTCATCTGTTTCTTGATCTGCCTGGCCGCCGTTTATCCGGCCTGTATGGCTTATTCACTTAAACATTCCAAAAATATCGGATGGATTCCCCCCGTCTCCGCCCAGTCGATCTCTATTATTCTCTTTGATTTAGTGCAATCGCCCATTCGCCACAAATTCGCGTTTATAAAAATAGTGCCTACAATCCTATTAATCTCTTTATTTTCCGAAGCAATTATGTGGGCTCGCTTCTCAAAGATTCAGTTGAGCCTATTTGCCGCCCTGCCTCTTATTTATGGTCTTATTCTCATAATAATTAGCCCCGAAAAAACATTGTTTCTACCTTATACAGGACAATGGCTCATCCTTCTTTTATGTTATTGCTTGGCCCATAGCATCGGTTCATTCCCTACTCCCCGAAAAAGGTTTTATGCGCGCGCCATAGTTATTGGAATCTCGGTTTTTTTTACATCTTGTCTTTATGCTACCCAATTTAATGAGGATTGGAGAAGCATTGCACAAAAGATAGCGGAACGGCCTGAATGTTCCGGACCGGTCGTCTTTTTTCAAGCTTACGGCCTTGGCCTTTATTATTATCAACCTGATTTAGCCACAAGGCCGCGTTATTCCGTTTTAACAAAGGACTTTAGCTCCGACACAGCGGAATTCTTTTTAACCAACCATGTGTTAAAGCCCCAAATTATGGATGTGTCCGAGCTTCCAGCGTTTCTTCAGAACCATCCCAAAACCGCTCTGGTCTATCGCCCCCTACTTCATAACGATGCCCAAAATGGGAGGCCCCCCCAATATAAAGAGCCTTTTTCCGGTTCTATAATGCTTGCCTGCTATTAAACTGCGCGGATTCCCGCCTGCGGGGATGACGGGGTTTTAGGGCACGCCCTGCCCTTGATCTGATTGGGCGGGACGTGGGGCTAAATGAACGGATCGCGGACGATTAGGCGATTATATCTTTGAGGGCTTCGCGGACGGCGCTGCTTATTTCTTTGTGGGCTAAAGCGAAGGCGACGTTTGCGGCAATGAAGCCTACTTTGTCTCCGCAATCGTAGCGCGTGCCTTTGTAGCGCAAGCCGTGGAAAGGCTGGCGGCCTATCAAACGCGACATCGCATCTGTAAGCTGGATTTCGCCGCCTGCGCCGACCTGCTTCGATTCGAGCTCGCGGAAGATTTCAGGTTGAAGGATATAACGTCCGATAATCGAGAGGGTTGATGGCGCTTTTTCAGGCGCGGGCTTTTCGACAAGGCCTCTGATCTTCGCAAGGCGTCCGTCATCCGAAGCCACGTCAAGTATGCCGTAGCGGTTTGTCTGGTCTCGCGGAACGTCCACAACGGCTACCATGTTGCCGCCGATCTCGTCATACGCTTCGATCATCTGCTTGAGGCATGGCTTTTCGCACAGCACGACATCGTCCGCAAGAAGGACGGCGAAGGGTTCGTCGCCCACCAGATGCCTTGCGCACCACACGGCATGGCCGAGGCCCAAAGGATCTTTCTGGCGCGTAAAGAAAAGCTGTCCAGAATCCATCTCGGTGGTCTTGAGAAGTTCCAGCGCCGCGTTTTTGCCGCGCGTTTCGAGCGTTCTTTTGAGGTCGTAGTTGTTGTCGAAGTGGTCTTCAAGCGCGCCCTTGCCGCGGCTTGTGACGAAGATAAACTGTTCGATGCCCGCCGCTCGCGCCTCATCGACCGCATGCTGGATGAGGGGCCGGTCGACCAGCGTCAGCATTTCCTTGGGCATCGCCTTTGTGGCGGGCAAGAAACGGGTTCCGAGACCGGCTACGGGGAATACGGCTTTACGAATTCGTTGGGTCATTTCCATCCACTTTCGACACTGACAACACGCTATCAACCGCTTCGCGAATTTCTTCGGGAGAAAACGGCTTGGAGATCACCTTATGCACAAGAGACTCCAGATTCACGGCTCTCACCCGCTCTTGAACATACCCGGAAACCATAACGATGCGCAAACTCGGATACAATTGCGCCGCTTTCATGGCAAGAGCGACTCCATCGACATTGGGCATCACGATATCCGACACCAGCGCGTCGAAATTTTCGCGAGAGAGGAGGTCTAACGCCTCCTGCCCGTCAATGGCCGACGAAACCGCATATCCGGGAACGGCGAAGGACCTTTCTATGTATTCCCGGACAGAGGGATTGTCATCCACCACCAATATTTTAACCGGGCTTGGCTGTTTATCGGGCATGTTTTTTCCGAGCTACGAAGTCAAGGCTAACGTCTTCTATCGTGCGCTCCATCGGGGTCGAGACCTCCGTATGGAAAGGCACGCTTTTCCCTGGCTCCAGCTCAGGCGCGGGGGAGTCTACCTGCCAACTCTGGACAGTGCGCCTGTCGGGTCCCAGAGCCTTGGCGCGGATGTCCGGTATCGCTTTTTTCTTTTCCGTTTCGTTGTAAATCGCGCCATCGACAAAAAGCTTCATTGTTCCGCTGTCGTATTTCAGTTCCGATTTCACGTCCCTGAAAACAAGACCCTTCCAGGGAGCCTCTTCGCTTGTATGGGCCGCGCCGACGAAAACCCGGCCAACCGCAGAGCCCATCCATAGCGCCGCAAGGAGGACGCCTGCGGCCACAAAGAAAACGGCTTTGTCCGCGAAGCGTTCTTTTTTGATGACGGCGGGGAGATTCACGGAAGGCTGTGCCATGAAACCGGGAATATCGGGAAGATTGCGCACAACGGCTTCGGACGGACGCGCCGCTTTGGATTCCCTTTCAAGCCTTCGCAACTGGTCAGCGGGGGACAACGGCGCTTCGGGAATTTGGATTTCCGGCGGAGGAGCTATGACATCGACGGAGGTCGGCAGCGATGCGTGCCATTCATTTTTGCACCGCGCGCAACGGACTTTTCGTCCTCCTTGCGCGAAGAGGCCTATTTGCACCAGATAGCGGGTGCGGCATGTGGGACATTCAAGTATCATGACGACTCAGCGCATAGCTTCTTGAATTCATATCATTTTCCTGCGATTGGGCCAATTTTAAAGTTCAAAATTCGCGGATAAGCTTCTTTGACAAAAAACAAATGGGTTCCGGTGAGGCGGCACTGTATGGGGCAAGGGCGCGCTTGGGGTTCTGGGGAATCTGGATTATGCTTTTGCTCTTTTTTTCAGGGTCACTGTCGCATGCTTTTGTCGTTTAAGAATGTCAGCCTCGTTTACAAGCCGGATCACCAGGTCTTGGATCGCGTCAGCTTTACGCTTTCCGACTCGGGATTCTATTTTCTGACAGGTCCGAGCGGGGCGGGAAAATCATCCCTTCTGCGGCTGATTTATCAGGCTGAACGGCCCACAAGCGGCGACATCAGCGTTTTCGGCGAGGCTTTGGATGCTCAAAAAAAAGCCGAGCTTCGGCGCAAAATCGGGGTGGTTTTTCAGGACTTCCGGCTGATTCCGCATTTGAGCGCATGGGAAAACGCGGCTTTGCCGTTGCGTTTAATGGGCGTGGAAGAGACTTATGTGAAAAGCCACTCGCGGGAGCTGCTGGAATGGGTCGGAGTCGGGCACCGGCTGGATGCCAGACCGGATGAACTTTCGGGCGGCGAGCAACAGCGCATCGCCATCGCGCGCGCTGTTGTGACAAAGCCAAAGCTGCTTTTGGCTGACGAGCCGACGGGAAATGTCGATGAGAGCACCGCCCTCAAGCTATTTCATCTTTTCGACGAATTGAACAAGCTGGGCACTGCCGTTATTCTCGCGACGCATCAAAGCCATTTGGTGGACAAATTTCACAAGCCTGCATTGCGGTTGGCGGACGGACGGCTGAAGAGGTTTTGAAGCGGATTTAGGGGGAACTTTGATAAGTCATAAATGTTATAGACTCGTCGAAATTGATGCTATCACCAAAATCTTGAATGTTGAATCCTGACCATGTCTTTGCCTCGCCATCTCTTTACGCCTTCTTTCCGGCACCAGCATCTGGGGCGGTCGCTTGCGGCTATTGTCGGCATTATGGTGTTTATCGCAACTTTTGCCGTCGCCGCCGAGGCTGTTCTGCTGACTGCGGGCTATCTTTGGGGGCGCAATCTCGAAACCCGGCTGACGGTGGAAATCCCTGCGGTGGGCGATGAGGCGACTTTGCCTCAGGCGGAACGAGTCCGGCAGGCTCTCTCCATTCTGCGCGCCATGCCACAGGTGGCTCAGGCGTCTCCTGTTTCAGATGGGGACGTAACCCGGCTTCTTGAGCCGTGGTTTGACGAGCCGCAGTTATTGAAGGCCCTGCCTTTGCCGACGCTTATCGATATCGAGCGAAAGCCGGGCGCGGATTTGTCAGCGCGGCAGGTGGGCGATGCGTTGAAACCGGCGGTAAGCGACGCGCGCGTAAACGATCATGGCACCTGGACCAAGGACATTTGGAAACTGGTGCGCGGGCTGACGATTTTGGGCGGAATGACTATTGCTCTTACGGCCCTTGCGCTTGTCATTGCCGTCAATCTGATTTGCAGGACCGTTATCGCGACGGAGCGCGAAACGATTTCCTTGCTGCATCTTATGGGGGCTGAGAACATCGACATCGCCCGCCACTTTCAGCTTCAGGCGACGCATATCGTCGCCAAGGCGGCGCTGGCGGGGTTTTGCGCAGCGCTTGCTATTATTTCAATTCTTCTTTTCTGCACGCGCAATATTGCGGATCTTTCGACGCTTCAATGGGGGCATTGGTTCGGCGTGGCTTTTGCGGCGGCGCTGGTTCCGGCTTGCGCCACGGTCATTGCGGCGGTCGCTGCGCGATTCTCCGTCATGCGCCTTATCGAGGACTTTCCATGAAGAGGCATCCGTTTCTTCTTCTGTCGATTGTCGTCGCCGCGCTCTGGGCTTGGGGATTCATTAAGTTTGTCGATAGCGTTTCAGCCCTGCGCGAGCCCGATATTCATGAGAGCTTGGAACCTGCGGAAGCGATTGTCGTTCTGACCGGCGGGAGCGAGCGCGTTTCCACGGGCATCGAGCTTTTGCGGTTGGGGAACGGCAAGAAACTGTTTATCTCGGGCGTGCACAAAAATTTGCCGCTTGAGCGAATTCTTAAAACATCCCATATCAGTCCTGAATTAAGCTCATGCTGCGTCGTCCTTGGATATCGCGCAGGAAGCACGGCGGGGAATGCCGAGGAAACTCGAGATTGGGTGGCGGGCGAGGGATTCAGGTCGGCTCGGCTGGTAACGGCTAATTATCATATGCCGCGCAGCCTCTTGCTTTTTCATGACGCCATGCCCGATATAACTTTTCTGCCCTACCCCATCATGCCGGATAATGTGAAGCTTTATGAATGGTGGGAATATCCGGGGACCATCAATCTGCTGGCAACTGAATACTGCAAGTACCTCGTTGCCAGCTTTGAGGTTTGGTTCCGCCATCTTTGACGTGAGTTGACAATGACCTTTCTCAATTCCCTTTGGTTCAATCTTGTCTTCTATACGGCCAATTTGGTTCTGTGCGCAGGATTGAGCTGGGCCATGCTTTTGCCTCGCAAGCAGATTGTCAAGGCGGTGGAGGTTTGGCTTGGCAGCATCGCCTGGATTGAGAGCCACTTTTGCGGAATCAAGTATAGAGTTGTGGGGCGCGAGAATATTCCAGAAGGCGCTTTTATCCTTGCCAGCAAGCATCAGTCTGCGTGGGAGACGTTCAAGATCCATCTGATCGTTAAAGATCCGGCCATTGTGCTTAAACGCGAGTTGTTGCGCATTCCTCTGGTGGGGTGGTGGATGAAAAGGTCAGGATCGATCGCGATCGACAGAAAGGCTGGCGCTCAATCCATTTTGGAAATGGTCGCGGCGGCAAGAAAGGCGGCAGCCGAGGGTCGGCCTATCGTGATCTTTCCAGAGGGCACGCGCGCGCCTGTGGGCAAGGCATTGCCTTATAAAAGCGGGGTCGCGGCGCTTTATCAGGAGTTAAATCTTCCCGTCGTTCCGATGGCGCTGAACTCGGGGGTGTTGTGGTCAAGAGACAGCTTTTTCAAGAAGCGCGGGACGATTACGGTCGAACTGTTGCCGCAGATCCCAGCGGGGCTACACCGGGAGGAGATGATGCATCGGCTTCGGGAGACGCTGGAGCCTGCGACGGCAAGGCTTGTGAAGGAGGCTTGATAAGCGAAAACGGCGCTTGCGGACCTTAAGCCCTGCCCTCTTCACTTTATCGTGATCGCCGAAACCAGACGCCCTAACTCCGTCGTTCCCTGCAACGTCGCCCTTCGGTAGCTAAAAAAGCGGTCGGGATCGCGGCATGTATCGGCGGGCGAGGAATTGACGGAGGCAACGCCAAGCTTGCGCAAGTTAGAGACGACATAACCGGGTAAATCAAAGAGGTAGTGGCCAACCTTAAGACTCGGCATAAAAAAGGACTCGTTTGCGGGGGATTCGGCCAGAAAGGGAGCGGGAAATTCGGGGCCGACTTCATAGGACATCTTCCAGATGCACGGTCCTAAAGCCGCATGAACGGCCTTCCGACTTGCCCCAAGTTTCTCCATCGCATCAAGTGTATTGCTTAAAACTCCGCCAATAGCCCCTTTCCATCCCGCATGAGCCGCGCCGATCACACGAGCTTCCTGATCGGCCAGCAAAACCGGCACGCAATCGGCTGTCAAAATGCTCAGCGCGATCCCCGGTTGATTGGTCACCAAAGCGTCCGCCTCAGGAGACTCCTCCCAAGAAGTCCAAGGCTTTATGACCGTCACCACATCGGATGTATGCTTTTGCCGGAGCCCGACGAATCTCTCTCTTGGAACGCCTAAATAAAGAGCCATGCGCCCACGCGCAATCATCGCCTCCCCCCTGGTGGCGGAATCCAAAAACCACGAATTCCCCCACGCGCGCGTGAAAAAGGCATGCTTTACGCTTGCCAGCTCATTTAGATTATCTGCGAAAAGGGCTTCGGGAACACTCATGTCGACTCGCGACAGGCTGCGATACGTTGCGAGTCATATGCCGCGCGGACGCGCGGCGATGGATTCCCGCGTTCGCGGGAATGACGGGGGTGTGTGGTTTTAAAAAAAGGCGTTTGTTCTATTAGAAAAGAAAAACAAATGGGATGCCCGCCTTCGCGGGTATGACGGAGGGAGTGAGTGGAATTTCGCCTTCGCGGGGATGACGTTGTTATTGTTGAAGGAATGTTCTGCAAAAACATCGCTTCATCTGCAATAGTGGCCCATATCATTTCTGAATCACACGGGAATTATTGGATTGTCTGAGCTGGCTAATGATTGCTTTGGCGGCGGAGGAAGGCCGGGATCTCAAGAAGGTCTTCGGGCTGCTCGGACAGCATCGGCCTGTCAGATGAGCGAACGTCGAGATGCGGGCCGCTCATGGGGTCGTCACCGCCATCGTGAATCTCTTCTTCATGATGCTGAGACGAGGGGCGGACAAGGCCAAACCCCGTAATGCGCGTAAAAAGCGACTCGGCGCGACGTTGGCGGCGTTGCTCTTGACCCGGCTGATGCGCATGAGTCTGCGGCGTCAGTTGCGTCATGCGCATATCGTTTTGCGCCATCGGCGATGAGGGGCGGGAACTGCGCTGTTGAGCCTCGGGTAAAGGCGCAGGCGCGGGCCGCGGTTCGGGAGCGGTCTCTACCGGTGGCGTGTGTGCACGAGGCGCCGGTTCTGCGTAACGCTGCTCAGGTTCATATCGAGGTTCGGGTTCCGCGTACTTTGGCTCTGCGGCCAAGGGCTCTTCGCGGACAGGCTCGCGCTCCACCACGGATTCGGGACGCGCCTGAACCTCGGGCTCGGATGTATCGACAATCGGCTGGGTACGGGGAATGACGTCCGAATGCGGCATGATCGCCTGCGGCATCGTAAAGTAGCTCGTCTGCGTTTGCGTGGACGCCTGAGCCTCCGGTTGAGTCGCAGGAGCGGCCGCCGCAGCCGCAGGATAAGCAGGCTGGCCATAATTGGTCTGCAATTGCTGCGGCTTGGCGGTTTGAGGCGTCGCAGCGGCGCGCGGTTTGGCAGTAGCGGTAGCCGTCGAAGCGCGCTGGGTCACGGCGGCATCTATGCCTGTTGCGATAACCGAAACGCGTATCTTGCCTTCAAGCGATTCACCAAGCGTGGATCCAACCTTGATCTGGGCTTCGGGGTCGACTTCCTCGCGAATCCGGTTGGCGGCTTGATCGACTTCGAACAAAGTCATGTCAAGACCGCCGGTGATGTTAATCAGAACGCCGCGCGCGCCCTTCATTGAAACGTCGTCAAGCAGCGGATTGGAAATCGCCGCTTCAGCCGCGCGAACGGCGCGGTCGTCGCCTTCAGCTTCGCCCGTGCCCATCATCGCCTTGCCCATCTCGCCCATGACCGTTTTTACGTCGGCAAAGTCGAGGTTCATGAAGCCGGGCATGACCATCAGGTCGGTGATGCCCCGTACGCCGCAGTAGAGAACTTCGTCGGCCAAGCGAAAGGCTTCAGCGAATGTCGTGCGCTCGTTTGCGATGCGGAAGAGGTTTTGGTTGGGAATGACAAGCAGCGTATCAACATACTGCTGAAGTTCGGCAATGCCCTGCTCGGCTTGACGCATGCGGTTGTTGCCTTCGAAGTGGAAGGGCTTGGTCACGACACCGACGGTCAGGATTCCGGATTCCCGCGCAGCGCGGGCGATCACGGGAGCCGCGCCCGTGCCGGTCCCGCCTCCCATGCCTGCCGTGACAAACAACATGTCTGAGCCTTCGAGGCTCGCCATAATGTCGTTGGTCTGCTCTTCAGCGGCGGCGCGGCCAACGTCAGCCTTCGATCCTGCGCCGAGACCTCGCGACAGATTGACGCCAAGTTGTATTTTACGCCCTGCGAGAGACATCGCAAGCGCCTGCGAATCCGTATTGGCGGCAATAAAGTCGCAGCCCTCGAGCTTGGAACGGATCATGTTGTTAATCGCGTTGCCGCCAGCGCCGCCCACTCCGATGACAGTCAGGCGCGGACGCAGATTATGCTCGGGGTCGGCCATCGATAAATTAATCATGAAGAACCTCTGAGTTGGGCTGCGCCTCAAGGCGCGGGAATCGCTCGGGAATATATGAATCATTTTCGTTGATTCGCGCAATCAAAAAGCCGCGTTAAGAATCAGAAATTTCATGCAGTTACACGGTTTTACACGTGCAAAAACGCATAAACAAAAATCGTTGCAGAGACTTAAGGAGCAAAGTGAAAGTGGGAGATTAGGAAACCTATGCGTCAGGATGTCCAGAACGCCTAAGAGCCTGTTCATGATCTTGAAGGTTTCAAGGTGTCATATCTGTAAACATTTATTATTGCTGAGTCGTTGAGTCATGTACCGCGCAGATCCCCGTTTTCACGAGGACAGGCGCGCGGCAATGGATTCCCGCTTTCGCGGGAATGACGGAGATTCAAATTAGAGATCATGAACAGGCTCTAAGGGTTCGTCGTGGATGAAGGCAATGTTCCGTTCAACGGGACAAACGCGACTCTCTGAAGCCAGCCCGCCGGAGTCACTGCTCGTCCCGCTGACGCATTGAATCGAGCACAGCGACGTTCTTCTTTACGGGGAATATCTCTTGCAGGTGGTCGAGATATTGTTCGAGCAATTCGGCATGCTCGGCCTTTCGGATTTCGTTCGCAATTCCCGACTTGTGCGGGTCGGGCTTGGACGGATCGACGTTGGTTACGCTGACAAGGCGGATGATATATTGCTTTCCGTCGCTTTCCTCAGCCATGGCTTCGCCTTGCTTGAGCTGAAAAACGCGAGCCGCCAACGCGGGGGGAAGATCTTTGTCCGTTTCGCCAAGCTTCGATATTGGCCGGGAAATGCGTGTGGAAACCCCCTCCTGCCCTTCCAGAGCCAACAGCTTTTCACCGCCGTTTAGGGCCTTCGCAATCTCTCCGGCCTTGGCCTGCGCTTTGGTTTTCTGCTCTTGCTCTTTCCATGCCGAGGCGACCTTAGCCTTGACCTTGTCAAAAGGCTGGACTCCGGATGGGGTTACATCGTCAGTTCGAACGACATAATAAACGCCTGATTTAGTGTCTTCGACCGGACCTGTTTCTCCAGCATTCTGGGCAAACGCGTCCTTAAGGACTTGTTCCTTATTGGGCAATTCGGAGGGGTCCTTGCCTTCCGGAGTCTGGCCGTTGGCATCGACTGCGGGAATTTTGACGATCCGCAGCCTGAGGTCGTCGGCAATGTCGTCAAGCGAGTGGCCCGCCGCCAACTGGTCATCGAGTTGGTTGACAACGCGCGTCGCGACCTCAATGGCTTGCTCGCGGCGAAGATCGTCGCGCAACTTGTCCTTGATCTTGTCGAAATCGGGAATTCCGCCCGGAATGATCTTCTTTAACTGGATCACGTGCCAGCCAAGCTGGGTTTTGACCGGGCCGCCAATTGCGCCTTCATGGAGGGCAAACGCCGCATCTGACAGTTCGGGCATGAGGGATTTCTTTTCGAGCTTGTCCAAGGGGACGGCAGTCTCTTTCTGTGCTTTGGCCGCAGAGGCAAGATCGTTCGACGCATGGGCCTGCGTAGCAAGCTCTTTGGCTTTCTCCTCGCTTTGAAGAACCACCTGGAGGACGTCGCGTTTCTCGGGGTCAGCGAGTTGCTCTTTTCTGGTTTCGTATTCCTTCTTCAGGTCCTCCTCCGAGATCGAGATGTCCTTGGACAACGCCTCCGTCGAAAGGATCGCCAGTGTGATGCTGCGGTATTCGGGAATCGCGAAAAGCTGCTGATGGCCGTCATAGAAAGTCTGTAATGCCTTGTCGTCCGGGGTGGGGATGCCGCCAAGCTTGGCTGGATCGACCGTCGCCACTTCCACAATGCGTTTCTGCGCACGCGCTTTAAAAAGCGCATTGACGGCAGCCTCTGGCGCGACGGCCCCGCCCTGAACGGCGCTTAGGAGAATCTGGCGTGCGAGTTCCTGCTGCTCTTGGACGAGAAAAGCGCTTTCGCTGAGCCGTTGCTGATCGAGAAATTGGCGGAAAAGAGCTTTGTTGAAGCTTCCGTCCTTCGTGCGAAACTGCGGTTCGGAGGCAAGAAGGTCGAGGACGGCTTCTGGACCGACACTGATGTTTTGGCGCGCGACTTCCATGTCGATCAGGCGGCTGTTGATTTCCCGGTCAAGCGCATGGTCCAAAAGACCAAGCTGCCGGGCCTGCTGGGCAGTCAGTCCGGGAGAGAGGGCTTGGCGCGCTTGGGCCAATGTTTTTTCGAACAGGATATTGAGTTCCTGCACCGAGATTTCAGTATCGCCGACTGTCGCCACCGCGCGGCGCAACGAGTTGCCTCTGAAAATGTCGCCTATGCCCCAAATGCTGAAACTTACGATCAGAAACAGCATCAGGCCTTTGACAACCCAGGAATGTGCCACTTGGCGCATCGATTGAAGCATAGCTCGCCTTTCAGAGAAATTTAACCTTTTGTGAACCCGATGATATGATAAAGATACGATTCTGCATAGGCAACACTTCTCAGAGGACAATATGGCTAGAAGACGCCGCTTGGTGGTCGGAAACTGGAAGATGTACGGGCGCTTAACATCGGGCCTTGTTCTCGCCCAAGATATCGCCGAGCAAGCGGAAGCTGCGCGGCCCCTGAATTTCGACATCGTCTTATGCCCCCCAGCTACGCTGACGTGGGCGATCGGCGAGGCTCTTTTGGGAACGCCCGTCATGCTTGGCGGGCAGGATTGCCATACGGCGAATCATGGCGCATACACAGGCGATCTTAGTCCCGCGATGTTCGTCGATCTCGGCTGCAGGTATATGATTCTCGGTCACTCCGAACGGCGGTATGGGCATGGGGAAACCAGCGAGTTGATCGCCAAGAAAGTCGAAGCCGCGCAACTCGCGGGGCTGACGACTATCGTCTGCGTGGGGGAGACGGCGGAGGAGCTTAAGGCCGGATCGACCTCGGAAATCATCGAAAAGCAGCTTCGGGAGTCTTTGCCGAAGAAGGTCAAGACAGCGAACCTTGTGGTAGCTTACGAGCCCGTCTGGGCCATTGGGACAGGCCAAGCGCCAGAACCCGAGGATGTCGTGACCGTACACAAGCAAATTCGCGAGGTTTTGGGAGAGATCGGCGAAACGGTGCGCGTGCTCTATGGCGGCTCGGTCACTCCTGCGAACGCCGAGAAAATCCTGGCCGAGGAGGAGGTTGACGGCGTCCTTGTGGGCAGCGCAAGCCTTAATGCCGACGGGTTCTGGGCTATTGCGGAGAAATGCCAATAACAGAGAGAACTGAGTTGAGGCAGGTAAGAAAGAAGGCGGATCGCCTTTAGGGCTTGGCCAGAAATGGCGCCAGCCCTTCTTGCCAACGTGAAAGTTTCTCCTCAAACGGCATACCTGCGTATGCGGGACTTGTGGAGGGGAGGACGGCGCTTGGCAAGGGGGCCTCGACAGGCACCAAGCGCAGGAACAGCTTTTCAGCCGGACGTCCATTGAAAAAAATGGTTTCTATTCGGGGATGGACTCTGAAAAATCGACCGAAATCGTTCGCAACGGCGTTTTGGATGTTCGAGTCAAGACTTCCCTCGCGGTTCGCCGCCGCGCAGACGTCCCACAGGGCAATGCGGCGGCTGACAAGCCTTTCTAGGCGCTCTTCATAAGGCATTTCGGGCAAAGCGCCGATAAGCTTTCCCATAATCCTCCAAAATGCGTTCTGCGGCTTGGCATAGTATTGCTTCTGTCGCAGGGATTCGGCTCCGGGAAGCGATCCGAGAATCAGAACGCAGGCGTTTGGAGATGAAACGGGCTTAAAGCTTTTACACTTCGGCATTTGTTTTATCGAGCTTATAGTCATTCGCAATAATTTCCATAATAAGAAAAAAAGAAAATGGAATCCCGCATTCGAGGAAGGCAGATCTTTTATTTGCATCAGTTATTTTTAGTTTCTCGCTTGCCAGCTTTTTATGTATTCTCTAATTCTGTTGATGTAATTTTCTTTTTAAAAAAGGGTAATAAAATGGACAATGTTTCTATCGACCCCCAAAAATTACTTATAGCTTCTGATAGTGATGCAATAGGAACCATTAAAGCTTTCGGCAGAGATATTGCCTATTTCGCAACCATTGCGGATGTTCTCTTCAAAAAGGAGTTCAATGAACACGTGGATCCAATTGACACTAGCCTCATTTTTTCGGAAAAAGCTCTTAAATGGCGATACACGGGGGATACTGAGCAGCGGTATCTTGGCGGACTTCTTCTAACGGCGTTCTTAACGAACAATATTTGTGTGAGCATAACCGATAAAGAGGAAACAGACGGCCACAAGGAAATTCGGGAAGAGCTCGAGAGAAAAGGAGATCTTGTATCTATTGCAGACGACAATGGAAAAAGAACTATTTATTTTACCAAACAACTAATTACCGCTCTGGCCGAAAACGGATGGGGCCACTTAAATGCAAAAAGTAGTAAGGAGCTTGCTTGTAGCATATTGGGCGTGGAACCCGACCATTTTAAAACGGCTCTGGACATTAATGCAACGTATCCAATTCCGCCCAATGAACGACAGGATGCAGCCCATTATCTATTTTCCATAGCGTTGGAAAAGGTTTCGAGTCCCGGCTTGAATTAGATTCTTTGCGCATCATAGCCACGCAGATCCCCGTTTTCACAAGAACAGGCGAGCGGAAAGACTCCTGTAACGTTTACAATTGGAATGCTGCCAGACTCTTATGCTCGCTATCGCGAGCGATGGATTCCCGCGTGCGCGGGAATGACGGAGATTATTGTGGAGATGGTGTTACTAAAAAATCGAGAGCGGTTATTGCGGAACTCCCCCTCCCCTGACCCCTCCCGCGAGGGGAGGGGAATTTCATTCTTTGCGCTTCAGCCTTCGGTCTTAATGATGGAAAGACATTCCCCGAACGTCTTTCTTGGCATTCAAGCCCCGCCGAGGGGAAGGGGAATTTCATTCTTTGCGCTTCAGCCTTTGCCTTGATGACGAAAAGACGCCCCGGACGTTTTTCTTTTTCGGCATTCAGGCCCCCACGGGGGGAAGCTAACGCTATTTTTCCGGTTTTTCGGGAAGCGTGACGACGTCGATTTTCGGGATCTTTTTATCGAGCCTCGCCAAAACTTCATCCGTCACGTCGAGCGGTTGGTCCGTCCATAACGCCTGTTGCTTGACGATCACAAGATTGACGCCGCGCTCGTGAGAGACTTCGCTCACGATGTCGAGCAAGGCTTTTTTGACGGCATTCATCGAATCCGTAAACGATTGATCCAGCACCTTGCGGCGCGACTGGACATGGTTCTCGACGGTGAGAAATCGCTGGCGCAATTGCTGTTCCCGTTCGGCATACACTTGCGCCGAAAGCTTGCTGCGCTGGGCCGCCAAGTCCTGTTCCGCTTTGCGCAGGCTGTTTTCCTCTTTCTCGATTTCGTTCTGGAACTTTGAACGCTGGACTTCCAGTTGTTTCTGAACGCCTTTTGACGCAAGCGACTCCTGCAAGATCCTCTGCACGTCCACGATGGCGATGATTGGCTCCGGCATTTTTGCAGGGGGCTCGGCAAGGGCGTTTGCAGCCAAGATCAAAAGACCCGCTAATAAAAGCAGGAAAATTCTAAGGTAGGCTATGAAACGCTTTTGCGGGCATGCCGGGGAGGTTTTTACAAGCGTCCAAGGGAGTCTCATTTTAATCGTCCTTAAGATCGGCATTCTGCCTTAACTGGCGCACCAAAGCCGCGCCAACCGCGCCTAAATCCACAACAGCTATAGCCAAAATCCCTCCTCGCCGCCCCGTTGAATCTCAACTTAGAATTTTGCTCCAAAGCTGAAGTGGATGTGTTGGAGCTTGTCGTAACTCTTGTACATAATGGGCTGGGCGTAATCCAACCGGATGGGGCCGAACGGAGAATCCCACGTGATGCCGACGCCCGCGCTCAGGTGCAAGCTGTCGTCCATGGTGATGGGATTTCCTGAGAGGACTTTTTGATCCGGATTCCCAAGAAAACCGACATCCGAAAAAACGTGCGCCTTGATCCCGATATCCGGCGGCAATGGAGTCGGCATGGACAAATCGGCTGTGGCTTTCGCATAGTTGGTGCCGCCAAGCGAATCCTTATAGGTGCTGGTCATGTCCCGCGCGCCGATTCCCGCGTACTCGAAGCCGCGAAGCGAGTCGCCACCAAGGAAAAACCGTTCGTTGATTTTCGTCGTTCCGCCCAAAGCCCAGATCTGGCCCGCTTCCGCCGTGCCGCTGAGTATCCACTTTTCGGCGACCGGATAATACTGCGTGCCGCCAACCCTCGCGCGGAACCATTTGCGCGAACCGCCGAGTCCCGCCACATCTGTATCAACGTGGGTCATGAATCCAAGCGTCGGCTCAAGCTTGCTGTCACGCGTATCGTAAATAAGCGATTGCCCGATTGACGATGTGGTTGATGAGCCTTCCTGCCCGCGAATGTAAGCCGATGCCCCCGTGGGCACGTTGGCGATTTCGTCCGCGTGGAAACTGTAGTTGACTTTCTGCCGGATTTCTTCGGACAGAGGGTAGCCCAATCTTAGCGTCGTGCCCGCGCTGTTAAAATCATAAGAGCTCAGGTCCTGATTGTCCGTCTTGGTTGCGAACAGGTCGATGCCCGCCGACAACTTGCGGTCGAGGAAATAGGGGTCGGTGAAGCTCGTGTCGATTTGCTTCGTACGTCCCGACACCGTGGCTCCGAAACGCATGTCCTGTCCGCGCCCCATAAGGTTGTGCTGGCTGACGCTGAAGCTGCCCAACGGGCCGTCGGTCGAAGAATACCCCGCGCCGATCATCGCTTCGCCCGTGGATTTCTCCTTGACCTCGACGTTGACGTTGGCGCGGTCCGGCTGCGCTCCTTCTATGGGCGTTACCTTTACGTCGGAGAAGAAGCCGAGATCCTTGATTTTCTGCTCGGACTTGTGCAGCGCTGTCGCATTAAACGGATCATTCTCGGCCAGCGTCATTTCGCGGCGGATCACCTTGTCGATCGTGTTCGAGTTCCCGTTGACGTCGATGCGCCCCACATACACGCGCGCGCCCTCTTTGACGACATAGTTCAAATCGACGGTTTGCGAGTCTTTATGCCTGTCCGGCGTTGGCGCAACCGTCGCGAAGGCAAACTGCCTGTCACCAAGCGCCGTTGTCAGCTTGGATACCGACTTCTCGATGGCATCCGAATTATACCGCTGTCCTTCCCTAGTCAGCACGTATTGCCGCAGCGTCTCACTGTTAAGCCCCTTGATCTCGCTGGTAACTGTGACCTTGCCGAATTTGTAGCGCGGCCCTTCCTCGACCGAAAACGTGATGAAGAAATCATTGCGGTCAGGGGTCAACTCAGCAACGGCGGAAACAACGCGGAAATCCACGTAGCCCTCGCTCAGGTAGAATCTGCGGAGAAGTTCCTTGTCGTAGTTCAGGCGGTCAGGATCGTAATAATCAGATGATGAAAACACGCGCCACCAAGCTGTCTCGCGCGTGCTGATGGCCTCGCGCAAAGAGCCATCGGAAAAATGCTCGTTGCCGACGAAGGCGATGTTGCGAACGCCCGTGCGCGATCCTTCGACGATCTCGAAAACAAGATCGACCCGGTTCTGTTCAAGCTTCACGATCTTGGGCTCGACGGTCGCCGCGAACCGGCCTGACCGCCGGTATAAATCCAGAATGCGCTGCACGTCGCGCTCCACGCGCGGAAGCGTGTAAACCATGCGGGTTTTGACCTGAACTTCCTTTTCCAGATCTTCTTTGGAGACGGCTTCGTTGCCTTCGAAAGCTATGCGGTTGATGACGGGGTTTTCCTCGACCTTTACAACGAGCGTGCGCCCGTCCATCTCAAGAGCCACGTCCGAAAAAAGGCCCGTCGCGTAAAGCGACTTCAATGCCGCGTCGAGTTTTTCGGGAGTGGCCTCTTCGCCCTTAGCGACGCTGAGGTAAGAAAACACAGTTTCGGGCTCAAGGCGCTGGATGCCTTCGACGCGGATGTCGCCGATCGAATTTGCGGGAGGTGGCATGAAAGCCCCTGCCCTTCCCGCCCCCAAGCAAAGCAAAAACCCGCAGCCAAGAACCGCTCGCAGACAACGCGCCTTACTTCCAGACATAGACAATTCCTGTATTGAATCAGACAGGCCGACAGGTTATGAGATTAAAGATTACTGTACAAGACTTTATATATGCTATTTCCAATTGAGTCTGTACCTTAGCCTAAGAGTGTCTGAGAAAACCTCCTTATTTTTCTGGATATCCCGTATGCCGTTGACTGCGCGTCCGCTTGAAATTGCCGCTTTTCTCGACCGCTGCGGGTGGGGAGATGCCAAAAATCATCCTCTCGATGGCGAT
>JAQVZU010000020.1 GCA_028708035.1 Alphaproteobacteria bacterium
GAGGGGAGGGGGACGCCAAAGGCGACCCCGACTCTTGAACTGCGACAGGTATGGTATTGTTTAATTCGTTCGTCGGATTCATTGCGCCCCAATCCTCTTCCGGCTCGGCTTGATCGCGGGCGCTTCGCTCTTTAGCGAATCCTGAACCTTGAATCCTGAATCCTTCCCAAGCAGCTTTCGCGCGATCACAACCGGGTTCATCGGCTGCGGCGCGTCGGTCACCTTCGCCGAGGCGCTGAAGTTCGCGAACGGCATTTGCGTCTCATAGCCCAGACGTAGCAGGCTTCCGAGCCGTTTCACGACATCCATCCGCGTGATGAGCAGCCGCGAGGCCCCGATGCTTTTGTACTCGAGCGCGAGGTCGATGGCTTCCGAGGCATCTAGTCCTGCGGGAAGCACCAGCGTCGCATCGCCTACGGCTCTGATGAAATCCGCCACGGCTGCCTTTTCTTTGGGATCGAAAGGATTTCGCCCTGCGGTGTCGATAAAGACCGGCCCCGCTTTTTTCACCGAGATCAGGTCGCGCAAGGCGTACCATTCGTCGATTTCAACAAGGTCGATCTTGAGAAGCCGCGTAAACGCCGCCAACTGCTCAAGGCCTCCCGCGCGTTCGATGTCGGTGCTTACGACTGTCGTATCGCGTTTATCCATAACCGCTTGCGTCGCGAATTTCGCGGTGCAAAGGGTTTTTCCTGCGCCGGGAGGGCCCACGAGCATCAAGGGCTTGTCGCTCTCGACCGGATCGAATTTGAAATGCGTATCGAGCGCCGCGCCCAAACAGACCAGAGGATCGTCCTCGGCGAACTGCGTCGCCGCCGCCATAAGCTTTTCGGCAAGATCAGGGGGAACGTGATGCATCGTTAGCGCTTCGGCGATAATTTCCAAAGCCTCGGAGCCTTGGGCCGGAAGCTCGGGGTCCGCTTCGGTTCGGTTCGGGCCGCTTTCGTCAATCGCTGCCGTGACGCGGATGCCGCCGGACTCTTCCTCGCGCGTGGCGACGATAATGGCGTTTTCACCCAAAGCGTCGCGCACGGCGCGCATGGCGTCCGTCAAAGTCGCGCCGTGGAAGGATTTGAGCCTCATTTAGATTTGCCCCAAGGTTTTAATCTTTGCCTTTGGATGAATTTCATTTTGCGACAAAACCGTGGTTGAGGATCTGAATCTCTCAATCACGGACCTAACGTAATTCCGTATGGCGGGGCTGACAAGCAAAACGGGAGCCTCCCCTATGGCGGCTTGCCGGTCGTAGGTCTGCCTGATGGACGAAATAAACTGCTGTAAACGGCTGGGAGCCATGGCGAGTTGTCTCGAATCGCCGTCGCCGACGATCGATTCGGCGAAGGCTTGCTCCCATTCGGGCGAGAGGGTCACAATCGGGATATACCCCATCTCGTTGGTGTTGGCGTCCGAAATCTGGCGCGCGAGCCTGCTGCGCACGTGCTCTGAGATCGAGGTGAGGTTGCGCGTGACGCCCGCCGCTTCGGAAACGCCTTCGAGGATCGTCGGTAAGTCGCGGATCGACACACGCTCCGACAGCAAATTTTGCAAGACGCGCTGCAATCCGCTGATGGTGACTTGGCCCGGGATGACGTCGGCCACCAGCTTTTGCTGGTCCTTGTTGAGCTCGTTCAAGAGCTTCTGCGTTTCGGCATAAGAGAGCAGGTCGGGCGTGTTGTCTTTGACGATTTCGGTCAGGTGCGTCGTAATCACGGTTGGCGGATCGACCACCGTGTACCCCTTGAAAAGCGCCTCCTCACGATATGTAGGGTCTATCCAGGTCGCCGCAAGGCCGAAGGTGGGCTCAACCGTCGTCTCGCCGGGGAGGGAGATCGGCTGCCCTTTCGGGTCCATCACCAGAAGCATGCCGGGGCGCAGATCGCCGCGACCTGCCTCGATCTCTTTGATGCGCACAACATAGGAGTTCGGCGGCAATTGCAGATTATCCTGAATGCGTACTGCGGGCATGATAAAGCCCATTTCAGAGGCCAGTTGCTTGCGAAGCCCTTTGATCTGGTCGGTCAGGCGCTGTCCCGCTTCGCTGTTGATGAGGCTTAATAGGGCGTATCCCAGTTCCAGCCGGATCATGTCGATGGAAAGAGCCTTGCCAATGGGCTCTTCGGCGACAGCGGCGGGCTTCTTGGTGGCTGCTGCGGATTCTCCGGCCTGCTTTTCCTTGGCGGCTTCTGTCGTCGCATAGCACGCAAAGCCCGAGATGCCTCCGAGGAGGGCGAACGGCAGGAACGGCATTCCGGGCAGAAGCGCCAGAAAGCTCAACATTGCCGAACTAAGGCCCAGCGCCAACGGATACCCGCCGAGCTGCCGGAAGAGCGCCTTGTCCGTCGATCCCGAAAGGTTGGCCTTGGTAACGAGCAAGCCTGCCGCCACGGAGACGAGCAGGGCAGGGATTTGCGTGACGAGTCCATCGCCGACCGTCAGCCTTACGTACGTGTCCGCTGCTTGCAAAACGGGCAAATCGTGCCTGAACGTGCCGATGGTGATACCGCCGACGCAGTTGATGAAGGTGATGCACAACCCCGCGATGGCGTCGCCGCGAACGAACTTGGCGGAACCGTCCATCGAGCCGAAAAAGTTGCTTTCATCCTCCAGCTCTTTACGCCGCTTTCGCGCCTGGTCTTCGTTGATAAGCCCCGAAGACAAATCGGCGTCGATGGCCATTTGCTTGCCCGGCATCGCGTCCAACGTGAACCTTGCCGCGACTTCGGCGATGCGGCCCGAGCCTTTGGTGATGACGACGAAATTGACCAGCGTAAGGATGGCGAACACGATTACGCCGATGATGAAGTCTCCGCCCATCACGAGGCTGGCAAACGCTTCGACCACATGCCCCGCCGCCGAAGTTCCTTCATGCCCGTGCGTCAGGACGAGGCGCGTGGTTCCTAAATTGAGCGAAAGCCTGATGAGCGTGGTTATCAAAAGAACGGTCGGGAACGAACTGAACTCCAAGGACTTGGCGATAAACAACACCGTCATCAGGATGAGTACTGAGATGGTGATGGAAATGGAAAGCCCGATGTCGATTAAGAACGGCGGCAGCGGGATGACCAACGCGGTCAAAATGACCATCAGGCCGATGCCAAGCCAGATTTCGCCCCGTTTGAAGATTCCTCCAAATGGATCGGAGCTTTCTGCGGCAGTTGCGGTCTGTGCCGTCATGTTATTCTACCGGATAGCACTTGTTCTTCATGCATCCGTCAACGCGGTCTTCAAGCGAGCCGGGACGTTCGACGCCCGGCATCGGTTCCGCCCACTTGCGGCATGCCGCTGTGTCATCCTGAAACATCGAAAGGCTCTCCGGCGGCTTTGAGAGCGTCGGTTCATATGGACCTGTGGAGCATGCGCAGAGTGTCAGGACTCCGAAAATTGCAAAATTCTTTTTCATCGGTCCTGATCCTTGCCTCTAGCCAACCGCGCGTTCTTCGTTCGCTCCGCCTGGAACGGAAATGCCTTCATCGTTGTATTGCTTCAATTTGTTGCGAAGCGTGCGTATCGAAATGCCCAGAATGTTAGCCGCATGCGTGCGGTTTCCGAGGCAGTGGCTTAGCGTGTCGATAATCAGGTCTCGCTCGACATCCGCCACCGTTCTCCCCACAAGGCTCCCCATGACCGAGGCTATTGCGCGCCCTGTGGCTTGAGGCTGCACTTCTGCCGCGGCGGGCGCCTCAGGCGCAAGGTTCTGCCCTGTCAGCATAATCGCATCCGGCTCGATCTTGTCGCCTTCGGCGAGAAGTACTGCGCGGTGCATGGCGTTTTCAAGTTCGCGCACATTGCCGCGCCAGTGGTGCGCTTGCAAAGCCGCCATGGCGGCGGGCGAAAGGGGCCTGTCCGGCAGTCCATTGGCTTTTGAATATTTTCCGGCGAAATGCTTGGCCAGGGGAATGATGTCAGTCACGCGCTTGCGTAGCGGAGGCAGGACGAGATTTACGACATTGAGCCTGAAATACAAATCTTCGCGGAATCTTTTGGCCTTCACTTCTTCTTCAAGATTGCGGTTTGAGGTCGCGATCAAACGAATGTCCACCCTGATGGGCTGGGTTCCGCCGACGCGGTCGATCTCGCGTTCCTGAATGGCGCGCAGGAGCTTCGCCTGCAATCTGCTGTCCATCTCGCTGATTTCGTCGAGCAGCAGCGTGCCGCCGTTGGCTTCCTCAAACTTCCCAATACGGCGCGCAATGGCTCCCGTAAAAGATCCTTTCTCGTGCCCGAATAGTTCAGATTCCAGAAGGTTATCCGGAATTGCCGCGCAGTTCACCGAAACAAAATTGGCTGCCGCCCTTCGGCTTTTGCGGTGAATGTACCGGGCCATGACTTCTTTACCGGTTCCGCTTTCTCCGGTAACGAGAATGGACGCGTCGCTTGACCCCACGCGGTCGATCATTTGCAACAGCGGCTGCATTGATGCATCTTGCGCGATGAATGTCTGGTCTTCTTCGGCGACTGCCTGCAACACCGCCGCGATCAAATCGGCGTCCGGAGGCAGAGGCACAAACTCCTTAGCCCCTGCGCGGATCGCGCGTACGGCAGCGCCTGCGTCGGCTCCGATTCCGCAGGCAACGACGGGAATGTTGATGCGCTCGGACTTCAGGCTGTCGATGAATTGCGCGATGTCCAAAGACACGTCGCACATGGTAAGATCGGCCCCTTGCCCGTTGCGCAAGGCGTTGAGAGCGCCCGCGACGCTGTCAATATGCGCAACTTTTGCGCCGCGCTGCGTGGCGATGCGTCCGGCAGTTCCAAGCGGTCCATCCAAGCGTCCGACGATCAGTAGTCTCATTTAGTCTTGTCCTTTGTTCGTTCTGTCCCGTCTTCCCAGAATCCTGAATTTTCTTTGCCTCAATTGTTCCGGTCCGATTTAATGATTTCCGTCATGGTGATGCCCAACCGGTCTTCAACGACGACGACTTCTCCGCGCGCGACAAGCCGGTTGTTCACATAGATATCGATGGCTTCGCCCACCTTTCGATCCAGCTCGATGACCGCGCCGCGTCCGAGTTTTAGCAAATGGCTGACTTGCATCTCGGCCTTGCCAAGCACCGCAGTGACCTCGACCGGAATGCCATAGACGGCGTCCAGATCGTTGGATGTAATCGGCTGCTGATGATCCTTCGGAGCTTCGCCGCTATTGGCGTCAAGCTCGGTAAGGGTCAGGGGTTCTTTATCGTCGGACATAAAACGCTCCTCGGATCAGGTGGGAAGAATGGTTTGTTCAATCTCGGCCATCGCGGCGGGCGTGTTGCGTTCGATTCCGCCATCGGCCCATTCGATGCGGCAATCGCCCGAGGCTACCTCGCTTGAGGCCAGCACCACAAGCTTGCCGGAAAAAGCGCGCTCCGCCGCAATCGCCTGAATTTTCTCGTTAAGGCCGTCGAATTCCGCATCGCTGATGCGCACGACCAGCCTCGGTTCGCGCGCCATTTCGCGAAAGGCGTCGCCGATAAGCTTCTCGATCTCCCCGGTGCCGCTTTTTTCGACAAAGGCCGGCAAAATCTTTTTCACAACGGCAAGCGCAAGCTGGCGCGTTTGTTCTTCCTGCTCTTCGGCGAAAACGGCGATGTTGCCGATCAATTCGCCGACATTCTGGGCAACGCGGTCCAAGGCGTCGGTTTGCCGGGCGAGTTGCTCTTCTTTTCCCGCAGTTTTTCCTGCCTCAAAGCCCGCATCGTAATTTTCGCGTTTGAGCGCGTCGAACTGTTCCGGCTTCAGAAGCACGGCCTTGCGTTCCTGAACGCGGTGCACGACTGAAGCGTCGTCAAACGACCGCTCGAACATGAATTTGCGGAGATTTTCGCCATTCGCCGCCTGTGCCATCTCAATAGACAAGTTCGTCTTCCTCCGCGCCCTTGGAAATAACAATCTCGTTCTTTGCCGCGAGATCCTTCGCCGTCGCCACCAAATGCGTCTGAGCATCCTCCACGTCGCGCAGCCGCACGGGCCCCAGCGCCGCGATGTCTTCCTTGAGAAGCCTGCCTGCGCGTTCAGACATGTTGCCCAAGAACAAGTTCTTGATCGACTCGGATGCGCCCTTGAGGGCCGTCGGCAGCTTGGACTTGTCGGCGACTCGCAAAATGGCCTGAATCGCCGCGCCGTCGAGCTTGCCCAAGTCCTCGAATGTGAACATCAGCGCCTTGATTTTTTCCGCCGAGTCCTTGCTGCGCTCTTCAAGCGCGCTCATAAATTTTGTTTCGTTCGTGTGGTCGAAGTTGTTGAAGATCTCCGCCATCATTTCATGGGAGTCCCGGCGGTTAGTGCGCGCAAGATTGCTCATGAACTCGTTGCGCAGCGTCCGCTCGATATCGTCAATCACGTCCTTTTGCACCGACTCCATCCTCAACATTCGCGCGATGACCTCCATCGCGAAACTTTCGGGCAATTGCGAAAGCACCCGCGCGGCGTGATCCGGCTTGATCTTTGAAATGACGACTGCGACTGTCTGCGGATATTCGTTTTTAAGATAGGCCGCGAGCACCGCCTCATTGACGTTCGCGAGCTTGTCCCACATCGTGCGTCCCGCAGGGCCGCGAATGTCTTCCATGATGTTGCTGACGCGCCCTTTGTCGAGCACTTTAAGAAGCAGCCTTTCGGTGGACTCGAGCGTGCCTATCGTCCCGCCAGCCGAGGACATCTGTTCGGCAAAATCAATGAACAGCTTTTCAACGAGGTTCGAGCTGACATTCCCGAGATTGGCCATGACCTGCGATAGATCTTTTATTTCGTCGTCGGTCATGTGTCCGAAGATACGCGCGGCGTGATCTTCGCCAAGCGCCAGAATGAACAGCGCGGACTTCTCGAGCCCCGAAAGGGACTTGATGTCTTCGCGAAGGCGTTGCCCGGCCATTACCTGTTCTCCTGATACATCCAGTTACGCAAGATGCCGATGGCTTCATCGGGATGCTTGTCGACGATCTCGCCGACCTTGCGCAACGACGAAGCCTTCACGCGGCCTTCGACGCGGGATATGTCAATCATGCGCTCGATTTCAGCTTCCTGCGCCGCTGCTTCCGCTTCGGCGGCGCTGTTGGAAGCCTGAGCGCCGGGGGAGGGCAGCTGCGCTACGTTCCCCATCCCTTCCGGAACGCTGGCGTATGCCGCGCCGCCGCTAATGAGCGCTTGCTCGGACGATACCGTTGCGGCGCTTTCAAGGATTTTGCGCAGAATCGGTCTTACGATCAGCAGCACGACCATCAGGCCGATCAGCGCCAGAATGATCGTTTCTACCGCATGGAAGATGTCGGCGCGCGGAATGCCGCCCAGCATGTTCGTTGCCGAGCCTTCAAGCTCCTTCGCCATGTCCGATTGTGCGAAGGGCATGTTCACGACTTCAAGAGAATCTCCTCGCGCGGCGTCGAAGTTGACCGCCGATTTGACCAGCTCTTTGATCTGCTTCATCTCGTCCTCGGTGCGGGGAACGTACGTCGTCGTCTTTCCGTCTTCCGAGGCCTTGTAGGCTCCGTCCACGACGACCGCGACGGAAATTCTGCGGATTTGCCCACTTTCGCGAACCTGATTGCGGACGGTTTTGTTGATCTCATAGTTGATGGTTTCTTCGGAGCGGTTGTTCTTGTTGTTTGTTCCTCCGCCGCCCGATCCCGCGATCTGCTGCGGAGCGGTCGGGAGATTATTGGCGATGGTGGCCCCGCCATTGGCTCCGCCTTCCGAATTTGTGGCGGCCTCGCTTACGCTTTGCGTTGAGCGGACCACTTGACTATCGGGGTCGAATATTTCGGAGCTTGTCGTGATGCGGTCGAAGTCCAGATCCGCCGATACCTGAGCCCGCACCTTGCCGTAGCCCAAAGTCTGGGTAAGAAGGTCTTCGATTTTGCGTGCCTGCTTCTGCTCAAACTGGGCCCGCATGTCGTCTTGGTCTGTCGTGCCCCCGCCTGCTTCGGAGGAATTGGCGGGCCGCGCCAGAAGGTTGCCCCGGTCGTCAACGATTGAAACCTGTCCCGGCTGAAGCTGGGGCACCGCCGCCGCGATAAGGTGTTGGATGGACGCAATCTGCTCGCGCGAAAGGACGGCTCCGTTGCGCGTCTTGAGGAAAATGCTGGCGGTGGCCGTTTGTGTGGAGTGGCTAAAAAGCTCGCGCTGCGGAAGAACCAGATGTACGCGCGCGTTCTGAATGGGGTCCATCGCGCCAATGGTTCGCGCCAGTTCGCCTTCCATCGCGCGAAGATGATTAATGTTCTGCACAAAGCTGGTCGTGCCGAAGCTTTCCTTCTGGTCAAAAATCTCATAGCCGATGGAGCCGCCCTTCGGCAGGCCGTCCGCCGCCATCATCATGCGGATCTTGCCGACCTGATTGGACGGGACACGGATCAAAGTGCCGCTGGAATCCACTTGATACTGGATTTTGAGCGCATCGAGCTTTTGGGCGATAGCCGCCGAGTCATGTTGATCGAGTTCGGTATAGAGAAGGGCAAGAGGAGAGGTCGAAACCCGCGTTGTAATGAATCCCAGCATCCCGAGAAGGCTGATTCCCACGACCGCGATAGCGACAAGGCGCATGGGGCCGAGATTTCGCAGAGTTTGTAGAAAAGCGTTCACTTTGACCTTCTCCTGCTCTACATCTTGGGGCAGCTCGAACGAATCACCCCGTCCTTTTGTATCTTAACCATAACGAGGCAGAAATTGCCTAGTAAAAATTATTATTGATTAAGAAATGGACGGAAATCGTGATTTTCTTGTTAAGACATTCGGCAGAATTTGCCGATATGGTGGGTAGTGTGTGTCTCGTGCGCAACAGGTAGTATGCGCAAGGCTTTAGATAAGACCGGAGACGGAGCCCGGTCAAGAGCTTCAGAGGCTTGCTAAATAAAAAGCTGTGGAAAACGAGGGGATCCTCAGGAAGATTGAGACGCTGCTTCAACGCCCATCTGGTGCCAAATTTGACGATCCCCGATAAACGTGTAAAGTCAGGGCAGTTTGTACTTTTCTGAGGAGAAAATGACGGAAGCTTCACCATCCGCTTCTTCGGGCGGCATTATGGCGGGAAAACGCGGCTTGGTTATGGGAGTCGCGAACGACAGATCTCTGGCTTGGGGCATCGCAAGCGCTTGCGCTGCGCAAGGGGCTGAACTCGCCTTTACATATCAAGGGGATGCGCTTCTAAAACGCGTGTCGCCGTTGGCAGCCTCCGTTGGCGCAAAGCTCGTCGAACCCTGCGATGTGACTGACGAGGCCAGCATGGACGCGCTTTTCGATAAGCTTGACAAGGAATGGGGGAGCCTCGATTTTTTCGTCCATGCCATTGCGTATTCTGATAAAAATCAGCTCGATGGCCTGTATCTCGACACGACTCGCGAGAATTTCCTTAAGACGATGGATATTTCTTGCTACTCGTTCACCGCGCTTGCGCGCCGCGCCGCGCCGCTGATGAAGAACGGCGGAAGCATGCTGACGTTGACCTATCTCGGAGCCGAAAGGGTGATGCCTCACTATAATGTCATGGGCATCGCCAAGGCGGCTCTCGAAGCCAGTGTGCGTTATTTGGCGGTCGATCTCGGAGGCAAGAACGTCCGGGTCAATGCGATTTCGGCGGGACCGATCAAGACGTTAGCGGCTAGTGGCATCGGCGACTTTCGCTACATTCTGCGGTGGAATGAGATCAACGCGCCGCTCAAGCGCAATGTCACGATATCCGAAGTCGGCGGAACCGGCCTTTATCTTCTGAGCGACCTCGGCGCGGGCACGACGGGCGAGGTGCTGCACGTCGATGCGGGGTATCACGCCATCGGCATGATCGCGGTCGATGAAACCCAGCGCCTTGCCGAACTCATCGACAACATGAACGCCTCGTCCAATGGCCAGCAATAGTTTCGGCACGCTTTTCAGATTTACGACATGGGGCGAAAGCCACGGGCCCGCGATTGGCGTGGTGATCGACGGTTGCCCGTCGCTCATTCCCTTGTCCGAGGACGACATCCAGCCTTGGCTCGATAAGCGCAAGCCGGGACAGTCGCGTTTTATGTCGCTTCGGCGCGAGGGCGACAAAGTGCGCATCCTTTCGGGTGTGTTTGAAGGAAAAACCACCGGCGCTCCTATCAGCCTGATGATTGAGAACACCGATACGCGCTCGAAGGACTATGACGAGGTCAAAGAGAAGTTTCGTCCTGGCCATGCTGACTATGCGTGGTTTACAAAATACGGTATCCGCGATTATCGCGGCGGAGGCCGGGCTTCGGCGAGGGAAACGGCTTGTCGCGTCGCTGCGGGTGCGGTCGCTCGGAAAATTTTGGGCGATGGGATTTCTATTCGTGGCGCAGTCGTTCAGATCGGCCCAAATAAAGTTGATCGTTTGAGGTGGGATTGGGACGAGGCGGGCAATAACCCCTTATTCTGTCCCGACGCTCAGATGGTTTCAGAGTGGACCGCTTATCTCGACAGCATTCGGGAAAGCGGCTCATCGGTTGGCGCGATTGTTGAAATCGTGGCCTCTGGTGTGCCGGCAGGTCTTGGCGAACCTGTTTACGACAAACTCGACAGCGACCTTGCTCGAGCGATTATGAGCATTAATGCCGTCAAGGGCGTCGAAATCGGCGCTGGTTTTGGAGCCGCCGAATTGACGGGCGAACAAAACGCCGACGAAATGCGATCCGGCCCTTCTTTTCTTTCGAACAACGCGGGCGGGATTCTCGGAGGCGTTTCGACGGGGCAGGACATTGTTATTCGCTTTGCGGTCAAGCCGACGCCCTCAATTTTAAAGCCTTTGCGCACTCTTTCGACGGATGGGCAGGAAACCGAGATTTCAACCAAGGGCCGCCACGATCCCTGCGTCGGCATCCGGGCGGTCCCTGTGGGCGAAGCAATGGTCGCTTGCGTCCTTGCGGACCATTTTTTGCGCAAGAGGACCAGTTAAAAAAAACAGTTTAGTTCCCGAGAGTTTTTTAGTTAAAATGCTTTTCGCACACGTTTACAAACGCAGAAGCCATAGGCTATAATGCCTTCTATCGGAGGTGTTGCCTTTATGGTTTTAGGCCAACAAAAACAAAAGCCTGGAGTTGAGGAGTGGGCCGAAGCGGGGGAAGTATTGGCCGACCGTTTGGCGGAGTGCGTTCACGCCTACAAGCACAACACCTACATTTTTATGTCGGAATCCGAGCGCCAGCATAAAACGGGCATCGTCATTAAGCTTTTACAAGGGCTCCACGCCTTGCTGGATGAACTCGAAGCCTCTGCGGATTCTCCCAAACAAGCCTTGGATGAGGAGATCGTTCATGGTTTTGTGGCGTCGTTCACAGAAGCACTAAAAATTCTACCGTGGCTTTCGACCGACATGCAAAAATTGCTGAAATCTCCATGGATGAAAGGCTTCCCCGGAAAAGTCGCCGAGTCTCTCTTCTGGGGCAATGGCGAGGAAAATAAAGGCATTGGCAGCGGTTCTCCCGAACATGGGCGTTTGCCGGGTGTCCTTGCCGACCTGCTTGAACGCGAAGAACTTGGCGATGTTCGCGCCGTTCGCAAGGGAGGCGATGGGGGCAGCAGCCCAAGCCGGAAGGATAAGGACAAAGCGGACCGTTGGCATGAACAAAATGCGGGTTATCTGCGGACTGCGGGCAGAGTGGAATAATCCCCGATAACGGGTTTTTGTCTCTGATAGAAAAACAGGACACTTGCCGAAGACGGAACGGAAAGAGCGCTTGCCAAGGTACAAAGTCCGAGAATGCCTCAGCATTATTTTTTGCGCCAGTTGTCGATCCATGCCGCCAAGTCAGGGGCGGGGAGGGGGCGGCCTATAAAGAAGCCTTGGGCAAAATCGCAGCCTTTTTCGCACATTAATTTCCATGCGCGCTCGTCTTCGATGCCTTCGGCGATGACCTTGAGGCCAATGCTGTGCGCAAGGTCAATGATGGATTTTGCGATAACCGCGCCGTCATTGTTGTCCGGCGAGTCCGTCACGAAGCTCTTGTCGATCTTGAGTTCGCTGAACGGCATGCGCTGAAGTTCGCTTAGCGACGAATGGCCTGTGCCAAAATCGTCGATAGAGACGCCGATGTTACGCAGGCGCAAGCGCAAGAGAACATCCATCGTTCGCGTGACATCGCGCATGGCCTCGGCTTCGGTAACTTCAAGGTTCAGCATCTCAGGCGGAAGATTATGCTGTTTGCAGAGGTCGGAGATACGGTCCGGCAGCGCGAGATCGAGGAGGGCAGAGGCCGTCACATTCATTGCCATGGTCAGGCGCTCGCCCGCGTGGTACAGCGCCGCAGCCTGATTGATCGACGTATGGATGACGAATTCCGTCAATTTGCCCATCAGTCCTTCGTTCGACATCTCCCGAATGAAGGCATCCGGCAAAAGGATACCCTTGTCGGGATGCCGCCACCGCACGAGGGCCTCGAGCCCTTTGATCCGGCGTGTCGAAAGCTCGACGATGGGCTGGTAGTAAAGCGAAAATTCGCCGCTCGCGAGCGCCATGTTCCGGTCTTCTCCATCCGTTTTGACCTCGGATTTCACGATGTTTTTGAAAAAATCGTCAAGCGTCTGGATGCTTAAAGGTTTTTCGAGAGCGCCGACGACATTAAGCCCGTGAGCGCTTCCAAGACGGCGGGCGCCATTCAGAACGCGCGAGTCGCTTCCGCTGATAAGGCATAGCTTGGCATTTTTCGCCTTTTCAGAGAGCGTGCGCAAAAGCTCCACGCCATCGGTGCCAGGCATCATCAGGTCCATGATGATGACGTCGGGAGGAAATTCACCGAGCGTTTTAGGGACGTTTTCGGTATTGGTGAGGGCCAGGGGTTGAAAACCGTTGCGCTCGCCTATTTCGGCGATCAGATCGCAGATGTCTTCTTCGTCGTCGATAATTAGCAACCGCATCGCTAACCCACCGCCTCCTGTTTTTTGATGTTTTCGATCACCTCGCCCATGCTTCGACGAATGTCCTTAAGGCGATAAGGTTTTTCGACGACAGGGAAAACGTGAGCGCTCAGGAACTCCTGAACGTGCGTGGAAAGGGTATCTCCTGTCACGTAAATAATCCTGTTCTTATACATTGGCAACTCATGTTCTATCGCGCTGTACAGCGCAGGACCGTCCATCACGGGCATGCGAAGATCGCTGATGATCAGATCGAAGCCGTTCTTGCGAAGTTTTTCCATCGCCACTTCGCCGTTGATGGCAATGTCGACCTGATGACCCAGAGGTTCCAGAAGGTCTGCGAGCGTTTGCGCAAGCTCGATTTCGTCATCAACGATCAGGATTTTAAGCGGGGCTTCGTCAGCATGCGCTTCTCCTGCGGTATTGTCCGCCTCCTCGGATGCCTTTGATCCGAGCGGAAGCCTGACCGTGAATGTCGCGCCGCCGCCTTCGGTGTCGGTAAGAGTCAACTCTCCACCGTGCGCCGAGACGATGTTAAGGCACAGCGAGAGGCCTACGCCTGTGCCTCCTTTGCTGCTTTTAGTTGTGTAGAATGGCTCGAAAACGCGCGAGCGGATCTCGTGCGGGATGCCCGGACCTGTGTCGGCGACGATGAGAGAGAGATGGGTTGAATCCTGACTGGTCGTGACCGCGATGCGGCGCAGACCTTTCCAGCCGTCAAGCGCCTGAGCCGCGTTGAGAACGAGGTTCGTCACGACTTGCGTGAGTTGGTCACTATCGCCGATGGCTTCGCTCAAGCCCGCGTCAAGGTTCGACGAAATCGTGATTTCTCCTGTTTTGAATTGATAACCCAAGAGTTCGAGCGATCCGCGAACAATCTGGTTGATGTTCACCATCTTGCGTTCGGGCGGCTTGCGGCGCGCCAGAGCGAGAAAGCTTTTGACGATGCGCGAACAGCGGTCGGCGGCTTTAAAGATTTTTTCGGCGCGGCTGGCGACTTTCGGTTCCGGCGCGCCTTCCATAAGCAACGTCGATTGTCCAACGACTACTGAGAGCGGGTTATTAAGCTCGTGCGCGACTCCGGCGAGAAGGCCGCCGAGCGCCGCCATTTTTTCGCTTTGCTGAAGAGCTTCCTGTTGCTGGGCGATTTGGGTTTCGGCTTTTTTTGCCTCCGTAAGATCATAAATTCCCATGACCATCGCGTTTTCCTGCTGATAAGCGATTTTCCTTGCGGAAATCGCTGCAGGAATTTCCGCGCCGTCTCCGCGGGTCATCGTAGTCTCGAAACTGTCCACGATCGCGCCGGACATGATTAGTTCACTGATTTTGAGCCGGTCTGCAGAGACAGGCATGAAACGGTCGAGCATGTTTTTTTCGATATCTTCGCGTTTCATTCTCAATAACTGCTCCGAGCCGGGCGCCGCATACAGGATGTTTCCGGACTGAAGGGAAACAATAATAACCGGGACCGGGTGGGCTTCGATGATGCTGCGAAAGCGTGCTTCGCTAGCGAGAAGTGCGAATTCGCCCGTCTTTCGTTCGGTAATGTCGCTGGTGGATCCAACCATGCGGATAATTTTGTGCGTATTCTTGTCGCGTACGGCGACCGCTTTGGAGTGCAGCCATCTCTTGTCGCCATTGGGGCGTCGCATGAGATATTCAACCGTTATCGTGACGGCAGAGGCGTTGCGGCGGAAGCGCCGGACTGTATCTGTGAGGTTGCGGCGGTAAGGAGCCTGAATCATCCTGACCCAAGTCTTAAGCCCTTCCGCTCCGTTAACGAGGCGGAACCCGACAATTTTACGGAATTGATCCGAGAAAAAGACTTCGCCGGTCTGAAGATTCCAGTCGAACAACCCTTCGTTTGCGCCGCGAGTAGCAAGGGCAAACCGTTCATTGCTGACTTCGAGCGCCTTTTCCTTTTCGTCCTGGCGCGCCGCGAATTGAGTTGCGACGACGATGGCGAACATAAGCGACGACAGCGCGAACGAGACGGAAATGACGCTTTTGACTCCCGATCGCGTGTCGAGAAAGCCTAGTACATACGAAGGCTCGGCGAGAATGCCCACGAGGAAGCAGATGAAAGCGATGATATGCACCATGCTTCCACTGGTCCCATTCCTGATGCCCGCGATGCCTGCGATAAGAATAGCGATAACAACCAGGGTTCCAATGGCGGACAGGAGATAGTAGCACAGTGCCGGGTCAATCAACGAGTAGAAGAGGACAAATAGTAGGAAAAGGCCGATAAACAAAAACGGCGTTTTGAAGCTGGGGCTATTGATGTCAAGTTCGAGAAAATAAAACGTGAAAAACAGCGCGAAAATCCATGACGCGGTCAAGCTGAGGTTCGACAGGAATTCTTTGGCGCTCTGGTCCACAACGCCTATTTGGGCCATGAGCGGATCGTTCGAGGTCAGGATGTTGATGCACAGGCACAGGAGAAAGGTAATCAAAAACACTTGGCCGCGGTCGCGCATAACGACCCAGATAAAAAAAAGATAGGCCGTCGCCGAAAGGATAGCGCCAATCAGGAACCCAAAAAAAAGCGCAGACATTCCCTCGAAGGGAGAAAGGGCCGTTGTCTGCGCATATGCAAGCGTCGGCATTGCGGCGAAGAGGCTTGCTGCGCCGAAGCCCTTTAAGCGCTTCATGGCTGGGGTAACTGCTACCACTGATAATCCCGGTACAAAAACAGGCGGAATTATCGGGTTAACCTTTTAACTTTTAGTTATTTTTCCAAGGTTTGACGAAATTCAGGCGCGTTGCGGCTTCAAATGGCTTGGCACTGAGGCTTTGGTTGCTTATAGTGCGGCTCTCTCCGGGATAAGTCTTTCAAATTAAAGGAGTTCCTCGCATGTTTTCACTTGAAGGCAAAAACGCTTTGGTTACCGGCGCTTCGGGCGGAATAGGCCGCGCAATTGCCAAAACATTGCATGCGCAAGGGGCGACGGTTGTTCTTTCCGATATGAAGGCCGAGCTTTTGACGCCGCTGAAAGAGGAATTGGGCGCGCGTGTTTTCGTCACTTCGGGGAATCTTTCCGATCCTTCTGTGCCCCCAGCGCTTATAAAGGAGGCCGAGGCCCAGCTCGGGAATGGTGGAGTCGATATCTTAATCAATAACGCGGGGCTGACTCGCGACGGGCTCGCCATGCGGATGAAGGATGAGGAATGGGACCTTGTGCTTGGCGTCAATCTTTCGGCGGCTTTCCGCCTGACGCGTGCGGCGTTGCGCGGAATGATGTCGCGCCGTTGGGGGCGCATTATCAGCATTGCGTCGGTCGTTGGGGTGATGGGAAACGCGGGGCAGGCCAATTATTCGGCCTCCAAGGGCGGGCTCATCGCCATGAGCAAATCCATCGCTCAGGAAATCGCGTCGCGAAATGTTACGGTTAATTGTATCGCTCCCGGCTTCATTGCCTCGGCAATGACCGACAAGCTTACCGAGGAGCAAAGGGCGAAGATGCTTGCCGTTATTCCGCTAGGGACTATCGGAACGCCGCAGGACGTTGCCAATGGCATAGCCTTCCTCGCCAGCGAGGAAGCCCATTATATCACCGGGCAAACGTTGCACATCAACGGCGGCATGGCGATGATTTAGGCCGGGTTGAAGGGATTTTGAGCAATTTGGCCAATAAAAGGCCAGTACTGTGATTACTTTCGCAAATTAGATTTATAATCGGTTTCGAGACACTGCATTTTGGTGAACGTCATGTCGCGCGCATATCACACGCTTTCCGAGGCCATTGCCCATACTGATTTCGTTATTTTAGATAACGACGGCGTTAATTATGCCATTACAGATGACATCATAACTGCATATTCCAAAGCTGCGGCGCGCGCGGGCGTAGAGTTGCGTCCCGACCTTTTTTCTTTCGATAAAGCTTACGACCTCGTTTGGAAATCATGGACGGAGTATCACTCCGCGACTTATCTTTATACAGAGCAGTACGGTCTGGATCCGGCGCAAGTAAAAAGCGTTTATCACAAGATGTGTAAGGAAGGGATCATTCCAACTAATCCCGAACTTGCCCAAAAGTTCGAGAGGTTTCATCTTCCTCATGCGATGTTGACTCACGGTAATCCCGATTGGGTAAGAAGAGTTCTCGGACATTTGGGCTTAGACCAATGCTTTAACGGCAAACAGATTTATACTTCTGAGAACATTGGGTTCAGGAAATCGGATTCTCCGAAGCCCTTCGAACTCGTCGTTTATCGCGAAGGTTATCAGCGGCAGCGCACGATGGTTGTCGAAGATACGTTGGCCAACCTCGTGCGCGCGAAGGATGCCGGAATGATGACCGTTCTGGTGACAAACGGCAACAACGTCGATCTGGAAACCTGTCCATGGGTGGATTACAAGGTCGAGAGCCTTGAGATGTTCCTCGATATTGCCGCCGAGACTCTGCCTGCGCCGAAGCCGATGGACATGCTGACCCTTTCTTCACGAAGAGAAATGAGAAAGCACCTTCCGAGACGAGCCATGAGTGCGGCCATGTCGAATGCCCTTCCATTATAGGCAAGTGTCGCCATGGAGGTAACAAAGTTTTACACTTGCTGGCCAGCGGAGAGTCTTAAAAGTTAAAAGGCGGTTATGAGACGCTCAGCACGCAAAGTTGGATTTTCACATTAACTATGCGATAACTCTTTTCTCAGCTTTTAGAAAAACGACCAAAATGCTTTTTTCCCCGTTCGAACGCCTCGTCGCGATGCGCTACCTCCGCTCCAAGCGGCAGGAAGGTTTTATCTCGGTCATCACGTGGTTTTCGCTTATAGGAATCATGCTGGGCGTCGCGACGTTGATCGTCGTCATGTCGGTCATGAACGGCTTTCGGCAGGAGCTTTTTCAGCGCGTGATCGGCCTTAATGGCCATATGAACGTCTATGCGATGCAGGGGCCGCTCGACACATACCAGCCGCTTGTAGACCGCATCGCCAAGGTCCCCGGCGTCACAGGCGTTGCGCCTACGGTCGAGGCGCAGGCGCTTATCAGCGTCAATAACTCGGCCTCGGGCGCCTATATCCGGGGCATGACGCAGGAGGCGATTAAATCCCGCCCGACGCTCGCGAATAATATTGTGTCCGGCTCGCTTGATGATTTCAGCGATGGCGCTATTGCGATTGGCGTTCGCATGGCCCAGCGCTTGAACCTCAATGTCGGCGACAGTTTGACCCTTATTTCGCCTGTCGGCAAATCCACGGTTTTCGGCACGGCTCCGCGCATGCGCGCGTTCAAGATTGCCGCGATTTTCGATGTGGGTATGTTCGAGTACGATAGCGGCTTTATCTTTATGCCGCTTGATGCCGCGCAGGTGTTTTTCCGAACCGGCCAGGGCGTCACCGCGCTTGAATTGTTCGTCAAGGACCCCCAGAACATGAGCCGGATTCGCAAAGATATCGTTGAGGCCATCGGTCCCATTCAGCAGCAGCCTTTGCGCCTTCTGGACTGGCAACAAAACAACAGCAGCTTTTTTACCGCGCTTCAGGTTGAGCGCAACGTGATGTTCCTGATCCTCACGATGATTATCCTTGTCGCGGCGTTTAATATCATCTCAAGCCTTATCATGCTGGTAAAGGACAAGGGCAGGGACATTGCGATCCTTCGCACCATGGGGGCGACGCGCGGTATGATTATGCGGATATTCTTTCTCAACGGGTCCAGCATAGGAATCGCGGGCACAACGGCGGGATTGATCCTCGGGCTGCTTTTGGCGAAGAATATTGAGGCTATTCGTCAGATCGTGCAGAAGATCACGCAGACGGACCCCTTTGCCCCCGAGGTCTATTTCCTCACCCACATGCCGTCGGTTGTGGACCCTGCGGACATCGTTCGCATCGTTCTGATGGCGTTGGCGTTGTCTTTTCTTGCCACACTGTACCCCGCATGGCGCGCGGCGAGGCTCGATCCCGTAGAGGCGTTGCGTTATGAATAGCCCCGTTCTCGAACTCAAAAACGTCACGCGCAGCTTCGAGCAGGCGGGAGAAACCCTGCACATTCTTCGCGGCTGCACGCTGTCCATCGCTCCCGGCGAAACCGTTGCCCTTATCGGTCCCTCAGGCTCGGGCAAATCGACGCTTCTTCACAGCGCGGGGCTGCTCGAAAAACCCGACGAAGGCGAAATCGTTATTGCGGGGCGGGACGCGACAAAACTGGATGATGCGGGCCGCACGGCATTGCGCCGTAAGACCATCGGCTTTGTTTATCAGTTTCACCATCTTCTGCCCGAATTCTCGGCCTTGGAGAACGTTGTCCTTCCGCAAATGATCGCGGGCGTCTCGCGCAACGACGCTGAAATCCGCGCCCGTGAACTTCTGGAAAGCGTAAGCCTGGGCCACCGTTTGGACAACCGCCCCGGCAAGCTTTCGGGCGGCGAGCAGCAGCGCGTCGCCATAGCCCGCGCTTTGGCGAATAAGCCCCAACTCCTCATTGCCGATGAGCCGACTGGCAATCTCGACCCTAAAACGGCGGATAGCGTGTTCGAGATGCTGCAAGACCTCGTCGCATCGCAGAATTTAGCGTTGCTGATGGCGACGCATAATTTCGATTTGGCGCGGAAGATGGGGAGAGTGGTGGAGATCAGGGCAGGCCAGCTTTTTTCGACGTAAAGTTGCTTAATTTTGAATCGAGAGGCCTGTAAGGTTGCGCATAATCCCCCAAAGCGGAAGAAGAAGGCAGTCGAGCGGTAGCCCAATCTCCCGATCGCGCGCGCATACGCTTCAGTTGCGTGGAAAAGACATGCCTGCTTTCAGAGCCAAGATACGTCGGGGAGTTCTTGGCGACAAACCGCACACCATGGGCTTTATAGTAGTCTTGGATCACCGTTAAAACTTCATTGGCATTTTTGGGTTCAAAAGATAACGGCCAAAAAATTTTATTTTTACAAATCTTCCCTAAAAATCTCTGCATTGGAAGAGCATACACAGGTCTGTCCGTTGGGGCATTTTGGACAATTTTTACTGCCCAACTGTCTTCGGAGAGATAAAAAACGGGAGCGCTGCTGTTTTCTATAGCGGTAATGTAGCGGTGAGCGGCGATTTCCCCAAAATTGTCTCTTGCTTTGAAATCCGCCATGATTTGGATAAGTTTATCCCGTTTCTCGCTCGAAGAGATGTTTTCGGAACTGTGAACCTCGAACATGCTCTTCAAGAATCTTGCGGGCGCCGAAGCATCTGCGTTGGGCAGTGGCGCAATTATGACCGAACCATCTATAACCGCTTCCTGAAGGAAAGAAGCAACGGGCTTCGCGAAAGGCCGGTTCTTCAGAGGACTATCAAAATACATGTCTATTGAAGAGCCGTCCCGCAAAAGGCGACCGGCCTCAAAAGCAACCATCTCTGGAACGACAACTTTGAATCCGTTTTTCCCAAGAAAAGATAGTACTTCGAACAGGGGCCTCGGCGGATTTTCCGGACAAGCATCTGGATAAAGAGCCGATAGTCCAAAGAGCGTATTAGTGTCCACTACGAGTATGCCAAGCGGCTCATTCTGTTCGCTCGGGATTAAATTCTCAACAACGGTATTCATCGAATATTATGACGCTAAACCACAGTAAAATGCTTATATGGCCTATCTTATTCGGAAATTCCGCAACGCCAAGACATCCAATTATTTTCATCGGTAGCTTTTAGCCTGAAAAGCGCCCGCGACGTAATGGCAATCCATTGAATATCAAAGACTTTTTTGGCATTTTTTCCTTTTGTTCCATCTCCGAAAATGCTAGAAAGCATCACTATAATCAAGCCCGCGATTCCCGCAGATTTTTAGGCGAGGCCCAAGACCTGCAACCGTCTTTCGGATTGTTGTCCCTAGACCTGAAATCGCGGCCCAACTTTAAGAAAAAGAACAGGTTTTGTTGTGACCGATACTCCCTCTTTGCCGACCGACATCAAGCCCGTCACCATCGAAGACGAAATGCGCCAGTCCTATCTCGCGTACGCGATGAGCGTCATTGTCTCGCGCGCGTTGCCGGATGTGCGCGACGGGCTGAAGCCTGTCCATCGCCGCATTCTTTACGCGATGAAAGAGGGCGGGTATGACAGCACGCATCCCTACCGCAAATCGGCGCGCATCGTTGGCGACGTTATGGGTAAATATCACCCGCATGGGGATGCTGCGATTTACGACGCGATGGTTCGCATGGCGCAGGATTTCTCGATGCGCCTGCCGCTGATCGACGGGCAGGGCAACTTCGGCTCGATGGACGGCGACAGCGCCGCCGCCATGCGTTATACCGAGGCGCGCCTTGACAAGGCCGCCGAAACGATGCTGGAAGACATCGACAAGGAAACCGTCGATTTTCATCCCAACTACGACGAATCCGTGATGGAGCCGGATGTTCTTCCCGCCCGGTTCCCCAATCTCTTGGTGAATGGCGGCGGAGGCATCGCCGTCGGCATGGCGACGAATATTCCGCCCCATAACCTTGGCGAAGTCTGCGATGCCACATTGGCGCTGATCCAGAATCCGGAAATCTCTATTGAGGAACTGCTTGAGATTATTCCCGGTCCGGATTTCCCGACAGGCGCGATCATTCTCGGAGCTTCCGGCTGCCGCGCCGCGATGCACACGGGGCGGGGAAGCATCGTTATGCGCGCGCGGCATGAAATCGAGGAGTTCCGCAAAGATCGCCAAGCCATCGTCTTCACCGAAATCCCTTTTCAGCTCAATAAGGAATCATTGGTGAAGCGCATCGCCGAATGCGTTCATGAAAAGATCATTGAAGGCATTTCCGAGCTTCGTGACGAATCCGACCGCGACGGCGTCCGCGTGGTGGTCGAGCTGAAGCGCGACGCCATGGCGGATGTCATTCTTGCGCAGCTTTTTGCCCATACGCCGTTGCAGACGAATTTTGCCGTCAACATGCTGGCGCTCAACAACGGACGCCCCGAGCTGATGAACCTCAAGGGCGTTCTTCAGGCCTTCATTGATTTTCGTGAAAAAGTCATTACGCGCCGCACCGAGCATGAACTCCGCCAGGCGCGCGAGCGCGCCCATATTTTGGTGGGTCTTGCCGTCGCCGTCGCAAACATAGACGACGTGATCGCGCTGATCCGAAAGGCCAGCGATCCTGCCATTGCGAAAGCCGAATTGATGGCTCGCGACTGGCCTGCGGGGGACGTCGCGCCGTTAGTTATGCTTGTGGACGAAGATTTCGACTCTAAGGCTGCGAACCCGATATACAAGCTCAGCGAAACGCAGGCCAAAGCGATCCTCGATCTTCGCCTGCACCGTCTCACCGGCCTTGAACGCGACAAGATCGGCAATGACTTGAAAATGGTCGTGGACCAGATTGCCGATTATCTCGATATTCTCGCAAGGCGCGAGCGCGTCTTTCAGATCATGTCCGGCGAACTGGCCGCTATTAAGCTGAAATTCGCCACGCCGCGCAAAACGCATATCGAGCCCATCGAATTCGAAGCCGACATCGAAGACCTCATCCAGCGCGAAGACATGGTCGTGACGGTCAGCCACGAGGGTTACGTCAAGCGCGTTCCGCTTTCCACCTACCGCGCGCAAAAACGCGGCGGCAAGGGCAGGGTGGGCATGGCCACGAAGGAAGAGGATTTCGTCAACGACATCTTTGTGGCCTCTACGCACACCCCGATGCTGTTCTTCTCGTCGCTGGGCCGCGTGTACAAGCTGAAAGTGTATAAACTCCCGCTCGGCACGCCGCAATCCAGAGGCAAGGCCATGGTCAACCTGCTGCCGCTGGAGCAAGGCGAAACCATCACCACGGTCCTTCACCTTCCCGAGGATGAATCGACGTGGGATAATCTCTTTGTCCTGTTTGCGACTACAGCCGGAACGGTTCGGCGCAACAAGCTTTCAGATTTCAGCAATGTGCGTCCCAGCGGCATTATCGCGATGAAACTGGATGAAGGCGACCGTTTGATCTCGGTGACAACATGCACCGAAGAGGACGACATTCTTCTAGCTACCAAACTCGGCAAGGCCATTCGCTTCGCGGTGCCCGAAATTCGCGTTTTTGCGGGACGCAATTCGGTCGGCGTTCGGGGCATCAAGCTTGGCGATAGCGATAGCGTCATTTCAATGTCGATCATCCGGCATGTGGAAGCGACTCCAGAAGAACGCGCCGCATACCTCAAGCAAGCCAGCGCTGCGCGGCGGTCGAGCGACGAAGCCGAGGAACCCGCCAATGTCAACGGCAACGGCGAGGAAGAGGAAACAACGGGAACCGTTACCCTTACGCTCGAACGTTACGAAGAACTTGCGTCTTTGGAGGAATTTCTGCTCACGGTTTCCGAACGCGGCTTTGGCAAGCGCACATCGGCATATGAATACCGCGTCTCGGGCCGGGGAGGGCAGGGCATCTGGAACATGGACATGTCCGAACGCAATGGCCCTATTGTCGCGACGTTCCCTGTGAAAGAGACGCAGGAAATTATGCTGGTATCTGACGGGGGCCAGATTATTCGGATGCCGGTTAAAGATATCCGCATAGCTTCACGTCGCACGCAAGGCGTAACAGTTTTCCGCATTGAGGGCGGAGAAAAGGTTGTTTCCGTCGCCGCCGTCGAAGACCAAAACGGGGAGAATGGAGACAACGGCAACGGCGAGGCAGCCCCGGAAGGCGAAGTTCAACCCGAATAATCGCGCGTATAGATGCAAAGATGAAACCTTCCTCCTTTTATCAAAGGCGGTCCGGCCGCAAGAATAACGAAAGGGTTGGAAGTCCCTAAAATCGTGCTAAAACAATCGCCTTTGTCGTGTTCTTTATACAGTGCCTTTTATGTCCGTTGTCGTTCGCTTTGCGCCTAGCCCTACCGGATTGCTTCATATCGGCAATATCCGCGCGGCGCTGTTCAACTATTTGTTTGCGCGGAAGCATGGCGGTGTGTTCATGCTTCGGCTTGACGATACCGACCGCGAAAGGTCGACCGAGGCCTTCGCCAAGGCCATCGAGCGCGACATGGCTTGGCTCGGGCTGACGTGGAATGCGTTCGCGCGCCAGTCGGATCGCACGGCGCGGTACAGAGAGTCGCTTGAGAAACTCAAGTCCGTGGGGCGCGTTTATCCGTGTTACGAGACGCAAGGAGAGTTGGATCTTAAGCGCAAGACGCAGTTGGGGCGCGGCTTGCCTCCCGTATACGACCGTTCGGCGCTAAAGCTGTCGGACAAGGACCGCGCGGAACTGGAAGCCAAAGGACGCAGGCCTCATTGGCGGTTCAAGCTCGATTACGACGATGTCGCGTGGGACGACCTGGTTCAGGGGCGCAAGGTTTTGCATCCGTCTGCGATTTCCGATCCCGTGTTGGTGCGCGAGGACGGCGTGCCACTTTACACGTTCTGTTCCGTTGTGGACGACATAGACGACAAGACTACGCATATCGTTCGCGGCGAAGATCATGTAACGAATACCGCTGTTCAGATACAGATCTGGCGCGCGTTGTCGCAGTCGCCTCCGCCTGTGTTCGCGCATTATCCGTTGCTGGTGAGCTCGGAGGGCATCGAGATGAGCAAGCGCCTGGGCACGCTTTCCATCGCTTCGATGCGGGACGAACTTCTGATAGAGCCGATGGCTATTAACTCGCTGCTGGCGAAGCTCGGCACTTCGGAGCCCATCGCGCCGCGCCTGAGTTTGGACGAGCTTGCCGACGAGTTCGATTTTTCAAAAATTTCTCATGCGACGCCAAAATTCGATCTCGATGAGCTTAAGACGCTTAATGCGAAGGTTTTGCATTTGACGCCGTTCGAGTCCGTCAAAACGAGGCTTGCGGCGTTTGGGGTTCCCGAGAGCGCGGAAAGTTTTTGGAACGCCGTGCGAGCCAATCTCACGACATTCGCGGATATCAGGACGTGGGCGCAAATCGTTTATGGACGCATCGATCCTGTTATTAGCGACGCGGCTTTCTTGGCAAAAGCGGCGGAAGCGCTTCCCTCCGCCCCGTGGACCGAGGAGACTTGGCGCGTTTGGACGGAGGCGCTGAAGGGCTCTTCGGGACGCAAGGGGAAAGAGCTTTTTATGCCGTTGCGGCTTGCTCTGACAGGGGTTGGCCACGGGCCTGAGATGAGAGCGCTGCTTCCTCTGATCGGTGAGACAAAAGTACGGGCGCGCCTTGTGGGCACGGCGGCATAGCCTCTAAATATCCAAATTCAACTATGACATCATCTAGTTTGTTAGAGCATGTGCGGGGTTTTGAAGGCCGAGGTCAATTTGTGTCACCAGTTGATCGCCAGTTTCGAAAGGTCCGGCGTGTCAACGGCGCGGGATTGCGCGCCATGAAATATGGACAGGGGCTTGCCTGAGTTTTGATTAAGATCCGCTGGATGCGGTTGGGGTTGCCCGGCCCCTTCGGCCCAAGCCGGGATTAACACGGCCTCCGGCCAAAAAATGACCGCCGCTAAACGCGTCGTCCTCACCCTTGTCCGCGCTGCCGAAAGATAAAAAAGCATCAAACCCCCAAGGAAACCAGGCGTTCGGAAATCTGACTATTTGGCCTCGTTTTTCGTTAATCGGCATGTGCCGCTTTATCCGGCCAGCTTTAGCCTTTTTAGTTTCACAAAAGTGAGGTATTGCTTTATTAGCTTTAAAGGAAGTTAGCGATCAGGTTTTTAACGTTTTTTCTCATTTTCATTGATGGATTTATGGCCGATAAAGAATACACAGGTGTAAATATTGAAGTGCACCCGGAACAAAAGGACGAGCGCTTTGCGCGGGAGTCTGTTTTTAGTATCATTCATGATGCCAATTTGTGGCGCGATGAGGAGAGTGTCTCCGGCAGAGGATCCAGCCTGGAAGCGACCGAGTATTTGCGCCCAAATTTGGTCGGCCTATTCAGGACCTATAACATTCGGACAATTGCAGATGCGCCTTGCGGTGACTTCAATTGGTTTCGAGAGCTGGATTACCGATTTGAACGATATGACGGTTACGATATCGTCGAAGCATTAGAGTCAAAAAATACGAAAGTGTATGGGACCAAAACGACGCACTTCCATCACGCCGATCTATTGGGGGACTTCGTTCCGCCGGCGGATGTGCTCTTGTGCCGCGATTTAACCATTCATTTAAGCCACGAGCATATTTTTACCTTCTTCGCAAATGTGCAACGTAGCGGTTTTAAATACATTCTTTTGTCTCAATATGAGCCAAGCGATAATAAGGACAGAAACACGGGCGTGCTTTTCCAACCCATCGACTTCTTTAAGGAACCGTTCTGTTTCCCCGAACCCCTCGAACTCATCGACGAAAAGGCGCCGTATGCATGCGCTGGTCCAAATCAAACTGGAGAGAAAAGCGTCCATCCGCAAGGAAACTCTTTGGGTTTCTGGCGCATGAAAGACATCTTGGCGGCTTTGGCGAAAAACGAGACTTTTCAAAACGTATTGGCGACAAAGTCCTTCAACCCACCTGCCGAAGCCTTTCGCCCGCCACACACAAATGATCTTTATGTTTCTAACTGTCTTCGTGCCAATATCCCCCGTCAATAAATTGAGACATATTTGAGCCGGGAAATGAGAAAGCTACCAATGGAATAGCCGGGACGGCGGCACAAACGAACAGATCAAGGCCATAACTGGGCACGTGACAGAGGACAGGGCCGCGCCCTATACTCGCGGCGCGAATCAGAAGGCCCTAGCGAAGGCCGCGATAAGGAAGTTTGAGAAAAAATGTACAACCAAATAGAGGAAAAGTGTACAACTGCCTAATTTTTAAGCAGGGCTTAATAGGTAAGTTGTTGTAGTAAAACGATTTGCGGGTGTAGCTCAATGGTAGAGCAGAAGCTTCCCAAGCTTACGACGAGGGTTCGATTCCCTTCACCCGCTCCAATTTAGCTTCCGACAATTTCCAAAGAAGTCCAAAAACATCCGATATTACGCTGGTTTTTACCAGTTTTTGCTTCCATAGCCTTCCGATCAAATTTGTTGAAATCCGTGCTCAAGTCGGGGTAGCATTTGGGGTAGCTTTTATAAGTAGTCAGTGGTTACCCCAAAAAACGGTTGGAGGTTACCCCATGTCTCTTTCAGACACCGCTATTCGCCGGGCTGTTGCGAAAAACCGGGCATATAAGCTTTATGACGCCGGAGGGCTCTTCCTTTTGGTTATGCCAAGCGGGGGCAAGTGGTGGCGCTTCAAATATCGCTTTAACAAAAAGGAAAAGCTTCTTTCGCTCGGCACTTACCCAGATGTCTCATTAAAGATGGCTCGGGAAAGGCGCGATCAGGAGCGTAAGAAACTCGTTGAGAGAATTGATCCTGCCATAAATCGAAAGGCTGTTAAGGCTGCTTGGCAAGATAGTCAGGCCAACACCTTTGAAGTTGTGGCGCGGGAGTGGGTTGATAAGCAATCCGCCATCTGGACCCCCGCAAATGTGAAGAAGGTCAAGGGGCATCTTGAACTCAATATTTTCCCTTGGATTGGTAATCGTCCGATTGCCGATATAACGCCGCCAGAATTGTTAGCCGTTTTGCGTCGCATAGAGGCGCGGGGAGCCATTCATACGGCGCATCGTGTTTTGCAGACGTGTGGCCAGACATTTCGTTATGCGGTTGCTACTGGCCGCGCCATGCGCGATCCCGCCGCTGATCTGCGAGGAGCTTTGCAGCCGGTCAAGGAAGGGCATTTCGCCGCTATCACAAGCCCGAAGGCGATTGGCTCTTTGCTGCGGTCTCTATATGAATACAAAGGCAGCGTTATTACTCGTTGCGCCCTCCGTCTAGCCCCTTTGGTTTTTGTTCGCCCTGGTGAGTTGAGGCGCGCCGAGTGGACTGAAATAGATTTTGATAAGGCTGAATGGAATATCCCGGCAGAGCGCATGAAGATGCGAGAGTCTCATCTCGTTCCTCTGTCTCATCAAGCCTTGGACATCTTAAAAGAGCTTCATCCTTTGACTGGGCGAGGAGCCTTTGTTTTTCCAAGCCACAGTTCCAGCAAGAGGCCCATGAGCGACAACGCCGTTCTGTGTGCTTTGAGACGCATGGGCATTGGGAAAGATGAAATGACCGGGCACGGCTTCCGGGCCATGGCGCGGACGGTACTGGATGAGGTGTTGCACGTCCGTCCCGACTATATCGAACACCAACTCGCCCATGCTGTTCGCGATCCAAATGGAAGGGCTTACAATCGCACAGCTCATTTGGATGAGCGCCGGAAGATGATGCAGGATTGGGCGGATTACCTCGAGAAACTTAGAGAACATAGCTAACCTTTGAATTCGCGCAGAAAGCACGGGGCCGACATGTTAAGCAAAGAACATATTGATGGTTTGAATAACGCATTTAACGAAGCAAGGCTGCTTGGTGCAGAAATTGATGTTGAACGTCGAATAGTCGCGCTGACTATAGCGGGAATTTGCATGAATTCGGACGGCACTATCCCAGAAGATAGAAGAGTGCAGATAATACTTGAGCCTATTGGTAAATTCTTGGCCTCATTTAGGAACAGTCGATGGGATGACGATGGAGCGAAAGCTGTTCCACTTTTACAAAACGAATTGCTTACGGTTGCATACTACCCTACACTCCGGTGCATTGATCTGAAACGATATTTCTGCGGGACGAACAAAGAGAGAAGAAGAAGGTTCAAG
>JAQVZU010000094.1 GCA_028708035.1 Alphaproteobacteria bacterium
ACCCGGATATCTCGAATACTTCTCTAATGCTATCCGTCAAGGCGCATAGGGCCAGCCGTCCGCCACTGGCCGATGTCCGTTTGGCCGCCAGGAGGAGGATTCTTAATCCTGCACTGCTGATGTATTGCAATTGGCTGAAATCGACCACCAAATCGTTGTTTCCCTTCTCCAGCAGAGAGAGAAACTTCTGTTCCAAGGCGGGAGACGTACTGGCATCCAGTCTGCCGACAACTTCCAGAATCATGATGGATTCTTTCCTTATTTCCTTGATCTCCATGCCGGTGTTCCTCCTAAAATATTTTGGTCATGACAAGGGCATTCTTGCCATGTTCTCGGTGATATGCCAACGTATTCATCAACTGTCGGACCAAATGAATCCCCAACCCGCCGATCTCTCTTTCTGACATGTCACTGACGACCCGCCTGCGCTACAAGTCCATTCCCAATAGACACGACCGGAATAATAATCGCGATCAGAGGACGACGTTCCCGCAGTTTTGCGAGAGATTTCCGAAGGCGTTCCGTAGCTACATTTTCCTTCATTGGTAGACGGAGGTACGGAATCAATCCTGTCATCTGGGCAGGTGATTTGCAAAAAAGCGCCAGGGCCGCACGCTGGACCCGCAGGTAGTTCCGACGCGGAACAATTTGCTGCGTTTCCACCGTTTTCCCCCGGGCACCGCCAAGTCCATCCGCCTGCAACTTTTGTGACGGGGGGAGAGCTTTCAGGATTACACAAATTCGTTGGAGCCGACCCTAAATTTCTTCCGTTGTCAGATCCGCATACGCCTGATGTTTTCAACAAAGCGGAACAGTTTGCAGTATCACCACCACTACCGGTGCACGTCCAATGCCACGGGCCAGATCCATTAAAGTTTGATGCGGTATTACCATCCACACACAGGTTTGGTGTTGAGATGGACGGTGCGGTATCAGCTGTAAAAACCTTCCCGTTTACGGAACCGCAACCGGAACTAAGATTCGCGCTGCACGAGACTTGAGATGTTCCTGTGCAAGTCCATGACCAAGGGCCTGTCATTCCTCCCGCACCTTTCGCAATAACGCTTGATGCGATGCCACCAAAGCAAAGATTGCTGGAAGGGGTCGAACTCGGCGCAGTCGTCAGCGATTGGCCATTTGCCGTTCCACATTGAGCCGCGACGCTGTCCGTCGCGCTGCAATTCGCCGTACCATAGCCGGGAGTACAAGTTTTTCCGCAGGCGCATTGCCAAGTCCATATATGCTTGCCGTCAGCTATTTGGCTGGCAATATTTTGAGGCGTTCCCCAAGCGCAAAGATAGCTATCTCCTGATGGCTGCACAGAAACCAAAGTTCCATTTGCCGGGCCGCAGGCAGCACCAATGGGCGCGGTGCACGTTACCGAAGCTGAATTCTGGGGAGTCGTCGTTGTCCCTAATTGTGTACAAGTCCACTTCCACTGGGGCACGGCATCGATAGCTGGCGTATCCGATTCGACATTGACGCCTGTCGCTGCCCTGTCAACTGCACATAATGTTCCAACCGGAGATGAAAGATTTCCAGCGACCGGCGTATTATAAGCAGATCCACACCCCCCGAGAACAACTGAAGAGGTTTCGAGTTGAATCCATCCAGAGGCATTAGCGTTTGAGTCTGTAACCCATGTTCGGGGTATATAGGCAACGTCATTCGATGCGCGGCCTCCAGAGAAGGAACGCGGGGCAACCCGATAATTTATGGAAAAAATTTCAAGCCCTTTAGTGACGTTATTGCCACTGCACTTGAATGCGACAATATAATTTTTAGCGAAGTTTTGCTTTTTGTACTCAAGTACATTGACCCGCCCCGAAGGAACATAGGCTACAGCTTTAATGAGATTTGGTTTATTGCATTTTGTCAAATCTGGGCGGACAATGAACTGCGTAGGCCGTCCGCAGAAGCTTAATTGAATATCCGATGGATGATTTGCAATAAATGCGCCCCATTCCTGCCACGTGCGGAAGGGCACAAAGTACGAACTTGAAGAAGTATTATTGGCATAGCGGCAGGCCATCGAGCCGGCATCGTCTACCGGTACATCGATCGCATAAAACGCCGACCCAGGAGGCAGTTTTGCCGAAACGTAGTCCGAAGCGCTTGCGCAATTCCATGAGATGATTTCATCTCGCGTGGCATCCGTACATGCGGACGAATCATTTACATCCTCACATACTTTTGATCCGATAATTCGATCGCATTCTGCGGCCTGTGCAAAAAAAGAAAAAACGCTCAATACAAAAAGAAAAAGCGCGCTAACCACAAAAGATGGCTTGTTAAGTAGCGCTGCGCACGTTACGCCCAAGTGTTTCATGGAAGTACCCTGCGTGAAAATTTATTTTTTTATTATTACAGATATTAATTAACTAATTGCTAACGCAATTGCACCTGTTAGCGAGCTAAAAAAGCCCGTTAAATCCGGTTAACTAAAAATAAACCTCGACCGAGCACATTAGATAAAGAGTCTGTCTCGCTTTCCAAAGCTGTTTGATTCTGCTGCTTTTAACACTTCTATGGGGCTTAGTGTGGCGCATCTGATAGGGCAAAGAGTCTTCTTGTTGACTCTAGTGCTGGGCGTAGTTGCTTGCGCCGCAGGCGATATTCCCGTTGTCAAAGGCGGGTCGGATCGCGATATAACCATCGCTGACGTTCCGGACAGGGATGAGATTATTCGCGGAGACAACGATCCGCCCATCGTGACTCTCAATCTTAAATCGGGACTGAGAGAAAGGCGGCTTACCGAAACCGAGGAATTGCCGAGCGAAGTCTATATTCCCACCACCAATCTGAACGGCGTTCCTGTTACTGCAGCCCTGCAAGCGGTTCTGTCGGGAACCGATGTTTCTCTTTCGTGGAATTCGGGAGCGTTCGGGTCGCGGCTTGTCACTGTGATGAATCTGCGTGGACCGCTTCCCAAAGTTGTTCAGAAAATCTGTTCTGCGGCCAAGGTATTTTGCACCTATAAGCGAGGATCTTTGGAGCTTTCCGAAAAAGAGACGTTTGTCGTCAGCATTCCGCCCGTCGTCAGAGCCATCAGCACGACGTCTATTTCCTCCACGGCGTCGCTGAACAACTCTTCGTCAACGCAGGCAAGCGGTTCGAGCAGCACGACGCAAAACAGCATTGTGGAGGCCATCAACAAGCTTCTCGACGGGGACAAGGCGACGGTGGACGACCAAGGCGGCAATATCGTTTATACTGCGACGGTAGACGTCGAAGAGAAAGTCTCCCGCTATCTTGCCGAACTCAGGACAGAGAGACCCCTCATTGTTTTGCAGATGTATATCTGGGAGGTCACGCTTAATCGGGAGAACGCCCAAGGCATCAACTGGAGCACGTTCACCGCCAAGACTGCCGATACGACATCGCTCAATCTTGCGAGCAATCTGAGTTCGGCGGCCACGAAAGGAAGCGTGAGCTTGGGCGCAGTAACCTCAGGCGTAATTTCGGCCAATGCGATTGCGTCGTTTATCGCAACTAAGGGCCGTGTTCAGACGATTTCCAACCCGCAATTGACATTTGTTTCGGGATCAACCGCGTCACTTAGAGTCGGGGGCACGCAACGATATATTTCGCAAGTTGGCACGAACATCTCATCCAACGTCAGCGGCAATGCGGGGACTTCCACTAGCAGTTCCAGCACCAATACCGTAAGCACCGACAGCATTGAGACGGGCTTGGCCATCACCATCGCGGGCAGTTATGAGAATGGCGTCGTATTTGCCAACCTCGATCTGTCCATCAGGAATCTTTTGGATATAGGTACGACCGCCAGCGGCGGCGGCACGATCAATCTTCCGACGACAGCCGACGAAAAGATGAACACGGTTTTGCGTGTGCGGCCTGGAGACAGCTTGGTGCTCGCGGGCTATGTGACGTCGAATGACAATGCGACAACGCAAGGGTTGCCGACCGGTTCCACGACAGCATTGCCGTTATATGGAGACGAAACTCGTTCCAACCGTGAACTCGTGATGATCGTGAAGCCTTCCATCGTTCTGTTTTCGGACAAGGAAGGCGAGCCGGTTAAAAAGAAGGCCGCAGGGCTCCCGACGCCTATCATTGTCGACAAGGACGGTTCAAGGCCGTTGACCTCAAGGAACAAATCCTCCGTCACGCCAGTTACTATCAAAGACAACGAGCCTGAGCCTGAGCGTATTTCTTTCGAGGCCAGGAACGTGTTTCCGCCACGGAGGGCCAGCAATCCGGATGCTATTGTATCACCTTCTTTGTCGGAGACGGTTCATTCGCCTATCGATACAGGGCCTTTGGAGCCAATAAAGTCGAATGAGTCGGACGATGGTGCTTTGGAAGGATTCTCTCACGCCTTTGACAGGCTTTTGGCACCTGCGGCAGGGGGCCGGGAATAATGACCAAATTCTCTCTTCTCTGTGCTGTATTGGGATTGGGGGCCGCATTGGTCGGCTCCGACGCCTCGTACGCGCGGGAAGCTGCTTTTCTCAGCCCTAATATGGCTGGCTTCGGAGCGGGGGGAGAAGCGGTGAAAGTCGAGCCAAAGGCTGACATTGATGTCGGAGAAACTTTGCTCAACGTTGCGAAGCGGGCGACTGTGTTCTTTGTCAATCAGACAAGCGGACCAATAAAAATCGAGAAGATTACGCTTGGGGGGGACTCTTCTGTTTCAGCCGATCTCGTGGCCAATGACTGCGAAAAGCAAGGGAGCATTCCGGCGTCGAGCCGTTGCAGCGTAGAGGTCTCCATAACGCCCATTGGCCCCGGTCCTTGGAGCGTTGAACTGCTTATGACGCACGGCGGGGCAGGGCGCATGACGCGCGCACGCCTTTTGGGCAGGGCAGGAAATGGAAGTTCAGCGGAAGCCAAGAGCATGGGGCTTTCGATAAGCGCGAAGGAAATTAAGCCGATCGACTTTGGTACAGTGGATGTCGGGTTTGGCAAGGTTGTGCGTTCGGCTCTGATGATTAACGACAGCCCCGAAACGATTATCGTCAACGCCATAGACGTTATAGCAGCGGAGAACGGGCTGGAGAAACTCGATCAGGGGTGCGCGGTGGACATGGAGCTTCAGCCAGGCTCGTCATGCCCGGTTACATTGCTTTGGGATCCTAAAGATAATTCGCCGATTTCGACTGATCTTATTATCCGCCACAGCGGGAAGATGGGGTTTACAGTCATTCCGGTTCGCGGCATCGCCAAGGGAGGCGCTGCGGCTGATGGGACGAAAAACGCAATGCCCAGGGGAAGCATTCCGTTGCCGATGTCGGCGACGGACCTTGAACGAGAGGTGCAAAACAAGATCACCCCGGTTTCCGAGGCGGCGCTTTCGGAGAACCGTTCAGGAGGAGGAGCCGCGGCGCGGCCTTTTATGCTTCAACAGAAGATGCAAGCGGATGACGGGGGCGTTCTCACGCTTATCGGCACCGTGGGCACGAGAGCCGTGTTTCTCCTTTCCAATGGCCAGACCGCCGTGGTGAAAGCGGGCGAAGATTTCGACACGCCCGAAGGGGCCGTGCGGCTCGTCACTGTTTATGCCAGTGCGGCGGATGTCAGGATGGGCTCCAAACAGATGACGCTACCCCTGAAGGCCGCTTCGTCTCTTGTGGCTCAGGCTGTCGAGCAGCAGACCAGGCAAGACTCTTCGTCGCAAAAGCAGCGACAACAACACAATGGCGGCTCCAATGAAGGCGGCAGAAAATGAACGGCCTTTCTTCATCCGACGCCGAACGCGAGCGAGCCGAAGCGCTTGATATAAAGCCCAAACATTACGAGCTGGCGCTTGCCGAACAGACAATGCGCCGCGCCAACGGGCATCTGATGTCCATCGAAGAAATCCTTCACCGCAATGGTTTTTCCGTTAAGCGTGAAAACGACGACGCGAAGGATAATGACGATGAGGACATGACTATGCAGGCATTGCGCCTGTATGTTCCCTCGGCGCAGCAAGCGGCGATGGGGTTATGCCTTCTTGAGCTTAAGCAGGGCGTATTGCATATCGCCGTCGGCGACCGCCTTGACGACGCCGATCTTTTGCGCATTACACAGGCGCTCGGACGTGCCAATCGCAAGGTCAAGAGCATCAATATCGAGCCATGGGATCGCGCCGAGCTAACGCGCATCATGCGCGAGCAAAGTGAACTCGCAGGAGATCGGTTACTGCGCGTTCTGGCGGGGCTGTCGCGAGATCCCGACGATGCGATGCTTGTCGAACAGGTTGTGCACGATATTTTATCGGAGGCTCTTCAAAGCCGCGCTTCCGATATTCATCTCACGCTCCAGGAGGACGACGCGCGATGCTGGATTAGATACCGCATCGATGGCGATCTCGTTTACAAGCATCTTGTTCCACATCGAGTGATGGCGCCTCTTGTAACCCGCATAAAAACTGACGCCAAGATGGACGCGGCGGATAGGCAGCATCCACAAGACGGGCGTCTCGGTTTCGAATGGCAAACCCGCCTTATCGACGTTCGTGTCGCCGCTTTGCCTGTAGCTCCTTCGGGAGAGAAGCTGACGCTGCGTTTGCTCGACCGCGAAAATCTCAAATCTTTCGACGAACTTTTTTTGCACACGCCCGTGGTGGCGGAGCGCATTCGCAAAGCCATTCACGGGCACACAAAAGATGGCGGCCTTATCGTTGTCAGCGGACCGACGGGTTCGGGCAAATCAACGACGCTCTACGGGATTATTCAGGAAATTGATCGCGCCTCGCGCGCGGTGTACTCGGTGGAAGCGCCGGTTGAATATGACATGCCGCTTGTCGACCAGACCTCAGTGACCGACAATTCGACCAATACTATCGCGGATATCATTCGAGCTCTTATGCGCCACGATCCCGACGTCATCATTGTTGGCGAAATGCGCGACGGCGATACAGTAGAGGCGGCGTTGCGCGCCACGGAATCGGGCCACGTCGTCATTACCACCGTGC
>JAQVZU010000095.1 GCA_028708035.1 Alphaproteobacteria bacterium
CATCAGCAGGCTGAAAAGGAAACCTCGGTTTTCGGCCCAGTCCGGATTGATTTCCAAGCCTGCCGCTTGAATGGCTCTTCGGCAGGATGCTGCTTCAAAATCTTTCATCGCGATGCCAGTGAAACGTTCGATAGCTTCGAGTACAGGAATGCGGTCCCATGGGGCGCTCAGGTTCAGTTCGTTCCCTCGGTAGCTGATTTTTACCGATCTTTTTAGGGATTCCAGGGCATTGGCAACCATCTTTTCCGTGTCACATTCGATTTCTTTCATAGTGCCGCCAATGCGTCCCCATTCGAGCATCGTAAACTCGGGATTACGAACCGCGCTGTTGTCGCCTTGGCGGAAGTTTTTCGTCAACGAATAGGTGCGCGTGAATCCGCCTACGGCAAGGCGACGGAGTTGGTATTCTGACGATGTAATGAGATATCGATCTTCTATCTTAAACGAGTCAATGGATATTTCCGGTGGCGCGCCATGAACAAGCAAGGGAACGTCAACCTCAAGAAAGCCTTCATCATCCAGTGTTTTTCGGAGCGCGCAACGTATCTTTTGTCGGCGGCGCAGAACTTCCATGCGGGTAATTTTGTTTTCCGGAGAGATCGGTTTGCGCCATCGTAACGCATCGCCATTCGGTTTCCAGCATCCGGGAGAGGGGCTTGAAACGCGAAGGGCTTTTTCTCCCGGCGATTCGGGGGAGATTAGGTAAATTTCTCCCAACTTTGGAGAATCTCCTCTCCAAAAGCAGCGAGTTTGTTGATCTTCAACAGCATATGTTACCTTGCAACCTTCTGAAGTAGATTGCGCGTCGATGATTCGGGCAAGGGTGTCGATGGCCATCTGTTATCCTAGCGCTCACAGAACGTCTTATAAGTTATTCAAATTTATAGTCGTTTTATCGAATTCGCCTTTTTAATTCAATCAACTTGTTTTTGCGGCGAGGGGAAGAGATGTCGAGGTATTATTATACCACACATCAAAATGCACTGTTTTTGCTTTATTTGATTGACTCTTGCCGCCCTAAATCTGTACAAACCCCGCGTAACCAGGGAGTATCTAATGTCCGGAAAAATTCGTATTGCCAAGACCGTTCAGAGCAAAAGCTTTGAACTGCGGCATCAGGATATCAAGAAGAAGTGGGTCGTGATTGACGCCGAAGGCGTCGTTCTGGGCCGTCTCGCGGCTGGCATCGTTGCCATGCTTCGCGGCAAGCATCGCGCCACCTTTACGCCATCGGTTGATTGCGGCGACAACGTCATTGTCATCAATGCCGAGAAGGTCAAGATCACTGGGCGCAAGGCAGAAAACAAAAATTTCTATTATCACACGGGCTATCCGGGCGGGATCAAGGCGCGTACGCGCGAGTTCCTGCTTTCGGGCGAGCATCCCGAGCGCGTGATTATAAAGGCTGTCGAGCGCATGATGCCCCGCGGTCCCTTGGGGTGTCGTCAAATGACGAACCTTAAGGTTTACAAGGGGGCCGAGCATCCGCACGCCGCTCAAAACCCGGCGAAGGTCGATTTCGCCGCCCGCAACAGCAAGAACAAGAGGGGCTAAGACATGGCCACCACACCACGCAAGAAGACATCGAGCCTGACCGGCATCAAGACCGCCATCAAGGAACAGGCCAAGGAAGAGAAAGCCGCCGAAGCGGTTGTCGCATCTCCGGTTGCTGCGGAAGAGGCTCCGGCGCATGTCAAGAAGCTCGACAAGTATGGCCGCGCCTGCGCGACCGGCAAGCGCAAAAATGCGATTGCCCGCGTTTGGCTCAAGCCGGGCAGCGGCAAGATCACCGTCAACGGGCGTCCGGTCGAAGTGTACTTCGCTCGCCCGGTTCTGCGCATGATCGTCAATCAGCCGTTCGCCGTCGCGGACCGCACCAACCAGTTCGACGTCGAAGTCAATGTCGTCGGCGGCGGTTTGTCCGGGCAAGCGGGGGCCGTCAAGCACGGAATTTCCAAGGCTTTGACATACTTCGAACCCGAACTTCGCAAACCGCTCAAAGTTGCGAAGTTCCTGCGCCGCGATCCGCGTGTTGTTGAACGCAAGAAATATGGCCGGGTCAAGGCTCGCCGTCGCTTCCAGTTCAGCAAGCGTTAAAAGACGAAACTTCGAGGTTGCTATCAATGGGGAAGGCAATGCCTTCCCCATTTGCTTTTTTGCGCGGTCTCATCGTGGGCAATATTATTGATTCCTTCACCGCATCTGTGTTAACCATACTTCGTGTTCTGAATTAAGGTTTCGTGGCGAGGCGGTAAAATGGCTAAAACAGACAAAGATTCTTTATCATCTTTATTCGGGGGGAACCCCTTTGCCGGATTACCGATGCCGCCAAGTCCTTTTGTGCTGGCTCAGCAGGCTGCCGAGTATTGGGTTGACGCGGCTCAGCGCACCGTCATGTTCGTGGATGCGCTTAGGCAGCGCAGCAACATCCATATCGCCCATGAAAACAGTGAAACTCCGACTGTCCTGCATTTCAAATATGAGATGGTTATGGATGGGCGGAAACTGGCACATCCGGTTAACTATCATTTGCTTCGTATTTTGCCGCCCGAGGGCGTTGCTACCGATCCTAAGAAACGGCCTTTTATCGTGTTCGATCCGCGCGCGGGGCACGGGCCTGGCATTGGTGGGATGAAAGAAGACAGCGAAATTGGTAATACGCTGAGATTGGGGCACCCGGCGTATTTCGTTGGGTTTTTGCCTGCCCCCATTCCGGGGCAGACGGTTGAGCACGTTTGTGAGGCCGAAAAGATTTTTATCGAGCGCGTGATCGCGCTGCACCCAGAGGCAGAAAAACCCGCGTTAATCGGCAACTGCCAAGCCGGATGGCAGATCGCGATGGTGGGGGCAACGGCTCCTGAGTCGGTGGGCGTCCTGATTCTCGCTGGTGCGCCCATGTCGTTTTGGAACGGGCTGCGCGGACGGGATTACTTGCGTTACATGGGCGGGCTTGTGGGCGGATCCTGGTTGACGGCTTTTGCGAACGACATTGGCAACGGAAAGTTTGACGGCGCATCGCTGGTTTATAATTTCGAGAGGATGAATCCTTCCAACACATATTGGAAGAAGGCGCATAACGTTTATGCAAAGATTGACACTGAAATTCCGCGCTTTCTCGAATTTGAAAAGTGGTGGGGTGCGCCGGTGCTGCTTGATCGCGATGAGATTCAGCTCATCATCGACGGGTTGTTCGTCGGCAATCGGCTCAGCGCGGCGAGGCTCAGGACTTCGGAAGGGTTGCGCATTGATCTTCGCAACATCAAGTCGCCCATTTTGATTTTCTGCTCGCAAGGTGACGACATTACGCCGCCGCCGCAAGCGCTTGGATGGATTACCGATCTTTATAAATCGGACAAGGAAATTGTCACTGCAGGGCAGACCATCATCTACTGCTTGCATCAAAAAATCGGGCATCTGGGCATCTTTGTCGCCAGTTCGGTTGCGACGAAAGAGCACTCCAAGTTTATTAGCAACATCGACACCATTGAAACTCTGCCTCCGGGGCTCTATGAAGCGGTGTTTGTCCAGAAGACTGAAAGCGTTGAACATGCGGACCTAGCCACAGGTGACTATGTTCTGCGGTTTGAGAACAGAACGCTGGACGATATCCGCAAAATCGGGACCAACTCGCCTGAGGATGACCGGCGTTTCCTAACGGTTAAGAGGGTCTCGGAAAACAACCTTTCGCTTTACGAAACCTACGTCTCGCCGTGGGTTCGCGCGTTTGTGACAGAGCAGTTGGCTGAGTTTATTCGGCAGACGCATCCCATTCGTGTCCGATTCAATATGTTCTCCGATCGCAATCCGCTGATGGCCAATGTTGCGAAGTTTGCCGAGATGGCGAAGGCCAACCGTAGGCCAGCTTCCAAGGACAACTTCTTTTGGAAAATTCAGGAAATCATTTCGGACAACGTTATTGCGGCGCTCGACCGCTATAAGAAATGCCGCGACTCCTTGGAAGAGCATGTTTTCCTCGAGATCTACGGGGCGAAAATATTGCAATCATCGTTGGGGCTGAACAAAAAGATGGTTTACTCAAAGTCCGCCGGACGCGATCTTGATCGCGAACGCGACATTGAGCAGCGGATACAAGAGCTGATGCTGATGGCGGGTGAGGGGGGCTTGCCTGAGGCGTTGACTCGCGCGTTTCTGTATGTGGTTCGCGGCGGTGGCGGCTTCGATGAGAGAGAGTTCAAGATGCTTAAGCAGCTTTGCGATGCGAGCACGACTCTTCCGAAGATGTCTAATGCAGAACTTAAGGCTCTGCTTCGGCAGCAGCATGAGATTCTCGTTCTTGACGAGCAGAACGCTATTCGCGCCATTTCGAGGCTATTGGACAATTCAACGGAGGCGGCAGCGCAAGAGTCCCTGTCGGCGATCCACACGGTCATCAAGGCCCACGGCAGCTTTACCTCGGAGGAGAAGCGTAGGCTTCAAGAGCTTGAGACGTATTTTGTGCCCTCACATACGACGCCCCGGAGACGGAAGACTGACATTGAGGCCTTTGGCGGAACGGCTTCCTGAAAGCTGCCCCTCTGAGGTCGTCGAATTGAAGGGAATCCAGCAAAAGATGTTTTTTAACCTTTTGCTGGTTTTCAGCGGTCTTTCTCTTTGCCAATTCGGGGAGGAAAGTCCCTTCAAGGGAAGCCCGCTTCCGCTTTGTCTGGGGGATTGATTCAATGTGAAGTGTACTTCTTAAACACTTGGACGAGACGGAAAATTTCTGTTATCCCTTACGCCTCGCGATGCTACGAAGGGCCTGTAGTTCAGCGGTTAGAACGCACCGCTCATAACGGTGTTGTCGCAGGTTCGAATCCTGCCGGGCCCACCAATAAAAAGCCTTCCGAGACTTTATAGATGGTCTCCGAAGAAAATCTCTTTCCGGCCCCCAAATGCTTTCGACCCCATGCTTGCCTTGCAAAAGTCACGCATATTCCTACGTGCGCAGCATTGACATCCTGCTTGCCGCTCCCATATCAGGAAAAGGGGGATGGCGTCCATGATCGACTATGCTCCATATCCCGAAGAAGTTTTCGCTCCTCGCGAAGCTCCTATAGCGAACGATCTCGCCGACTATATCGCCGAGCTTGTTGAACGCGCGCCTGGCAAGATTATTTTCAGAACCGGCGCGGGCCGTGTTGAACGCGACCTGCTTCTTCATTGGCCGATTATTCGAGGCGGCGAAGACGAGGCTCAACGCCTATGCAAAAAAATTTCCGAAGCGGTATTCCCTCTTTTGGGTTCGTTGTACGCACAGGGCGTTGAGCTTTCCGTGCTGATCTCGAATGACGGCCTTGAGCCTCCGCGCCATGTCGAAGCGATGGCCACATGGGTGGTTTTCGACGCGGCAGAACGTTTGGAGCGGACGATGTTTTTGTCCCCGCGTCGCGACGTGCCTCCGTCGAATGCGCTGCGAGCAGCCCGAGGCGTCGCCGTTCATTCGACACCGCTGAATTACCGCTATCACACGCTTAAGGATGACCGAAGCCGTAAGCAGCACACTCACGTCGGAATATACGAGCTACCCGAGCGCCTGATCGCCGAAATGTATGAAGAACCGCCTTATGTTCCTCTCAGCGCCGAACAGAAGAAGATCCTCGATGTTGTGAAAGCAAAAGTCTACGAGCTTCGCCAGACTGTGCCGCGATGGGAAGAAAAAGTAGAAAAAGTTCCTTCTCAGCCTATTCCCACGGTAACGGCGCTATCGGCATTGCCCCCTCCCGTGAGGGCTCTGGAGCATCAGGTGATGGGCTACGCCATGGATAAAGAGTTGTCGCCAGACTTCCGCATGGGATTGCGCCGCGTTGCACAGAGTCTCCGCCAACCCTTTCCGCAGGCAAGCATAGAAGAAGCGGCGCGTTTAGAAACGGCCCCAGGCCCCGTTCCTGTCGCCGCGCCTCGTTTTTATCTTTCGCCGCAAACAGAAGAAGCGCGCTCTCTTGCTCCGGCGACTACCCCAATCATCGTTTCCGGGGGCGCTGCTCCATCTCTTGCAAGAGCTGGCGTAATAGGGCCCCCATACTACGCAACCATGAGATATTTACCACCCGCATACCAACCTGTTGCCAGCTACGCGCCTCCGCAGAATTTGGCAACGGTCAGATATCTTCCGGTGCCCGAATATCAAGGATCTGCGAATCTTGCGACGCTAAAGTATGCCCCGGCAACGGTTTTCCCCACCGTTCATTATGCAGAACCTTTAAGTCTTCTTCCAACGGGCATGGCTCCATCTCCCAGATACGAAGGCCCTGTCAATCTAGCGACATTAAAATACGCTCCGGCGGCAATTTTTCCCATTGCATCCTATACTGGGCCAGCAAACCTTGAGGCACTCCGATATATTCCGGCGGCGTCTTTGCCGACTGCTGAGTATGCCAGTCTTGCACACCTCGCGACTGCAATATATCCACCGGCAAGCATTGGCCCAATTGTTCGTTACCAAGAGCCCTCGCTGCTGCCGGTAACTCGATACGCAGGTCCCTCTAATCTTATGACTCCTCAATATCTTCCGGCGGGCGGCCCCCCCACCGTGCAATATGCCGGTCCACCAGTGTTTGCGTCTTTGGAGTATTTGCCAAGCGCAGC
>JAQVZU010000096.1 GCA_028708035.1 Alphaproteobacteria bacterium
CTCTTCCGATCTCCGGTTGCGAAAGCCGAGCCTTGTACATGCTAAAATGAAGCAAAATCTGCTGAACATAGTCGCGTGTCTCCCGGACGGGCAGGCTTTCAATAAACAGCAAAGGATCGGATTTGTCCGCCGATCCCATCCACCGCGCCAGATTCCCCGGTCCCCCGTTATAAGCGGCAAGCAGGTAAACAAGATTATTGCCGATCATGGGTGTGCCCGAAAGCGCCTGAACATACCGCTGCCCCATCTCGACGTTCGTTTCCGGATCGAACAGCCTGTGCGCGCAATTGGCATTGGCGGCTCTTTTGACCGGCAGTTTGTCGATGTGCCGCGCAGTCGCGGGCATGATCTGCATCAAACCGCAAGCGCCGCGCACACTGATTGCTTCGGGATCGAACTGGGACTCATGGCGCATGATGGCATAAATAAGCGCCCGATCGACCTTAAACCCTCCTGCAGGCTGCCAAGGCGGCAAGGGATAAAGCGCAGCGTCGAAAGGCTTTCCATCGTTTGCCACTACGCCGCTCAATGCAAGGACTAGCGAAGGCATGTTAGCCTTTTCAGCCAGCGCCAAAGCCGCAGGTTGAAGCTTCTGAACATTACCGTTCGAGAGCAACTGCCGTAGCGCACTCTCTGCCAGATCGACCCGCCCCACTTGCGCCAAAGCTAAAGCTTGCCATCCATGGGTATGTCCTGAAAGGCGTTCGATAGCTTTGGCATTCAGTTCGGGTAGCCTCCAAGAGCGTTCAGCCTGCCGTCCCATCAACTGGGCCGCCAAAGCTCCATAAAATGTTTGAGGATAATTAGCTGCCTCGGCAAGCCACCTATAAGCCTGCCCTTTGTCTCCGAGTCTGCTATTAGCCCGATAAGCCCAATATGAAGCAGCCGCTTTATTCCAAGCCGTCAGCCCCTCCGAGCGCGCAAGCTTCGCAAAGGACGAAGCTGAAGTCCCAAAATCCCGCTCTTTCCACGTTGAAAGCCCTTCGATCCACAGGGAAAGCGGAATCCCTGCTTGAGCGCCCGTATGAGCGGCTTTCCGTGCATTCCCGATATTTCCCCCGTAAAAGAAGGAAGCAGCCATGCGGCTTGAAAAGTTCCCGGACGGCAGAGCTGCGACATCGTTTCGATTAACAAGTGGCGATGCGGTATTAACCTTACGCGCGGCTGTACTCGAGCGGCTGTTGTCATTGGAACTGCGGAAGACTGTCGGAGAATCGACTCCGTTAATTCCTGTCCACTCCGTTCCCGAAGGTTTTTTGATCCCCGCGCCGGAAAACCCGCGCAAACGCTTGGCTATGGAATAAAGATCCCCTGCCTCAGGCAGAGAAGCATAAGAAGCAAACCAGCTTTTTGCTTCGTCCAGAGTCATGCCCCTGCGCAAAAAGCGATCGGCGAGAATATGCCCCGCGAGGCGTTTATCATTAACTTGACCAAGAGCCTCATCGGCAAAACCCCAGTTTGCCTTTTGCTGAGCGGCGAAGGCTGCGCGGTACAGGGTCGCATCGCGAGGTGAAAGGACGTGAATAGCATTACCAAGTGAGCTTTTTTCTTCCGGAGCGACGCGTGGAGGCAAGCCCTGAATCATCGACGCTGGCGCAGCGTCGATCGAAGCGCCCGAACTGAGCCCCCAAAAGACGAACGCCATCGTTGCCAGCTTTGGCAGGCGTCGGACAAATTGTTTTCTTGCCGGAATATTTCTCATAAGCCCCCCTCTACGTGGAGACGAGCTTTTCGGCAAGCGAAAAAGACAATAAAAATCGCATCTAAAAATTTTTTTGTTGCTATTTCAAAGCATTAATATCGTTTAGACGTTTTTTAAGCAATAAAATGTCGTTCCAGGCTTGACGCCTTGCGCTAACTTGACGCAGCAAGTATGCGGGATGGTAAAGTGGAAAGCATGGAATAGCCTTATCATAATCGGCTTCGGACGGCGGGTTATAGGTCATCCAGCGACCCCGAAGACGGGTAATTCCTTCGGTCGTCCGCAAAAGGGTCTTGGCCGCGACGCCGCCCAAAGGCGCCAGAATTTTGGGCTTAACCAAAGCGATATGCCGTTCAACAAAAGGAAGGCATGAAGCTATCTCGGCATCGGTCGGCGTCCGGTTGCCCGGAGGCCTCCAGAAGAGCACATTAGATATATATATGTCTTTTCTCGCCAAACCCGCCGCCGAAAGCATTTTGTCGAACAACTGCCCGCTGACGCCGACAAAGGGCTTGCCCTGGCGGTCTTCATCCTCTCCCGGAGCCTCGCCGATGAACATGACTGGTGAAGAAGGATCTCCGTCTGCAAAAACCAAATTCATGGCTGTCGTCTTCAACCCGCATCCTTCGAACCTCGAAAGTTCCTCGCGAAGCTCATCTATGGATTTAGCGGAAGGCCGATAAGTCGATCGGGGAATAGCCCGCGCTGCGCTCATGTTTTTGGTTAAGGGAGTCTCCCACCCCCCTATAATCGTGCTTTTTTTTGTGCTCTGAAAGCCGGAGTTGCTGCGCAAACCTTCGACTCGGAGTTTATTTTCAGCTGTTTTTGTAGAAACTCCGGCTAAATTCCAATTAGAGGCCTTAAAGTCCCAATTTGAAAGTCCGGGGCGCTCTCCAATGGCCTCGTCAGCTCCCATATCGATCTGCCATTGCAGTTCGGCGAGCATTTGTTGCGGATTCGTCATGACTTCGGTCTAGCAGCATTATATTTGCACTTCCAGTTGTTAGTTGACCGGATATTATGATAGAGAGGCGGATCTCAGTGGGGCGCCGATTTAGCTCAGGGGTAGAGCAACCGCCTTGTAAGCGGTAGGTCGTCAGTTCGAATCTGACAATCGGCACCAGCACTTAGCAGAAAAAACACCCCGCATTTTGTGCCATTCGAATTTGAGAAACTTCTTTTTTGTCATCGAATTTCCAAGTACACAGATTTATCCTGTACGGCGCACCAATCGGCTATGAATCGGCACCTCGTGCTGGATGCGAGGAAGTCGCATAAATTTTCATATTTGATGCCCATCAAACATTCATGCGCTCAAAAGTGTTCCACTTGTTTTATCCTTTCAACTGCCCGATGAGGTGCCGACATGCAGCAGGAAAGGCATCGTCTTGCTGCGACTCGCAGCGAGATCCAACGGATTCTTGGCCCCGTTGACGACGATATCATCGTTGACGTGGTGCGAACCGGAGCGACTTCGGGGGAGGTGGCCGAGGCCTTCGAATGGCTTAACGATGATGACTACATGGGCGCGGCGCTGAACAGGCCCATGAACGAGCATGTCCGGCGCGTTTACGAACTTCTGCAAAGCGAACGCGACCGCATGGGGCAGGGCGACGATTGATGGACAAGCCGCTCGAAATCACGTTTCGTAATCTGGATCGAAGTGAGGCGGTTACTTCGATCATCAAGGAGAAGTATAGCCATCTTGCGCGGTTTTACCGGCACCTCATTAGTTTGAACGTGAAATTAGACATGCCCCACCGGCGCCACAGGCGCGGCAATCATTACCGCATTACGATTGAAGCGGTGGTTCCGGGAAACATTCTTGTTGCAAGCCGGAGTTCGGAGGCAATCGACCGGCATGAAATGCCTCTGCCGACGATCAACGACGCGTTTGCCGCGATCACCCGGAAGCTGGAGGATTATGCAAGAATTCAACGGGACGACATAAAACGCCATGATATGCCGGTCTTGGGGAGAGTGATAGAGCTTTTTCCCGAATATGGTTTCATCAGGCTCGCAGACGACCGGGAGGTTTATTTCCACAAGAACAGCGTGGTTCATCCGGGGTTCGGCTCGCTGGATGTGGGCGCGCCTGTTCGGGTTGTCATTGCCGAGGGCGAAAGCTCGATTGGGCCGCAAGCTTCAACCGTTGAGGCTATTCATCCAATGGATCTCGTGGATGAGAGAACGTCGCCTTTCAAAACTCTTTCTTAAGATTTTCGCTCGCTTCCGGTTTTTTAGCCCGTTTTACCGTTCTTGTAAGGACGCGAAGTTTTTCCTCTTCGATGCGTTCGGTCTTCAGAAGCTCGACAACGCAAGCTTCAAGGATGTCGCGGTTGTTCTTGAGAATTGTTGTGGCTCGATCAAAGCACCCTGCGATGATATTGCGAACAGTGGTGTCGATTTTCATCGCGGTGGCTTCGCTATATTTCTTATCTGTGAGTCGAAGCTCGGGATCTAAAAATGTCGTGCGAGGCTCTTCATAGGCAACGTAGCCAAGGCTCTCGTCCATGCCAAATCTTGCCACCATGCTGTGCGCGATATCTGTCGCCTTTACAAGGTCATCTGCGGCGCCGGTCGAGGAAAGCCCAAAGACAAGCTTTTCGGCGGCACGTCCGCCTAACAGGACTGTGATTTTGTTTTGCAGCTCCTCTTCGGTCATCAAGTAGCGGTCTTCCGTCGGACGTTGGATTGTGTATCCAAGCGAGCCGATGCCCCGGGGAATAATCGAAACCTTGTGCACAACGTCCACGCCGGGCAAAGCGATAGATGCCAGCGCATGGCCCATTTCATGATAGGCGACAACACGGCGTTCGAACGGCGTCAGGATGCGCGTTTTCTTTTCCAACCCGGCCACAAGACGCTCGACGGCGTACGTAAAGTCTTCCATGCCAACGGCATTCGCTTTCCTCCGCGTAGCTTCGAGCGTGGCTTCGTTAACGAGGTTTGCAAGGTCTGCGCCTGAAAAACCGGTTGTTATGGCAGCGACTTTGCCAAGATCGACATCGGGCGAGAGCTTGACTTTGCGCGTGTGGACTTGGAGGATTTGAACGCGACCTTTCATATCAGGGCGGTCTACCAGAACCTGCCTGTCGAAGCGTCCGGCGCGCAGGAGAGCAGGATCAAGGATTTCCGGCCTGTTGGTCGCTGCGAGAATGACAACGCCTTCGCTTGTGTCGAACCCGTCCATCTCGGCAAGAAGCTGGTTCAGCGTCTGCTCGCGTTCGTCATGCCCGCCAAAGGCAGGAAAGGCTCCCCGGGCGCGGCCCAAGGCGTCGAGTTCATCGATAAAAATAATCGCAGGCGCATTGTTGCGCGCCTGCTCGAAAAGATCGCGGACGCGCGCAGCACCGACGCCGACAAACATTTCAATAAACTCCGATCCGCTAATTGAATAAAATGGAACCTTGGCCTCGCCTGCGACGGCTTTGGCAAGAAGGGTTTTACCGGTGCCAGGAGGCCCCACGAGCAAAACGCCCTTAGGGATACGTCCGCCCAGCCTGCTGTATTTTTCAGGAGATTTCAGAAAGTCGATAATCTCTTCAAGCTCTTCCTTCGCTTCGTCGACTCCCGCAACATCGGCGAATGTAACGCCGGTGTCTTTGTTGACGTAGACCTTGGCTTTATTCGCACCGATAGCCATAAAGCCGCCGCCCTTTTCAGTAAAGCGAGGCATCAGAAAATACCATATCGCGAAAAAAGCTAGCGCCGGAACGACCCACGACAGGATAGCCTGAACAAGGGGACTGCGAAAAACGCCGGTGTAATGAACGCCGTATTTAGAAAGATCGGTTGCGATGTCTTCGGCCACACGAGGAGTTACGAAGCGCTTTTTCCCATCGACGGGCGTCACGTAATCGCCATATATGACCTGATTATCCACGACGAGGTTGTCGATTTTCTTTTCGGCAAGATTCTGTTGGAATTTGCTGTAAGGGATTTGCTCGACATCTTGGCGTGTCCAAAAGTAATTGATCGCAAGCATAAGCCAGAGGGCGAAGATAAAATACCAAATATACGATTTTGAGTCCCCATCATCACCGGCCATTACGAGGCTCCTTTCAATCGAAATGCCGTTCAAACCAATCTGCGGCAAACTGAACGACGGATTCGAGCGCCCCAGGTTCTTCAAACAGATGCGTTGCGCCGGGTACGACCTCAAGGCGGGAGTCTTTGTTGAGCCTTTCAAGCGATGCTTTGTTCCACATTAAGACTTGCTCATCGCGGCCTCCGACAATAAGGAGCACGGGCGCTTTAACGTCCCCGAGGCGGTGTTCTGCAAAATCAGGACGGCCCCCGCGCGAAACGACGGCGGCGACGAGCATAGGTTGCTTGGCAGCCGCGACCAGCGCCGCCGCAGCGCCGGTGCTGGCTCCGAAATAGCCGATCTTCATGCCGCTCAGATGGCTTTGTTTCTCGGCCCATTCCCCGATTTTTGCCAATCGTCCCGCTAGCCGGGGGATGTCAAATCTGAATTCGCGGGTTTGCTCGTCAATGACGTCTTCCTCGGCGGTCAAAAGATCTACCAGAAGCGTCGCTATGTTCCGTTGGTTCAGCGCATTGGCGACAAAAGTGTTGCGCGGACTCAGGCGGCTGCTGCCGCTTCCGTGCGCGAAGATGACCACTCCTTTGGCCTCGCCTGGAATGCATAAGTCTCCAACCAAGGAAATTCCATTAACGGGGACGACTACCTGCGTTGCGGAGCATTTGGCGCCGATGGGCTGGGGATATTCTTTGTTTGTCATGCGCG
>JAQVZU010000021.1 GCA_028708035.1 Alphaproteobacteria bacterium
TTCGCGCCAATCAGGACGAGTCGGCATTCGCTGCCGCACAGGTTGACAATTCGTCCTGTGGCAGCGATCGGATCGGCAAGGCTGTCGATGTCCACAATCGCGATCTTGGGTGGAGAAGCTTTTTCAAGAAGCTTTGAGAAAAATTCGAGGTCTCCCTGCTGAACCACGCCTTGGGGATATCCCTGTCGTTCCGCCCAGCCACGCAGAGACGTCAGCGATTCATCGTCGAGCGCAAAGCCCATGAATTCGCCGTGCATCACGGAATCTTGAGCATGTCCTGAAAAAAAACCGCTCATGGCGATGACTCTGAAGCTCCTCCGCCGGTTGATGGCGTCGTTATTTCCCCCGTCAATGCGGAACTCCCTGTCGGAGCGGTTGTCGCTCCCGTCGAACTTGTTTCCTGAACCGGTATCAAAAGGCCGCGAGTCTGGTTGTTGTCGTAGCGACGAATAGCGCCGATAGCCGTCACGCTGCGCTGGGAAGCGAGATTCCGGCCCTCGACCAAGTCGTTCGGGTTCTCAACGAGGACCGCAAGATTGCGCGCCGTCGCGCAACCGAATTGGGGCAAAGGCTGGTTATCGAAACGGTTCGCGAGGGCGTCATTCCAGCTAGGGCAGTTCGGAGGAATCGCGACAGCGCTGCCATGCGCGCCGGGCACGACATGAATGGTGTAATCCGGTCTCGGCGTCGGAGCGAACGAGTCGCATGCCGCCAGAGCGAGGAAACCGAGAGCAAAAAAAGAATAGCCGATGCAATTCATTGCCTACTCCACTAGCAAGCCGCCGCTCTTAAGGGCATCTCTCGCGGGATGCAGAACAAGCGGCGTTGGGGTTTGGGGCTCGAGGCTCGGAGATTGGATCTCGGGCTGGGTAACGACCGCCGCAGGTTTCTCCATCCTGGACACCGGGGTGACGGGGGCGGGGAGGGGGGCTGGAGCTGTCCGAACAGCGGTGGGCTCGCCCGAAATGGGGCGCGCGTTCGGGTCGCCGCTGCTGTATCTCCGTTCGCCGAGGCGTTCAGTTTCGGAGGGCGGCGAATAACCGTCGGTCGGTGCGGACAACGCGTGTTTCGAGGGTTTGACGATATACGGGGTGACGATCACGACCAGTTCCGTCTGGCCGTTGATGAAATGGTCGGAGCGGAATAGCGCGCCGAGAATCGGCAGATCGCCCAGCACCGGGAACTTATTGACCGTTTCCCTTTGCTTGTTGTTCACGAGGCCCGCGATGGCGAAACTTTCGCCGCTTGCGACCTCGACGGTGGTTTCCGCTTTGCGTGTCACGAGCGCAGGCACCGTGATGTTGTTCGAAACAACCGCGCCCACATCGGAAAGCTCGCTGACTTCGGGCCGGACGTGCAGGCTGATGCGGTTTCCGTTGAGCACCGTCGGCGTGAACGCGAGTGAGATTCCATACGATCTGTATGTGATGCTGATTGTTCCATTGCCTTGCGGAACGGGTATCGGATACTCGCCGCCCGCAAGGAAGTTCGCGGTTTCTCCCGACATCGCGGTCAGGTTAGGCTCGGCAAGCATGGTGAGGAGGCCTTCCTGTTCAAGGGCGTCTATAACCGCCGCGATCGAGAAGTTTTTGAACTTTTGCGACGCGCCGACAATGTAGTTCGACGTGCTGAGGCTCGTGTTATTGGGCCGCATTCCGAGAATGCTGTCGGCGCTGACGCTTGCGCCCGTGGCAAGGCCCACTGCAAAGGAGTTATCGGAAAGAAGGGCTTGCCAATTAAAGCCCAGAGAGTTGTCTATATTGCGCTGGACTTCGGCGAAGCGGACGCGGATCTGAATTTGGTTGCTTCCTGCGATCTGGACGCGGTTGATGATGTCGCCGTTGGCGGGCAAATAGCGCATGGCGATTTTGTAGGCATCGGTGACCGCTGTGGGATCTTGAGCTGTGCCTGTCAGAATGATGCCGCCGGGAACCGCTTTTGCGGAAACATTATTGCCGGGAATGGCGGCTCTCAATTCTTCGCGCAGCGAAGTCAAGTCCTGCGAGACGACAAGCGTCCGCTGGGCAAGCACAGTCCCTCTGGCATTTGTCGCAACGAAAGTCGTTTCGCCCGTGCGCTTTCCAAACAGCATCACCTGCGTTGGCGACATGACCTGCACATCGGCGATATCGGGATTGGCGATAAAAACCGATGTTGCGGCGCCGCTTAGCGTTAGTGGAACGCCATGGTCAACAAGCAAAGATAGCGGTTGCCCGGCTGCCTGCGCCGGGGGAGAGACGAGGAAAAATACCGACAGGAAAAGGGAAAGGATGCGCTTCATCGGTTCTACCTTTGACGCTCAAATACGTTTTCAGTCGTGTTTTTTCCGCGCATGACTTGAACGCGGTGAATGAGGCCATCATCTCCATTTGAATCCGGATAGGATCTACTGACTTCGTTATCCCAGGTAGGCGTGAATTTTTCCTCCGCTTTCGCGTCGATTGCCTCGTCTGCCGCGAGGCTGCGCAGGATGAGTGTCAGCGCGGTTTTCGTTCCGCCCTGCTCGGACGCGATTTCGACTGCCAAGGCCAGTTTTTCGGCATCTTTCGGGCTCACTTCAAGCGTGGCCAACTGCGATACTTTGGGATCTTTCGACTGGTTGTTGCTCCTCTGATCGAGCGCCAAAACGCGAACTTTGCGCAATACCGTTTCGCTCACATGGCGGTCACTAAGCGCCGAAACATCCTTGCGGCTGAAGCTGTGGGTCAGGATGACATCGACGCGGTCGCCCGGAAAGATAAAGCCCGCTACCTGCGATGTCGGCGACAGGGAGACGGACATGGCGCGCATTCCCGGCGTCAGGACCGCAGCCAAAAAACCCTGATCTTTTGAGTGCGCAACGCGAGAGGCCATAATGGGATCGCCCGCGCGGAACCCGTCGCGGACAACAGCTCCGGCATAGTTGGCAAGAACGGTTTTACCTTTCACGAGCATTGCGCTTGTGTCGGCATTGGCCGCCCAGCGGCTCCATTTGAGATCGGATTCCTTTAGAATCGTTCCTGTCGGAAGATCGTGCGCCGCAATGGCTATTTCAATGGCAGCAATCTCGGGGAGGGATTGAGCTTGTTTGGGCTCGGGCTGGCTCATGTTTTTCACCAGCGCCGCGGTGCCGATTGCCACAATGGTTGCGGCTGCGAGGAGAGAGATTTTTCGCGAAGCCATAAGAACCTCCTAACCTAGCCGGACAAAGGCTGAATGGGCCATCATCCCCAAAACAGCAAGGCCGCCTGCGGAAATAGCGATGCCGTATGGAACCTCGGTTTTGACTAATTTCTTTGCTGGATACATTTTTTTTCCGCTTAGGTGCCGGACGACTGTGATTGCAAGGGACTCAATTCCACCAACGAAGGCCGTAACCATTAAAAGTTCTCCAATTAACGCTGGTCCCGCCCAAAGACTTGCGACGGAAAGCAGTTTTACGTCTCCCGCACCGACAATATTCCCTAAAAAACAAGCGAATCCGACAGAGAATACGATGGCTAAAACAAAAATGTTTTCCTTCCAGTTCAACGGAATAGGCGAGGTCGCCACATAGGCTGGAAAGGCCGTCAACAGCAGCGCACATACGGCGTTGGGAATCCGGTATGCACGCATATCGCTTATCGCGGCCACCACAAAGAGGCTCGCGGCGATAATCAGGACTGCCGCGTGAACGAAAGTCAGCGCCAAGATCATGAGGTTATCCGACAAAAAGCCGTGCTTCTGTATTACATCACGGAGTCACTATGAGCGCCTTATGGTTAAGGAGCTATAAACAGGAGCGCTTTGAAATCAGGCTGTTCGCGTCTTTTGAGAAATATTATTTCAAAAATTTGTCTAATATTCCAAAACTTCCAGCCCGTCGCCTATCTGGCGCAGTTTCGATTTCAGGGCTTCGTTTAGCGCCCATGAACCTTGAAGCTCCACTTCGGCTTCCTCGCCGTCGTCGAGTTCAAGCGCAAGGACGACTTGGGTCCGGCCTTTCGGGGCAGCGGAAAGGATGGCCTGAATTTCTCCGACAGGAGATGGCTCAAAAAGCTTGATACGCACACCTCGCGCTGAACGCGCGGCGGCCTCGGAAAGCAGTTCGATGTTTCTTGCGATAAAGCGGAGGTCCGGAGCGCCCTCGCCACCCCGGCTTTGAGCGTTGGATTGTGCGTCCGCTTCGATCAGAACCGCCTGGCCCGCTTCAAGGATGTCTCTTTTGGCGGCAAGAAGTTCTGAAAAAACCGTTACCTCAAAAGCACCTCCGCCGTCCGATAACTGAACGAAGGCAAACTTGTTCCCTTGCTTCGATGTGCGCTCCTGCCTTGAGACGACAATGCCCGCAAGGCGGAAACGGGACGACGATGCGCTGCGCTGCTTTTCGGCGATTTTGTTGACCTGAACCGCGCCGATGCGGTCGAGGAAAGCGCGGTAATTGTCAAGCGGGTGCGCCGACATGTAGAAGCCCAGTGCGGTAAACTCGTGTTGCAGGCGCGTGAGTTCGTCCCAGTTCTTCGTTGCCGGAAGGCAAGGGCGGTCTGCGCCATCTGCGCCACCGAACATGTTGGTTTGACCGCTCGCGCGTTCGGCGTTTTTTTGCTGGCTGTGTTTCAGCAGGAGGTCGATGCTGGCCACGACCTGCGCCCGGTTTTTGTTCAGCGTGTCGAAAGCCCCCGCATAAGCAAGGCTTTCCCATTGTTTCCGGTTCACGGCATGCGGGTCTATATTCTCGGCAATGTCGAACAGCGTATGAAACGAGGTCTTACTGCGGGCTTCAATCAAATTTTGCATGGCCGCCGTGCCCACGCCTTTGATGGCGCATAAGGCATAACGAATGCTTCTTTTTTCGCCGCCAAGCGTTTCGACGGCAAAGGTAATGTTGGACTTTGTGATGTCGGGAGGAAGGAGAGGAATGCGGTTGCGGGCAAGCTCTTGGCGGAAGTTGTTAAGCTTGTCGGTGTCGCCCATTTCGAAAGTCATCGCGGCGGCAAAAAACTCGACGGGATAATTGGCTTTCAGATATGCAGTTTGATACGCAACGAGCGCATAGGCCGCCGCATGGCTCTTGTTAAAGCCATAGCCCGCAAACTTGTCGATCTGGTCGAAAATCATGCCTGCCTGATCGGCAGGCAGGTTATGCTTCTCCGCCGCGCCCTTGATAAATGTCGCGCGCTGGGCCTGCATTTCGGCGACTTTCTTCTTGCCCATGGCGCGGCGCAAAAGATCCGCTCCGCCAAGGCTGTAGCCCGCAAGCAACTGCGCGGACTGCATAACCTGCTCCTGATAGATCAAAATGCCGAACGTGTCTTCAAGAATGGGTTGCAGGCAGGGGTGGAGGTATTCAACCTTTTCTTCGCCGTTCTTACGCTTGATATAGGTCGGGATGTTGTCCATCGGGCCGGGGCGGTAAAGGGCCACGAGAGCGATAATGTCTTCAAAACGGTTGGGCTTCAGCTTGCGCAGAACGTCGCGCATTCCCGAACTTTCCAACTGGAACACCCCGGTAGTGTCGCCCTTCGCCATCATTTGATAGGTTTTTGTGTCGTCCAGGGGGATGTGGCTTAGGTCAATAGTTACGCCTCTGAGCTTGATGAGTTCGACGGCCCTTTGCAAAACGTCAAGAGTTTTGAGGCCCAAAAAGTCGAATTTGACGAGGCCGGTCGCTTCGACCGTTTTCATGTTGAACTGCGTGGCGGGCAGGGCGGAAGAGGGGTCTCGATAGAGGGGAACAAGTTCGACCAGCGGACGGTCGCCGATCACGATGCCTGCCGCGTGCGTCGAGGCGTTGCGGAATAGTCCCTCAAGCTTGAGCGCAACGTCCATCATCTGCGCGACTTGAGGATCTTGATCCCGCATCTGCTGAAGCTGAGGCTCTCCCTCGATAGCTTGGGCGAGCGTTACGGGATTGGCTGGGTTGTTCGGCACGAGCTTGCAAATCTTATCGACATAGCCATACGGTATGCCCAACACGCGGCCTACGTCGCGCAGGGCCGCACGAGCCTGCAACTTGCCGAAGGTGATAATTTGAGCCACTCGGTCGGGACCATACTTGTTCTGCACATATTCGATGGTTTTTTCGCGCCGCTCTTGACAGAAATCCACGTCGAAATCAGGCATCGAAACGCGTTCAGGATTAAGGAATCGCTCGAACAGAAGGCCAAAACGCAAGGGATCGAGGTCCGTAATCAGAATCGACCATGCGACGACCGAGCCAGCGCCGGAACCGCGTCCGGGACCCACGGCCACACCATTGTTTTTGGACCATGTGATAAAGTCAGAGACGATGAGAAAGTACCCCGCGAACCCCATCTTGATGATGATGTCGAGTTCGAAAGCAAGCCTTTTACGGTAAGGCTCGCGGTCCGAGATTTTCACCGCGTCGAGGCGGGCTTCAAGACCCTTGACGGCGCGGTCGCGTAATTCTTCGACCTCGGTGCGGCCTTCGCTCGTTGTCGATTCCGGGAAAATGCATTTCCGTTTCGGCGGCATGAACGCGCAGCGCCGCGCAATCGCCAGCGTATTGTCGCATGCCTCGGGAAGATCCGCGAAAAGAGCGCGCATTTCTGCGCCGGATTTGAAATAGTGGTCGCGCGTAACGTGGCGGCGGTCCGTTTCCGCAAGAACCCGCTTGTCGGCGATACAAAGCAAAGCATCATGAGCTTCGTACATGTCAGGGCTGCCGAAGTAGACGTCGTTGGTCGCGACAAGTGGCAGGTCGTATTTATATGCGAAGTCAATAAGGTCGTTTTCGGTGCGCTGTTCGTTCGCTCCCGCCGCGCCGCCGTTGTGGCGGTTAAGCTCGATGTAAAAGCGGCCCGGAAAGAGCTTTGAATATTTCTGGACAGCCGCTTCGGCGGCATCCCTTTGGTTTGCAAAAAGCAGCCGTCCGATCTCGCCTTCGATATTGGCGGAAAGAGCGATCAGTCCTTCGGCATGTTCAGCAAGTTCGGCAGCGGTGATATAAGGATCGGACCTGTCGAAGTTGATATAGCACTGCGACGTCAAGAATGAGAGATTGCGGTAACCGGTTTCATTTTGGACAAGAAGAACGATCTGGTCATAAGCCTCGCGCGCCAAGGTTTTGATAGTCGCCTGTTCTGGGCGCAGGACCGCGAGTTGGCTGCCAATGATCGGCTGGATTCCGGCTTCTGAGGCGTACTGGCCGAATTCCTGAGCGCCGAAAAGATTGCCCTTGTCGGTCAACGCTACGGCGGGCATTTGATGTTGAAGGCACAGCTCAAGAACGTCCTTCCGCGGATTCTTGCCGCCGTCTTTCGGATGGTCTTCGTGAACTTTGATCGCGCCCTCGGCAAGCGAGTATGCGGAGTGAACGCGGAGGTGGATGAAGGAGGGATTTTCCATCGGACTACTTGCGTTTCATCCGCACCGTCAGCATATCACCACCGTCGATGTGCGGATTGCGGATATTAAGTTCGATTTGCCCGCCGTCTGTCGTTTCATAGAGGCGCTTGTTCTTTTTGCTCGCCCGCTCTTCATCAATGCCATGCATGTGCAAAACTCCAAGCGCCATATGCGGGGTCGAGGGTTCCACGAACGCTTTTTTCTGGGGGTCCCACAGCGGCGCGAGATTGCATGACCAGTGTGCGTAAGATGGAAGCATTTCGGCCTTGTAACCGTCGATATAGATCATGACGCCCAGCGAAATCTGGTCGGAAGTGAAAAGTTTTCCTTTATTCGCAGCTTTGACGATCAGCTTTTTCCAACGATCCCAATGGGGCGCTTGGGCAGAGAGGGCAAAGCACCCTGCGTTGATGACGGCTTGAGCGCAAAGCTTTTGAGCCGCAGCAAAGCCGAACGGCTTGGCCGTATTATTGAAATAAAAATTGGTAACGCGCCGAGGCCACCGCCAAAGCCATTTGATGCGGAACAGTTTTGGGGCATTGCGGTCCGCGCCGTTCGTCGCGACAAAGCGGTCTTTTTTCTTGTCTGCGGCGTCGAGGAACATTTGGACGCTCGACCATTCTTGCACCCATGTGTCGGCGTCCATCCACATATAAGTGTCGTAACCGGGAAAAATCTCGCGAATGAAAGGGCGGCAGACGTTCGTTTTCAAGCCCTCGTTGCCCTTAAGCTTTCTTTCGGGCAGGTCTGCGGGCCACTCGGGACAGACAATGGATTTGCAAAAGGGTTTTACCGTTGCGAGCTGCTCGGAGGTCATGCCCGAGTCGATCACGCAGATGTCCATGCCTTCGCTTTCCTTGAAGCGCCGAACAGAGTCGATCCATTCGATCAGCAGAGGAAAGTAGTTTTTATCCGCGCCGGAGATGAGGGCTATTTTAGGCACGACGGACCTTTAAAACGGGATCGTATCGTCAATGTCCGCGCTCGAGCCGACACTTCCACCCGAGGATGCGCTGCCGCCAAAGGCTTGCTCTTCCGTCGGAGGCGGAACGCTTGCGCCGCTGCGACTGCCGTTTGCGCTGTCGAGCATCGTCAATTCGCCTCTGAAGGGGCGGAGAACGACTTCAGTCGTATAGCGTTCCTGTCCGTCCTTGTCCGTGTATTTGCGGGTTTCAAGCTGGCCCTCGATAAAAAGTTTTGAGCCTTTTTTCACATAGCGTTCGACGACTTCCACAAGCTTTTCGTTCAGAACCGAAATGCGGTGCCATTCCGTTTTTTCTTTGCGCTCGCCGGTGGTTCTGTCTTTCCATGTTTCAGAGGTGGCCAGCGAAAAGGAGGCGACTTTCCCGCCGTTCTGGAACGTGCGGACCTCGGGATCGCGACCCAGATTGCCGATGAGGATGACTTTGTTGACGCTGCCTGCCATGAGGATCTCCGGAATAATTTGTGGATTCGGGACTTTAGACTTTTGCCTACCTGAGTCCAGAAGGTTATATCGTCTAAAAGAACAAAACAAGTACAAAAAGACTCGCATTTTCTTCCAGAAAATTCCATAGTGCGCCCATGCAAAAGGAAATACATGTGCGCGGCGCGCGCCAGCATAATCTTAAAAACATAAGCGTGACGATTCCAAGAGACAGGCTAGTCGTACTTACGGGGCTTTCGGGGTCTGGGAAATCGTCGCTTGCGTTCGACACTATTTATGCCGAAGGCCAGCGGCGATATGTCGAAAGCCTGTCGTCCTACGCGCGGCAGTTTCTTGACATGATGCAGAAGCCCGATGTGGATTCCATCGACGGGCTTTCTCCCGCGATTTCGATCGAGCAGAAGACAACGTCGAAAAATCCGCGCTCCACCGTAGGGACGGTGACCGAAATATACGATTACCTGCGGCTTCTTTTTGCGCGCATCGGGATTCCATATTCGCCTGCGACGGGGCTGCCTATCGAAAGCCAGACCGTGACGCAGATGGCGGACCGCATTCGCGCGATGCCCGAGGGAACCAAAATCATGCTGCTTGCGCCGCTTGTGCGCGGGCGCAAGGGCGAATACAGGAAGGAATTGCTGGACCTGAAAAAACAGGGGTTCCAGCGCGTCAAAATCGATGGAAAAGTTTACGATCTCGATGAAACCCCGGCGCTCGACAAGAATAAGAAGCACGACATTTCGGTTGTCGTGGACCGGCTTGTCGTAAGACCGAACCTCGACAACAGGCTGCCGGATTCCATTGAGACGGCGCTGAAGATTTCGGACGGACTGTTGTTTGTCGAGAACGCGTCGAACGGAAAGGCGACGACTTTTTCATCGAAGTTCGCGTGCCCCGTCAGCGGGTTTACGATCGAGGAAATAGAGCCAAGGCTTTTCTCATTCAATAATCCGCATGGAGCTTGCCCCAATTGCGACGGGCTTGGGGACAAGCTTTACTTCGATCCCGAGCTTGTCATCCCCGATCCGGAACTCAGCATCAGGGACGGGGCGATTGCGCCATGGAAAGGGATCACGTCGCTTTTCTATGTGCAAACACTGGAGTCTCTGGCGCGGTCATTCAAGGCGTCGCTCGATGTGCCATGGAAGTCCTTGCCGCAAGCGTTTCGCGACGCCGTTCTGTTCGGAACCGGGGACAAGAAAATTACGTTTGAATATGAGGACGAGTCGCGAAGTTTCCGGAATACCAAGTCGTTCGAAGGCGTCATTCCCAATATCGGGCGCCGTTGGAGGCAGACCGAAAGCGACTGGATGCGCGAGGAGCTTTCGAAATATCAGAACAGCAAGCCATGCGAAGTCTGCCACGGCATGAGGCTCAAGCCCGAAGCCCTGGCCGTCAAAATCTCAGGCAAGAACATCAGCGAGATCGCCGAGATGTCGATCAAGGCGGCGAAAAAGTGGTTTCAGGACCTTCCGAAAGCATTGACGTCAAAGCAGCGCGAGATTTCGGCGCGGATTCTGAAAGAGATCAATGAACGGCTCGGGTTCCTCAATAACGTGGGACTCGAGTATCTCGCGCTGTCGCGCGCGTCGGGGACTTTATCAGGAGGCGAAAGTCAACGCATTCGATTGGCCTCGCAGATCGGATCGGGGCTGACGGGCGTGCTTTATGTGCTTGATGAGCCGAGCATCGGGCTACATCAACGCGACAACGCGCGGCTGCTGGAAACGTTGAAACGGCTACGGGATATTGGCAATTCGGTGCTGGTGGTTGAACATGACGAGGATGCTATCCGGCAGGCTGACTACCTCATCGACATCGGGCCCGGCGCTGGCGTTCATGGCGGAAGGGTTGTCGCGGCGGGGACCCCTCAGGAGGTCGAGAAATGCGCGGAAAGCATAACGGCGCAGTATTTGACCGGGAAGAAATCCATCGCCGTTCCTCCAACGCGGCGCGAGCCGAGAAAAGGGATGTGGCTTGAAATTCTTGGCGCGTCGGGGAACAATCTCAAGAATATCGACGTTCGATTTCCTCTGGGGACGTTCACGGCAGTGACAGGCGTTTCGGGCGGTGGCAAGTCCACGCTGATTACCGAGACTCTTTACAAAGCTCTTGCGCGGAAGCTCAACAAAGCGCGTGATGTGCCCGCACCTTACAAGGTCTTCAAGGGCGTCGAGTTCATCGACAAGATTGTCGATATCGACCAATCGCCGATAGGGCGGACGCCGAGATCGAATCCCGCGACCTATACCGGCGCGTTCACGCCCATTCGCGAATGGTTTGCGGGGCTTCCCGAGGCCAAGGCGCGTGGGTATGGGGCCGGTCGTTTTTCGTTCAACGTCAAAGGCGGGCGGTGCGAGGCGTGCGAAGGCGAAGGGACGATCAAGATCGAGATGCATTTTTTGCCGGACGTTTTCGTGACGTGCGAGGAGTGCCTTGGAAAAAGATATAACCGTGAGACGCTGGAAGTTCTTTATCGCGGGAAAAGCATTGCGGACGTGCTGGACATGACGGTCGAAGAGGGCACCGAGTTTTTCAAGGCCGTGCCTTCCATCCGCGATAAGATGGAAACGCTTGCGCGCGTGGGGCTATCGTATATCAAGATCGGGCAGTCCGCGACGACGCTTTCGGGCGGCGAGGCCCAGCGCGTTAAGCTCGCTAAAGAATTGTCGCGTAGAGCCACTGGAAAAACGCTTTATATCCTCGACGAGCCGACCACGGGGCTGCACTTCGACGACGTGCGGAAGCTGCTTGACGTGCTTCATGCGCTTGTCGATCAGGGGAACACCGTGGTGGTTATCGAGCATAACCTCGAAGTCATCAAGACAGCGGATTACATTATCGATCTCGGACCTGAAGGCGGCGACGCGGGCGGGCAAATCGTCGCGACGGGGACCCCCGAAGAGATTGCGTGCGCGAAGGGGAGCTACACAGGCAAATATCTTGCGCCGCACCTAACAGCCTCAACCAGTTAGCGCACTATTCCGCTTTTGGGTTCAAAAGAGATCCAGGATCCAAGGCAATATTCCGCACCACGTGGGGAGCGCCAGTGGAGACTTTGGGGGTTTCCTTACCATCAAGCAGAACAGAAATCCCATTGCCGTTGCCGGTTGTCATTGATAGGCCCGGAGTGTTGGGCACCCTGAATGTATCGCCGGGTCTCAAAACCTTGTCGAGAATCGTTTTGCCGGAGTCATCGACAATCATCACCCAGCTATTTTCCGTAGCCTTGATGACAATGCGCGACTTGTCATCCGAGCTCTTGTCGAGCTTGGCTTTGGCTTCCGCCTCCGCCTCCGCCTTTTTGTTTGCGTCGGCTGTTTTTTCGGCATCGGCGGCTTTCTTCGCCGCTTCGGCTTCGATTTTCTTTGTTTCCGCCTGAAGCTTTCTTTCGTCTTTCGACGCGTCAGCCAAAGCTTTCTTCTCGATTTTGTCGGCGTCGGCTTTCGCTTTTGGATCGTCCAGGAACGAATTCTTGGCCGGAGAGCCTCCCGCCGTCACGACGATTCCGGGCGAGGCGGGGGGGATAACGAGATCGGAGGAACGGGAGTCTGAACTCTGTGCTTTGGCCTCAGGTTTTTCGGAAGCCGTTGGAGGCGTCGGTCCGGGGGCCGAAGGCGGAGGCGCTACTGTGGTTGAAGGCGTGGAATTTGTTGGCGCTGCTGATGGCGAAACCGGTGCGGTCAGACCTGCGGCAGCATTAGTTTCGGCTCCAGGAACAGGTTGAACGGCTGTAGGAAGGGGCGGCGCGGTATGGACCTCGGCCCGGTTAGGCGACGAAATATTGTACCACAACGTATAAATTAAAATCAGGACGATCGTCGCGCCAACCATCACGATGGGCGACGGCGCGCGTCCTTCCGAGACGGGGGCAGGCATCGCCAGAACGGGCTTTTTGCGACGCCCCGCCATTTCATAACGATAACGGTCTATCGCCGCCTTGCCGTCGATGCCCAAAAAGTTGGCATATGTGCGCAAGAAGCCAATGATATACGCGTCGGCTGGGAATTCATCATAGCGGCTGTTTTCCAGCGCGATCAGGAATGAAGGCTTGATGCAAAGGTATTCGGCGATCAGATAAAGATCATCGCCTCGTTCCAAACGCGTTTCGCGCAGTAGATCGCCGATGCGTTCGGTTTTGATGCGCGGTTTTGACGATTTGGTGTCGGAGCCCTGTGGGTGTTGCTCGGAGGAGGAAGATTGAGGATCGGACACAACGACCCGTATTTCCCTTTCAGTGGGAGCGTCATAGGCGGATTCGTGCTTTTGTTTCTGTTCCGGTTCGTTAAAAACCATTTCCGGTTCCTTCTCAAGCTTTGGCGTTGGGGTTTTGTCCTTTCGGTTTTCGGGATGGGTACTTGCCGAGTACAAACTTAGTTTCTTCGGCGCGGCCAAACCAGCCTTCCGCTCCTCACGCCTGCTTTTCGACATGGGCGGAATGTAAAAGATGTGCCTTAAAAAGGCAAACGAAAGGCTTATATCTCCCAAAAAAAACCAAAAAGCGGGCTGAATGCCCTGATTCCGATCAATCTGAAAAGAAAGTCAGTATTCCCCGCATTTGTTTTTCTTCGCGCAGTCTTCCAGAGATTTTTCCGCTTGCGTCACAAGTTCCTCATAAATCTCCGCAATTGGTTGTTCCTGCTTCACAAGGCCCACGCTTTGGCCCGCCATAACTGAGCCAGTCTCGATATCGCCATCAATGACCGCACGGCGCAGAGCCCCCGCCCAAAAATGTTCGATTTCCAGTTGGGCTTGTTCGCGCGTTAATTCGCCGCAGTCAAAGCGCGCGATAACCTCGCGTTGTTTCTGCATAAATTTCTTGCAGCCCTCATTAATGATCGCTCGTACAGGAATGACAGGAAAACGCTCATCGGTCTGCACAGAAGGCATCGCGTCGCGGGCTGCCGCTCGGATATATGCTTTTTTGAAGTTGGCATGCGCAATGCTTTCGGTCGCGCAGACAAAGCGCGTGCCCAGTTGAACGCCTGAGGCCCCCATTTCGAGATATGATACTATTGCTTCCCCTCGTCCTATGCCCCCCGCCACAAAAACAGGGACATCGCGAATTTCTGGCAAAATTTCCTGCGCCAGTACCGAGGTGCTGACCGGGCCTATGTGACCCCCGGCTTCGGTGCCTTCAATGACGATGGCATCGGCTCCCATCCGAACCAGCTTTTTCCCAAGCGCAGCCGTCGGAGCGAAGCACAAAACTTTCGTCCCAGCGTCCTTGATTTTCTTGATGAGGGGCGCAGAAGGAAATCCTCCTGCCAAAACGATGTGCGAAACTTTTTCAGAAAGGCACACATCTATCAAAGCGCCCAGCTCCGGATGCATCACAATAAGATTGGCCCCGAAGTTCTTGGAAGTCATGGATTTTGTGGCTTGAATTTCCTTAAGCAACAACTCAGGTCCCATCGATCCGCAGGCGAGGACGCCGAAGCCGCCATGATTTGAAAGCGCGGAAATAAGATGTTTTTCCGAGATCCAGCTCAGCGCGCCGCCCATGATGGCGAGTTCGCATCCAAGAAAATCGCAGCCGCGCTGCCCCAAAGCTTGAAGAGAAGGAGAAACCTTTACCATGGAAGCACTTGCCCGTCGTAGTTAAAGAACTGTCCCGTGTTTTCCAACGTCAGCGACGCAATAACCTTGCGCATACCACGCACGCTCTCGTCGGCCATGATTTCGGCCTTCGCGCCGCCCGTCTCCGTTTTTACAAAGCCGGGGTGGAGGCAAACGGCGATGGTTTCATCCTTTTTAAGATCAAAGGAAATGCTTTTCATGGCCGCGTTCAGAGCGGCCTTGCTCGACCGGTAAGCGATGTCGCCTGGACGGCGGATGCGTTCGATGGAACCCATCCGGCTCGAAAGGAAAACAAGCTTTCCCCCTTTCAGGTTGCGGCGGAAAGCCTCGGCCACCATAACCGGCGCGACGGTGTTTGTCCGCAGGATTTTAAGCCAGCCATCGGTATCAAGCGAACCGAAACATTGCGTCGGATCGATATCGGAAGCGGTGACCCCCGAAACGCTGGAAAACATCCCCGCAGAAACGATAAGCAGGTCAAGACGGGCGTCACCAAGTTTCCCCGCAAGGGCAGAGATGCTTCCTGCCTCAACGATATCCAGCCTTTCGCACTGCACATTTTTGCTAATAGCCTGAAGTTCCAAAGCCTTTTTAGGCTCACGGCAACAGGCAACGACGCGCCAGCCGTCAGACGCGTATTGCCGGGCTAATTCCAGTCCGATTCCCCGGCTAGCCCCTGCGATAAGAACGGACTGTGCGCTCATGCAACCTTGTCCTGCCCGGTCTTTCCCGTGCCCTTGATTTTCGCGAGCATGTCTTCGACATGTCGGCTAAAAACGAATTCGGCTGGGCGCTGTTTCGAAAAGTCGAGTTCCGGGGCCATGGGTCCCTCGGTGCGGATACCCTGAAGAGCGATTTTCAGCATTTTAAAGGGATGCCTGAAGGCGTCTTCGGCGGCGGTGGGCTCATAGCCGCAATGAACCATGCAGTTCGCGCACTTTTCATATCGACCCGCGCCATATTTAGCCCAATCGGTTCCGTCCATCAACTCGCCATAGGTTTTGGCATACCCTTCTCCAATCAGATAACACGGACGCTGCCAGCCGAAGATGCTATAGCCGGGAATGCCCCACGGCGTGCACTCGTAAGTCTGGTTTCCAGCAAGGAAATCCATGAATAAAGGCGATTGGCTAAAGCGCCATTTCGGTTTGCCCGCCTTGACGCGCTCCTTGCCAAGCCGGAAGATTTCCCGGAACATCTTCTTGGTAGCTTCGCGCGAGAGAAAATGCCCCTGATCGACCGCGCGTTCATAGGCATATCCCGGAGAAACGGTAATGTCATCAAGGCCGAGTTCCATCATGCGGTCGAAGAAGTCGGCGACGCGTTGCGGAGCCGCCGTGTTAAACAATGTGCAGTTGATCGTGACGCGGAATCCTTTGGCCAGAGCAAGCCTTATGGCGGCTTCGGCCCGGTCATAGGCGCCGTTCAAGTTGACTGAGCGGTCATGGTCTTCGCGAAGGCCATCAAGATGCACCGAGAAATTAAAATACGGAGAAGGCTTGAAGAGATGTATCTTCTTCTCGAGAATTTGCGCATTGGTGCACAGCGTGACGTATTTTTTCTTTACGATCAAGCGGCTGACGATTTCGCCGATTTCGTGGTGAAGCAGAGGTTCGCCCCCTGGGATCGAGATGATCGGTGCTCCGCAATCGTCCACGGCTTTCAGGCATTCGTCTACCGACAAGCGGCGGTTAAGGATTTCAGCCGGATAATCCACCTTGCCGCAGCCGGGGCAAGCGAGGTTGCAGCGGAACAGCGGCTCAAGCATCAACACCAGAGGAAAGCGCTTTTTGCCGCGCAGTTTCTGCTTGATAATGTAAAAGGCGACGTCGATTTGCTGGCGAATGGGGACAGACACAACTTTAACCAAGACTGTTTTAAGGATAATGGAGCTTATAGCGCCTTGATGTTTTGCGTCAACCGGACTCGGAACTCGCCTGAGTTTAGGTAAAGCGAAAAAGCTTGAAACGGAACGGTGGATATGCAAAAGCCCTCTGAAAGCGGATTAGCATGGGTATTGCTTGCCGTATTGGCATTGGCCGATGCGGCCGGCGTCGCATTGACGGGAATCGAAGTCCGGATCGTTCCATGCGTCCTAGTCGCGGCGATTGTCCTGCTTTTAACCTCGTTTTCTTATGTCAGCGCGCGAAAATCCAATATCCGCATCGCCGCGCTTGCACTGACAATTGCTCAAGGACTGGCATACGCGGCTTTGGTCGGCACGCTTAGCTATCTGTTGGCGGCGGACCGCAGGCCGTTGATCGACGCGCGGTTGGTATCGGTCGATCGCGCGCTAGGGATCGACTGGATGGCGATATATCTCAAGGGCGAGACCTACGCCTATGTGCGGCGGCTTTTAGAATGCGCATATTACAGCCTTATCCCGCAGTTTTTTCTGATTCAGTTTGTCCTGATCTTCAAAGGCCGCTTTGACTGGGGCAGAGAGCTTTTCTGGCTTTTTGTTATAGTCGGCCTCGCCTGTGTTCTCGTTGGCGGAGCCTTCCCGGCGGCAGGCGCATTCGTGACGTTTAACGTGCCGGTAGACGACGTCTATATCAGGCACTTTCTTGCGCTGCGCGACGGAACGATGAAGGTCATCGATCTCAGCGAGATGACTGGAGTTGTCCAATTCCCTTCGTTTCACCTCGCGATGGCGGGTGTGCTGACATACGCATCGCGCGGCATCCGGCTTCTCTTTCCTTTTTCGGTCGCATGGAATTTGCTGATGGTGGCCGCGACGCCTTTCATAGGAGGCCATTATTTTGCCGACCTTTGCGGCGGCGCTGTCGTGACGCTTTGCGCGGTTGCAGGAATACGCCTTTTTAGGAGACTTTGGTTGTTGAGGAGAAGGGCGTTCGAAGGGCAATAGTTTTTGCCCGAAAGAAATTCGCTTCGCAGGAGCAGGTCTTTGAACAGCCAAAGGTTAATAAAGCCCTATATCGAGTAAATTCGCATTGGCTTTTAAAGAAATATCGGGGTAGGTGCGATGAAAAGAGACCGCAATGCTTAATGGCTTGGATGAGGTGTTCCGGCTTGGCCGGGGCACCGCCTTCCTAGGAAAATAAAACCGATGTCGAAATTCTTCCGCTTAAAAGCTCTGTCAACAGGTGAGGGGCCCATTGCGCCGACTTCGTCGACGTTATAGCCGTTCTCGACCAAATAGCGTGCGAAATCTGCGCCGCCTTCCTGATCGGTTTCCGCGAGAAGATTGGCATAATGAGGATTGTCTTTACTTGTAGCGTTTTAATCTTCAAGCCATCGAAACGCCGGAAGATTGGCGCCCAATGCAAGCCTTGTGGGCGGTGCCAAAAATAGTATGCAATTTAATGTTCGCCGCCGTTTTCGACGGGTCTTTCTTATGCAGGCATGAAAGAACAGCCTGCATAGTTTCGACGGTGTCTTCGGGGCGATAGGCGCACCATCCGGCATTAAGGAAGTCTTCGTCAATAATCTCAACGCCGATTTCGTCAAGCTTCCGTACCATATCGGCGCGGCCAAAGCCGATGCAGCGAAAGAGCGTCCGTTCGCCCCGTCGGCCCTTAATGTTGGGCCGTAAAGCGGTCCTTTCGGAAACTTACTGTACACTGATTTGCTTCTTTTCTACCTTTATCTATTAGGTCTTCCTCCGATTGAGCGGGATACTGAAGCTCTGGGACATGATTCATTGCGAGGAAGTCCAACGTCTTGTCCACGAGGAATTCGTTGGCGCCCGAAGGATCGCGGACGCCAACTCTCGGATCAACACCGCTTTTAGCCAGAAAAAGAGCTGTATTAAAAGCGCCATTCGCCAGCGCAGTATGTAGCAGGGGCGCCTTTCTCGTCAAAAGGCCATGCTTTCCGTTTTCCCAAATGACAACTTTGCTGAAGTTCGTTTTCCGGCGAATCATCCTCGCATTAAGCTTCCATAGGACAAAAAAGAAAAGGCGGTGGGAACCCACCGCCTTCTCAATTTAGACGTAAATTGTCGGACGATTAGAACGCCAACTTCTGCGAGAGCAACAGCACATAGCCGTCGTTCTTGGTTCCAGCTTCGGTCTTCTGGCCGAACAGAACGCCATCGACGTTCGTGGTCAGACCAGGAGCCCAAGCATAGCTGCCGCCAAGCCCGTAGTTGTTGAAGTCCTTAACGTGATCAGACGTACCGCTGCCATTGAGGGCATTATCATAGCCAGCACCGCCCAAGTAGTTAACACCGACGCCAATCTTGTTGATCTCGTACTTCAAAGCAGCTGCGTACACGTGCTGATTCTTGTCTTGGCCCGTAATCGTGTTGAAGTGGCCCATATCCTTGTAGCTACCGCCCAAGGTGAAGCCGCTGTAAGCCGCCTGAGCGCCGATGCCCCAAGAGATGAAGGGGCGTTGGTTTGCTAGGTTCGTTGCGGGCGAGTCGGATTCAGCAGTGATCAAGTTGGTGCTGGCCTTGACGGCGACGCTCTTGAAGTTGCCGTTGTACGCCAATGCGCCCTTGACCATATTCTTGTACCCTGCGGTCTGCTCAAGCGTCACAGTGCTGCCGTAGCTGTCAAACTGTGGCGTGTAGGTGACGCCCAACTGGACCTTGTGATTGGCATTGCCAACCTTCGGGGTGTAGTAGGTCACGTTCGTGCTGTGATCCTTGACATCGACGCCAAGAACCAACTTTTTGGCATAGCTGCCGCTATTCAGGAAGTCGACGTAACGGTTTGTGACAACAGCCGGAGCTTCAACGCTCAGATCCGTCGCACCGCGGGCATCGCCCAACTGAACCTTACCAAAAGCGCCTGACATGAACACAATCGCCTTGCTGGCCGCGATCGTGTTGCCGATGCCGTTGGTATCCGGCGTTCCGACAGCGGTTTGTCCAAACCCGTCCGTGTCGTTGTCGAGGACCAACTGACCGCCGTATTCGATGCCATTGGCGGCTTTGCCTGCAATGCCGAAGTCCAAGCTGTAAATGGTTTCGAAGTCGCCGCTGCTCGGCTTAAGCGCGCCAGAGGCCATCGATTCGTGCATCGCGCCAGCAACGAAATCAACGCTGCCGCCGACGGTCACGGTAAGCGGCGAGGTCGCGGCTTGAGCGGCGCCTGCCACCGCAAAACCGACGAGAGCCGTCGTCGCTAATAGAATCTTACGCATGTTTCCCCCTTTGGGTTGTTAGTGTTGGGTATCGACTAGAATAGTCAAGAACCGGGGCAAGACATGCCCCACGCGAAGGAATTTGATGCGTCGGGCCTGCACAGACAAGCCGAAAATGGCTCGAACGCGAACACACCGACAGAATGTTGCATTCCGGCAACAAGGCTTGCAACCATACCGGTCAATAAGCGCTTGATAAATATGCACCGTCTATATATCCGTCGAAGAAATGTTGGGGATTCCCTTAATGTCTAAACCAGGAAAAAAATGCCGGAGCATTCGCGGCTTTCCTTAGGACGTTCAATCCCCTTGCCATCTGACCACCGGGTGCCGTAAAAAGTATATCTTAAGAATCGCTCTTCCATCGAACACCATGAAATTCTCATCGCATTTCGTTTCCGTTTTGTCGGCGTTATTGTTGTTATCGGCCTGCGGTAGCGTTACGTCCGATCCCACCTATGAGGACAAGACGCATGAGGAACGCTATAAAAACGGCAGCCTTGTCAGTGACGAAGGCGGTTGGGCGATTCTAGGCGGTGGCAAGGAAAAGAAAACTGCCGAGAATGTCGGGCTTGGCGTCAATGGATTTTTGTGGCGCGCCTCGCTTGATACTGTTTCATTCATGCCCATTGCTTCGGCGGACCCCTTCGGTGGCACGATTCTGACCGATTGGTATTCCACCCCCGGTGCGTCTAACGAGCGCACAAAAGTCAACATCATCATTCGCGACCGCGAGTTAACAGCGAATGGCGTTAAAGTTTCCGTTTTTAGGCAAAAGAAAAGCTCCAAAGGAGCTTGGGAAGATGCTTCCGTCGCTGCTTCAACCGCAACTTCTATCGAAAACGCCATCCTGACGCGTGCGCGGCAGATCAGGCTTGCGCAGAAGCAGTTCAATTAGGATTTAGCATCCAATATTCAGGTTCAGGGCATTGTGGTGCAATGTCTTCTTATGGAGGGGCTTTTTTCGAGAAGGCGATGCTTGCAGTGAAATGGATATTAAAATTTTATTAAGAGCTCTTGAAACGTCGTCTGAATAAGCTTATCTCCAAAGCCGTTACATCAGGCCGTCAGGCCGAAAACTAGTTAAACTTTCAAGGAGATGCAAATGAAGTTCCGTCCCCTCCATGACCGCGTCGTCGTTCGCCGTATAGAAGGCGACCAAAAAACGGCGGGCGGTATTATTATTCCCGACACCGCGAAGGAAAAGCCTCAGGAAGGCGAGATTCTTGCCGTTGGTCCCGGTGCGCGCGACGAAAAGGGACAGGTTATTCCGATGGATGTGCAGGTCGGTGATCGCGTGCTGTTCGGCAAGTGGTCCGGCACCGAAGTCAAGATCGACGGCGAAGATCTGTTGATTATGAAGGAATCCGACGTCATGGGTGTCCTGTGCGCCTGCGGCGGGGCCTGTAAAGGCAAGAAGTAATCCGGTGGCATTCGGCATTTCAGTTTTTTCTGAATGCACAAGAACAACTCTCAAGATAAAGGATAAACAACATGGCTTCTAAACAAGTACTCTTCGGCGCAGACGCTCGCGAAAAGCTGCTGCGTGGGCTCGATACGCTTGCGAACTCCGTTAAGGTCACGCTTGGTCCAAAGGGTCGCAATGTCTTGATTGAAAAGAGCTTTGGTGCTCCGCGCATCACCAAGGACGGTGTCACTGTCGCCAAGGAAGTTGAGCTTGCCGACAAGACCGAAAACATGGGCGCTCAAATGCTTCGCGAAGTCGCGAGCAAGGCCAGCGACAAGGCGGGTGACGGCACCACAACGGCGACCGTTCTGGCTCAGGCGTTGGCGCGCGAAGGCCTTAAGGCGGTTGCGGCGGGCATGAATCCGCTCGATCTCAAGCGCGGCATGGACAAGGCTGTCGAATCCGTCATCGAAGACCTCAAGGCGCGGTCGAAGAAGGTTTCGAGTAATGCGGAAATCGCTCAGGTCGGCACCATCTCGGGCAACGGCGACAAGGAAATCGGCGACAAGATCGCCGAGGCCATGGGCAAAGTTGGCAACGAATCACCGATTACAGTTGAAGAAAGCAAAGGGCTTGAGACCGAACTCGAGATCGTCGAAGGTATGCAGTTCGATCGCGGGTATCTCTCGCCGTATTTTGTTACAAATGCGGAAAAGATGCTTGTCGAACTCGACACGCCATACATCCTGTTCCACGAAAGCAAGCTTTCCAGCCTGCAGCCGCTTCTCCCTGTTCTTGAAGCGGTCGTGCAGTCGGGCAAGCCGCTTTTGATCGTCGCCGAGGAAGTCGAAGGCGAAGCTTTGGCGACGCTCGTCGTCAACAAGCTGCGCGGCGGACTCAAGGTTGCGGCAGTCAAGGCTCCGGGCTTCGGTGACCGCCGCAAGGCGATGCTTGAAGACATGGCGATTCTTACCGGCGGGCAAGTCATTTCCGCCGACCTCGGCATTAAGCTTGAGAACGTCACGCTTGAGATGCTCGGCACGGCCAAGAAGATTCGGATCGACAAGGACAACACCACGATCATCGATGGTTCGGGCAAGAAAAAGGACATCGAAGCCCGTTGCTCCCAGATTCGCCAGCAAATCGAGGAGACCACCTCCGACTACGACCGCGAAAAGCTTCAGGAACGTCTTGCCAAGCTCGCGGGCGGCGTTGCCGTCATCCGCGTCGGCGGAGCCACGGAAGTCGAGGTCAAGGAGCGCAAGGATCGCGTTGATGACGCCATCCATGCCACGCGCGCTGCCGTCGAGGAAGGCATTGTCGCGGGCGGCGGTTCCGCTTTGCTCTATGCCACGCGCGCCATCGAGAAGGTTCGCGTCGCCAACGACGATCAGCGTCGCGGTGTGGACATCGTTCGCAAAGCGCTTGAAGCGCCGATTCGCCAGATCGCGGACAACGCGGGCGTCGACGGTTCGGTCATTGTCGGGCGCTTGCTTGGGCAGAAGGATTGCAACTTCGGCTACGACGCTCAGAAAAGTGACTTCGGCGACCAACTCAAGGCCGGTATTGTCGATCCGACCAAGGTTGTTCGCATTGCGCTTGAAAGCGCCGTGTCTGTCGCAGGTCTTCTTATCACAACGGAAGCGTTGATCGCGGACAAGCCAGAGAAAAAGGCCGCTGTCGGCGGTGGCGCCGGAGACATGGGCGGAATGGGCGGGATGGATTTCTAAGCCTTAACCGCTTCATAACAAAGAAAAAGGGCCACAGGAATGTGGCCCTTTTTTTGTGTCATTGTTTTATATGGCGCTGTTAAGCGCCATTGGCAAAGTCAAGCCAAGCGCAGATAACCGCCAATTCCGCTCGCCAAGGCCCACGCGCCCAGCGCGGCCAAGCCAATCGCGGTCAGACGATTGACGGTCACAATGCGGTTTTCGGTAAAGTGGCGGCGCAGGAGGCTGACACCGCCTGTAAGCATGAACCACCACAAGGTGGAACCGCAAAAAATGCCAAGGATCAGGACGTTAGCTTCCAGTTTTCCCTTAACCGCGCCGAAGGTGGCTACGAAAGCGAGGGTTGCGAACAGTGTCAGCGGGTTGGTCATGGTGATGATGAGGCCCGTCAGCCCTGCGCGGATCATGGCTATCCAACGGGTTTTTGCTTTCGCGATGGACTCTTCTTCGTCATCAGGGGTCATGTGGATGACTTTCGTCACGAACTCAGGCTGATGCGCGGGCTTGGGGTGGTCAAACCATGTATGCCAGGCGGCTGCAAAAACTATAAAGCCACCGATGATTCTAATAGAAGCTTCGTAATGATGTATGAATCCGAGGATCGCGCTTACGCTGTAAACGGCGATGGAACCGAACAACGCGTCCGTACAAGCTGCGCCGAGGCCAGTCGCAAGGCCAATCAAAGTCCCTTTTTGAAGCGTTCGACGAATACAGAGCAGTCCTACGGGACCCACTGGAGCCGCTATCAGCAGTCCCAAAATTAACCCCCGGTATAAAACGCCTATTTCTTCCAGCAATTCAATCTCCGTATCGATCATTCACGAGTTGTGTCTTGTTAAGACAAAGGACGCCGCGGCGCAACAGCACAGCTATCAGGACTTCGCCATGGAATTTCTTAAGGCAGCTGCCATTTGAGAGATTCGAACGGCGCATTTGACATCATGAACCCGCAAAATATCCGCACCCTGCATAACGGCCACGGCAAGACAAGCCGCTGTTCCTTCAAGTCGGTCTTCCACTGATGCGTCGAGAACATGACCAATAAAAGATTTTCGCGACAGGCCCGCAAGGACCGGAAATCCAAGCGCTTTTATTTCGCCAAGGCGCGCGATAAGTGTCAGGTTCTGCTGCACCGTTTTTCCGAAGCCTATGCCGGGATCGAGGATTATCTTTTCACGAGCAATGCCGCTCTCCACGGCAATCGCGACGCATTCTTTCAAATGATCGATCACGTCCGGTATAATGTTTTTATACGCCGGAGCTTCATAAGACCCGCCGATTTTGGCATTTTTTTGTACAAGGTCGGGCATTGCCTGATTATGCATCAGGACAACGGCGGCACCGTATTTCAAGGCAATCTTCGCCATTTCCGCATCGTTCCTAAGAGCCGAAATGTCGTTGATGATGGTGGCTCCGGCCTCAAGCGCGGCTTCGGCCACGGAGGCCTTCGTGGTGTCCACGGCAATTTTCAGCGAATCAGGAAGGCGTTTTTTGATGGCTTCAATAACGGGAACAATGCGGCGAATTTCTTCTTTTGCCAAAACGGGGGATGCGCCAGGCCTTGTGCTTTCGCCACCGATGTCGAGGATAGTGGCTCCGTCGGCGACCATTTTTTCCGCTTGCGCAAGCGCGCGCGCAACATAGTCCGTATCGCGCAGAAGGCCATCGCCCGAAAAGGAATCTGGCGTCATGTTCACTATACCCATGATGACGGGGGATCTCATGACAGCAGGTTTCCAAGGCATATCATCGAGCTGGGTGGCATAGGTGCAAGCATTTGCGCCACGGACACCCCGGTTTTTGCATGGCGCAGGTCCGGATTAAGGTCGCTCAGTGGCTTCAGAACAAAATCCCGTTCGTGAAGACGGGGGTGAGGGATCGTCAATTCGAGGGTTTCCAAGACAAGGTCGTCATAGAATAGGATGTCGATATCGATGGTGCGCGGACCGAACCGGAACGTGGGGGTGCGGCCAAGCTCGCGTTCAATATCCTTGAGCGACCAAAGCAGCGCGAGCGGCTCAAGCGCCGTCGTGCCAAGCAGGGCGGCGTTTAAAAACTGCGGTTGGTTGGTAACATAGGCGGCGGGAGTTTCATAAACAGGCGAAACGGCATTGATCGTAACGCATGACGTTATGGCAGAAACTGCATCTTTAAGAGCTTTCAGGCGGTCTCCGAGGTTTGATCCAAGAGCAAGAGCGACGCGCGCGGGAGGTTTTTCAATTACCATCTGCTTTCCAGTAACTTTCGTGCCAAAGAAATCGTGATTTTACATCCTTCCGCCAGCGCGGCAAGATCAAGCCGTTCGACAAGACTTCGAATGCTCGCCGCATCCCGCGCCACGCGCGTGGCGATATAGCTTACAACAGTGCCGTCCACAGCGACTTGCCGGTCGCTGAATTGCTTAACGATCAACGCGCTCAGAAGCTCGTCATCCGGCGACAGAAGTGCGGTTGAAGGCAAGGTAAGCAGTCGCGACCGCAAGTCGGGGAGCGCAAACCCTGTTTGACCAACGCCTGAGGCCATCGCGAGAAGAAGCGAGCCTTTGGACTCTTTCAGGTGGTTAAAGAGATGAAAAAGGTTTTCCTCTGCCGCCGCGTTTTTCGCGACCGCGCCGACATTGTCGATGGCGATGGCTCTCGGGCCATCAAGCAACGAGGAAAGGTCTTTTTCGATAAGGTCTTGAACGGCGATAAGCTTGCCTTTGCTCCTCTCAAGCCACAAGGTCAAAAGATGCGTTTTACCGCTGCCCGGGAGCCCCGTCACGATGAGCCCGTGCGCGGGCCACTCGGGCCATTTGTCGATCCAAGTGGCGGCTTCGCGGTTGCATGGGGTCACGAGAAAGTCGTCTGCGCCCATCGCCGCATCGTGAGGCAACATCAAAGGAAGTTGACGTGTCATTTGTAAAGCGCGCTCGCTTTGAATTGCTTGACGCCAAACCGGATCAGCACGCCGATGACAGCGGCGGCGGGAACGGCGATCAACGCGCCCGTAAAGCCCGCAAGCTTGATGGCCGCGATCAATGCGAACATGACCCAAACGGGGTGAAGCCCGATGCGCGAGCCCACAAGACGTGGCGTAAGAAAGTAAGTCTCAATGATGTTGCCGAAGATAAAAACCGACATCACAAGACCGATGCGAGCCCAGTCTCCGCTAAACTGCACGGCGGCCAGAATAAAGCTCGTAATCGATCCGAAAAACGTGCCCACATAAGGAATCATGGACAGAACGCCTGCGATAAGGCCAATGGTCGCGCCATATTGGAGGCCATTGAGCGCCAAGCCGATGCCGTAAAACGCCCCCAGAAAAAGACTCACGATGGCCTGTCCGCGAATGAACCCTGACAGCGTTTGATTGATTTCGCCCAATTGTTCGCGAACAACCGTGTAGTGATGTCTCGGGATCAAGCCGTCGATGGCGTCGGTCAAAGATTTCCAATCGCGCAGGACATAGAACGCCGTGATCGGCGTCAGGACGGCAAGCCCGATGAAATCGATGATCGCGAATCCGCTGCTGAGGATGTTTCTGACCGTTCGCCCTACGAAGCCGACGGCCTCGTCGGTGGATTGCGTTGTCGCTTCGCGTATTTTGGCGACGTATTCAGGCGAAATGCGCGCTGCCCATTTTTGAAGCCAGGGCAAATGCTGCTTGCGAATGGTTGCGATATAGTCCGGAAGATTGTCGATCAACGCGCCGATTTGGCCGCTGATCATCGGCCACATCATGAAAAACAGAAACACGAAAAAGAAAAAAAACGCCGCCAAAATGATTGTTGAACCAAGCCATCTGGGAACTTTTCGCCTTTCGAGCGCCGATACGGAAGGCTCCAGAAAATAGGCGATGGCCAAGCCCACGAGAAACGGCAGCAAAGCGGGGCTAAATAGCCAAAAAAGAAGGATAAATGACGCCGCAACCAAAATCCAGAAACGAAGCGGGGTAAGGCGTGTCGCAGGCATGGGAAGATCGGAAG
>JAQVZU010000097.1 GCA_028708035.1 Alphaproteobacteria bacterium
GGGAGAAAATCGTTAATGGCGGCCCTTATCCACATGAAATAGGTGAACTCGGCCAGCCCAGGGCGTTTTTTCCCCGGAACCAGAATTTGCCAGCCAAAGGATGAAACGGCGAGGGGAATAATATGGTACGCGGACACAGCGAAAATCCCCCGCCATCCCGCATGGGCTAGCGCCTGCACGACTTCATTGAAGCCCGTCCACGCGATAACCGCAGTAGCAGCTGCAAGGCCTATAAAGCCAAGAAGAAGTGTCCAGCGAAACATAAAGATGTCCAACGAAAAGGACAGTGAATATACTACACGATATCAGGGGAATCGAGTGAGTTAACGGGCGGACGTTGTGCAAAGCTGCAAGCCTTCTGCTCTTGGAAGAAAAGTTCGATATCCTGCCGCCTCCACCCAACGGTTAGCCCCGGAAATGACAGCGCATAGAACAAGCAAGAGAACTTCACGATCCTTCTTGCTTTTCCAAAGGGATCGTCTAATGAATCACCGACTTTTCACTTTGTCACCCCCTCATTAACTCACTCGATTGCCCTGGGCCCCTGCCCAATAGCCCTTTTCCTGCGGCTGGTTACGGTGTAAACATACCTGCTGAAAAAAGAACCTTTACATTTCAAGAGTAAGGACAAAAATTTCCTTCTCCTCGCAAGAAGGGGGTATTCCGCAAGAGAGGCTCGCGGTATTCTTCTTTCCTTTTCCCATCCTGCGAGGTTGGTAAACTCCAAATCTTGAAGTGCAGGTAAAAAAATTTTATCTCCATCCGCGGAGAAGGAACGCATGACCGAAAAAAGCCATTCGCATAAAACCCGATATAAACGCGTCCTGTTGAAAATTTCCGGCGAGGCCCTTATGGGTTCGCGCGATTATGGCCTTGAGCCCGAAATTGTCACTCGTGTGGCCACCGAGATCAAAACCGTGATCGACATGAGCGTGCAAGTCTGCGTCGTGATCGGTGGCGGCAACATCTTCCGGGGCGTTTCCGCCGCGGCCCAAGGCATGGACCGGGCTACCGCCGATTACATGGGTATGCTGGCAACGGTCATCAACGCGCTTGCGATGCAGACCGCGCTCGAAAAGGCCGGGGTCCCTACGCGCGTGCTTTCGGCCATTCCGATGGCGTCCGTCTGTGAGCCTTACATTCGTCGCCGAGCCATGCGCCATATGGAAAAAGGCCGCGCCGTTATTTTCGCGGCAGGGACCGGCAATCCCTTTTTCACAACAGACAGCGCCGCCGCGTTGCGCGCTTCCGAAATGCAGTGCGACGCGCTTCTCAAGGCCACCAAAGTCGATGGCGTCTATAGCGCTGACCCTGCGAAGGATAAAAACGCCCAGCGCTTTGACAAGCTGAGTTATCTTGACGTCCTTGCGCGCGACCTTCAAGTGATGGACACCTCGGCGATTTCGCTCGCGCGGCAGAGCAATATTCCGATTCTGGTTTTCTCGATCTTCACGCATGGAGCTTTCGCCGACGTGATGCAAGGCAAAGGCAAGTTTACGATCATCGAATAAAGGGGACTCAAATGGATCTGAATCAAACCAAACAACGCATGGAAGGCAGCGTCGAAGCCCTGAAGAAAGAATTCTCAGGCCTGCGCACTGGCCGCGCTTCGGTGAATCTTCTCGACAGCGTTCACGTCGAAGCCTACGGAAGCGCGCAGCCTATCAATCAAGTCGGCACCGTTAGCGCGCCCGAACCGCGTCTTCTTACCGTGCAGGTATGGGATGGCAGCCTGGTAAAGAACGTCGAAAAGGCGATCCGCGAATCAGGTCTTGGCCTCAATCCGCAGCCCGACGGCCAGCTTATCCGCGTTCCTCTTCCCGAGCTCAGCGCCGAGCGGCGTCAAGAGCTGGTGAAAATCGCGGGTAAATACACCGAGCAGGCGAAGGTCTCGGTCCGCAACGTGCGCCGCGACAGCATGGACTCGGTCAAGAAGGAGAAGCTTCCCGAAGACGAGACCAAGGGCATGAACGACAAAATCCAGAAGCTTACGGACGAGTTCATCAAGAAAATCGACGACCTTTACACGGTCAAGGAAAAAGAAATCACGCATGTCTGACGAAGCCGCAGAACCCTCGCGACTTTCAGGTCCGGACTATCTTGACGAAACTCTGAAGCAGTACGAAGCCGATCCGCAGAAATACAGCGCATTGTGGCGCAAGGCCGATCCTGAGATGACCTGGGTCCCTCTGCGCGACCTGTTCCATAAACCACCCTGCGCGCTTGCGGACATCGCGGCGGGCGACGGGCGCGATGCACAATATTTCGAGAAAATCGGCTACGCCGTCACGGCGGTCGAGCCCTCAAAAGCCCTTCGCAACCTTGCGCAAACGCTTGGCGGTCCTGCCTCGCAGGTGAAATGGATCGATAGCGCCTTGCCAACGCTTGCGGAACTCAACGGCATGAGGTTTCGGATGATTACCGTTAGCGCCGGGTTTGTCCATATCAAGGAAAGCGACCACAAAGCCTCTTTGGCCGCACTTTACAGACTTTCAGAAAAGAAAGGCCGTGTTGCAATCTCTCTGCGCGCGGGCGTAACCGATCCTGAACGCTTGATGTTTCCAAGCTCCCCTCAGGACTTTGCCGCTGGGGCCGCAGAAGTCGGTTTTAATCTGCTCCGGCTTTTGTTGAACAATCCCGACTCTTTTCGCCGCGACGTTTTCTGGAACTACCTTATGTTAGAACACCCATGAGGAAGATTCCCCGGCACATAGCGATCATCATGGACGGCAATGGGCGCTGGGCCAAAGCGCGTGGTTTGCCGCGCCCGATGGGCCACCGCGCCGGAATGGAAGCCGTGCGCCGCCTGCTTGAAGCGGCTGGGGCCGAAGGCGTCAAATACCTTACGCTTTATAGCTTCTCGTCCGAAAACTGGCGCCGCCCGGCATCCGAAGTTGGCGAACTTATGAGGCTTCTTCGCCATTACCTCCGCAGCGAACTCGCGAACCTCCACAAGGAAGGCATCCGTATCCGTGCAATCGGCGATCGCAGTCAGCTTCCGCCCGACATCGTCGAAATGATCGAAGGCGCGGAAGTCCTGACGAAAGACAACGCGAGGCTTAACCTGACCCTAGCTCTCAATTACGGAGGTCGCCAGGAAATCGTAGCCTCCGCGCGTCATCTCGCCGAAGCGGCATGCCAAGGAAAACTGAAACCCGACGCCATCGACGAGCATATCTTCGAAAGTTTCCTCTTTACAGGCAACCTGCCCGATCCGGACCTTGTCATCCGCACCAGCGGTGAAAAGCGCATCTCGAACTTCCTGCTTTGGCAGTCCGCATATGCCGAATACGTGTTTTTAGATGTCCTGTGGCCAGATTTCTCAGCCGAGCACCTTACCCAAGCCATTGATGAATTCTCCCGTCGCGACCGTCGATATGGAGCATCGGGAAGTAAGTAAAAGCATCATTTATTTTTGGCAGGGCTATTTATCTTTTGCTAAAGGGATACCCGAGGGAAAACAACTCGCTGAAAAGAAATAGTTTTTTTGCACTATGCTTAACATGCATTAACGATAAGATCCCTAACTCGCTGAAAGTAATAACAATTACTTCTTTTAAAGCTATTTTATGGTACGCTTGGATGTAATTATAGTTACATTAGAGAAGCAAATGCGCCCCAATTACGCAAGCATGCAAACCGGCGACGTTCCTGAAAATAGTGACGACCAAACGTCCGCTGCCGAAGCAGAACAGGGGCCTGAACTCTCGAACGGCCAAAAAGCAAAAGCACTTCTTCTCGGCCTGGTTGCGGGAAACCTTATGGGCCGCAGCCCGTTTGTCGGTTTTATCGTAGCCAGGCATGTGTGGGAGAAAGAAAAGAAAAAGAATCGGGAAAAACAGAAAACCCAGCAGAACACCGACACTAAAAAAATCGAGATCGAAAGGCAAAAAATGGCGCAGCGCCGTATGTCCGCAGGCCCCAGCTAGGGGCTTAACAAACAATAAAATGATATCGTGTAAAAAAGTATGGTAGGTTGAAGAAATAGAGAAACGGAATTTTTTCGGGATTTGGAGATGCCGATGCGAGAGAAGCCCAATAATCCGAATTACGAAGCCATGAAAAAAGAAAATTCGAGAGCAAATCTTGGAAGGATAGAATCGCTCCGAAAGAAATATGGCCCGCGAGTCTTCGGCATTATGGTAAAACTTGGCCTCGGACTGACTGGCCCCATAGGCTGGGTCGCAGGACTTGTCGCTGAAAAAGAAGCCGACAAACTCATCAATCCCGAAAAACATCAGCCCAAAAACAAAAATCCCGGGACCATGGGAAAAGCCGGATTGATGACCCCCAAATCCAACCTAATGGCCCCCTAGAAAGCCCAAAAGAAAAAAGCGGCAAGCCGTGGGGCTATGCCGCTTTTATTTTATTTACGCATGAGGCGGACATCCCTTGGTTTACTTTGCAGCTTTCTCTTGAATCTTCGCGAGCTGCTTCTTGAGCTTCAAAGCTTCTGCGCTCAAACGGCTGTTAGCCGTGCCAAGCAACCAAGCGTCGATTCCGCCGTTATGCTCGACCGTGCGAATGCCTCTCGCCGTCAAGCGCAAAGAAATGGCCCTGCCCAGAATTTCGGACGGGAAAGAACAAACCTGCAAGTTCGGCTGCCAACGGCGGCGCGTCTTGTTGTTGGCATGGCTGACGTTGTTGCCGAAATGCGGCTTTGTGCCGCTGACCGTACATACACGAGACATAATTTCACCGCAGGGAATCCCCCGCGCCTTCAAAAAGCATTAAGAGGCCGCTTTATAGGGGTTGAAACGCGCCGGAGTCAAGCTTTTAGGCCAAAAACAACCGATTTTAACCTTTAGGCCGTAAATTCCGAAGATGCCTCGATAACCAACCTTGCCCCGAAGAACCCAAGAACAGTCCCTACGCCTCTGTCAATTGCGCGCTTGGCACGTTCATAATGCGCTCTCACGGACTTTTTTGAAAGGCAGAAAGCGACGAAGGAGAACCATAGAAAAGTTTCAAAGGGAATGATAAAGCCGATAAATAATTTTATCGACAGCCCCGTCTCGGGCGTAAGCGCGAGAGCGAACACGCTCGCAAAAAAAGCGATAACTTTCAAATTGGTGAGATTGGTCAAAATTCCTGCAAGAAAAGCATTCCTGCGCTGTTTGGGAACAACGGTCACTTCCCCCTGCCGATGATCGAAAGACGACCTCCATAGCGAAACGCCGAGATAAAAAAGATAAAGCCCTCCGCAAATCTTAATAGACGCCGCAAGCCACACACAGCGCATGAATACAGCCGACATTCCCGTTAAGCAGATCGCTGTGAAGAGAGCGAATCCCAAGGCAACGCCAGCCGCGCATTTAACAGCCGCCGCGCGTCCTTTCGCCAACGCCACCGAACTAACCATCAAAAAATCCGGCCCTGGCGACACGAGCCCAACGGAAAACACAAATAGAACTTTCGCTATCGCCGCATACTCCATCTGAAGACCCTTTTGGAAATTCACTTTTGGAATGTTACACTAGCATTATCACAGTCCTGTCGAATCGCAATGCTTGGTCCTTCTCTAGCCCGCGCCATAGACTTCTTCCTCCCACCGCTTTGCCTTGTCTGCGAAGAGCCTGTCGGACAGGCGGATACCATTTGCCCCGCGTGCTGGAAAAAGCTTCCGTTCATCGCCCCACCATTCTGCGCGAGATGTGGAATGCCTTTTGACTTCCCCGTCGAAGAGGAAACGCTCTGCGGCGCATGCCTTCTCGAACCGCCCGCTTTCGAGACAACCCGCACAGCCCTGCTTTATGACGACGAAAGCAAGAAAGTCATTCTCGGCTTCAAGCACGGAGACCGCACACATCTCGCTAAAGCGCTCGCCGCATGGATGCACCGCGCAGGCTCCGATATTTTAGCAAACGCCGATGCGTTGATCCCTGTCCCGCTGCATCGCTCAAGGCTCTTCAAGCGTCGTTACAATCAATCGGCGCTTCTGGCGCAAAACGTTGGGAAGCTCGCGCAAAAACCCGCGCTTGTCGATGCGCTTTGCCGCATCCGCGCCACGCCCAACCAAGGCCACCTGAAGCGCAAAGAGCGCAAGGCCAACGTCAAAGGCGCTTTTATGGTTTCTGAAAAACGAAAGGCTCTCATCGCCGACAAGACGCTTGTACTGATCGACGACGTGATGACCACGGGCGCAACGGTTGACGAATGCGCCAAAGTCCTCCTCAAAGCCGGAGCAAAAACCGTCCGCGTCCTCACGCTTGCGAGGGTTAAGGGAGCCGCTTAACAGGAAAAGGCAACGGCATTAACTATAAAGGCTCATCTGCACGTTTAGTGGGTAAAAGTGGGGTGTAGGCGTGCGAAAAAGCCATTATGGACGGGCATTATTTGAGTTTTCAAGGGGCCGAAAACGTGGCACGTATTCCGGCATGAAAAAACC
>JAQVZU010000022.1 GCA_028708035.1 Alphaproteobacteria bacterium
AACGAACAGGGCTTGATACAATCTGTCACCGCCTCTCGGCTCACACCGCAAGAGGCGTTCCGTAACCAGGGCGAGTTTCCACCTTAATCTCCGGATTCTTTGTCTCACAAAACAGGGCCAGCGCAGACCGGCGCGTTTCCTGAACGATTCAATAAACAAATAGAGCGTACAAATGGCAAAAAGAGAAAGCCTGAGAGCCTTAATGCTGGGTGCCATCGGAGTCGTGTACGGAGACATTGGAACAAGTCCCCTTTATACGATGCGCGAAGTCTTCACGGGCTCGCATAAGATTGACATAACGCCGGAGAATGTTCTCGCTATTCTTTCATTGATATTCTGGTCATTGATATTCGTCGTGTCGGTAAAATACGTGGCGGTCATTATGCGCGCCGATAACAATGGAGAGGGCGGCATCATCGCCTTGATGGAGCTGGGTCTCAGAACAACCCAAAACAAGCCGTCAAAAACCAGGTGGATGATTGCGCTTGGTATTTTCGGAGCCGCTTTATTCTTCGGCGATGGGGTCATTACGCCCGCAATTTCTGTTTTAAGCGCCGTCGAAGGCGTGAAAATTATGGCCCCTGCGCTTGGCGAGCATGTCATTCCCATAACGCTTTCCGTTCTTTTTGGGCTTTTCTGGGCTCAGAAGAAAGGCACGGGGTGCATTGGGGCGATGTTCGGGCCAATCATGTGCGCATGGTTTGTCGCCCTGACGGTCTTCGGCACAGTAAATATTTTTAAGGAACCATCTGTCCTTTCGGCGTTCAATCCGATGCATGCGGTTCACTTCGCCGTTAACCACAGCAAAGCGGCGTTCTACTCGCTGGGCGGGGTTGTGCTGGCGTTGACCGGAGCCGAAGCTCTTTATGCCGATATGGGACACTTTGGGCGCGCGCCCATTCAACGGGCCTGGTTTTGGCTTGTGCTGCCCGCACTAACGCTTAATTATTTCGGGCAAGGGGCTTTGCTGATCCACAGCGCAGATGCTATTGCCAATCCGTTCTATCTTCTTTTCCCGTCATGGGCTTTGCTTCCCATGATTGTGCTCGCGACAGCCGCGACGATCATCGCCTCGCAAGCGGTGATCTCCGGGACGTTTTCGGTTGCCAAGCAGGCAATGCAACTCGGTTATTCGCCCCGCATCAATATGATTTATACTTCCGAACACGAAATGGGACAGATCTATGTTCCCTTTGTCAACTGGATGCTTTTCGCTTTAATCACTGTACTTGTGATGAACTTCAAATCATCCATGGCTTTAGGCGCGGCTTATGGCATCGCAGTCACGGGAACAATGGTTATCACCACAATATTGGCGTTTGTTGTGGTTAAGAATCTCTGGAAATGGAATTGCCTGATTGGCTTCTTAACCATCGCTTTTTTTATGGCGATCGACTTCTCGTACTTCAGCGCGAATGCGGTCAAGATTGAAGAGGGCGGCTGGATACCTTTGCTGATGGGCGTTCTTGTCTACATGCTTATGATGACGTGGAAAACGTCCAGGACGCTTCATCTTAAGCGTAACGCCGAAGACGACATGGAACTTGAACCTTTTATCAGGAATATGCAGAAAAGCATGCCTTTCCGCCCCGATGGAACCGCCATTTATCTCAAGGCGAATCCCTCGGGCGTTCCCCATGCGCTTCTTCATAACCTCTATCACAACAAGGTGCTGCACAAGAATGTCGTTATCGTGACGGTGAAGACGCTTGACGTTCCCCATGTTCTTGGAAAGAAGCAGATTGAAGTCCATCATTTGGACTATGGGTTCCATCGCGTCATCGTAAATTATGGATTTAAGGATGACCCGAACATTCCCCACGCTTTGGAACTCGCAAAAAAACAGGGCATCAATTATGAGCCAATGAGGACATCTTATTTCCTCGGCCGCGAAACGCTTATTCCCAAGGTTAACGCGGCCCTGAGTTATTGGCGCGAATGGTTATACATATGGATGTTCAAAAACGCGAGCAGCGCGCCTGATTATTTCCGCATTCCGCCCAATCGAGTCATTGAACTCGGGCAGCAAAGGGTTCTTTAAAAAATTTGATGAAGATGAAGCCCGGTATGGCGCTGAACAACGGGGATACCATCGGCGCGGCCCAACCAGCGAAGAGCGCGGCGGCTACGGCGGAAGAGAGTACGGAAGGCGAGGAAGTCCTCGCGATCGGTATTAGACAAAGCGACCTCTGAGGATGCGATGCTGAGAGCTGCTCCCGTAGTTTGGGGTTTTCACGGCAGGCGATGAAAATTTATTCGACGCCTACTTCGTGAGTGCCGCTCTTGCTTTACCTAGATAGATATATTTCTTGGGATGTTTCGGCTCGGGCTTGTTATCCCGCTGATCGATAATCAATGTCCTGTCGATCTCGCGCGGTTCTCCAATCCGCTCCCCCTCTTTATAAACCTTAACCTGTATGGGCCCCGTTCCCAAGTGGTTCCAAAAAAATCCTGAAGAGCGCGTAGCTTCGGCATATCCTCCATTGGGCACCTCTCCGGCATAATTCGGCCAGGAAAAGCACCCCACCGGCTCGGGGCTGTAGCGCTCAATAGAGCCATCTCCCCATTTCATGCAAATAATTGTTTCCTTTTCGGTCCAGCAGACGCCGGAAGCAGCATCAACATTAGCATTTTCCTTTTCGCACCGATTGCACCGATTATCTACCGCCGCCGCTGCGTGATGCCATTGCTCCTCTCTGGAAAGTTCCGTAGTAGGCCTTTTTTCGTCGCCCAGCATAGTGTCTAAAACGTGATCCATAATCGTCTCCTCTCAAAAGAAGCTATCTAATGCAATGTCTGCCTCGCGCGCTTTGGTTCCTCCTGCGCACTTTCCAGATTGCGCGCAAGTACTGTAATTTCTTTCTGGAGCCGAAGCCCTTCCTGCGCAAGCGCCTGGATTTGTCTGGTTGCCAAATTCTGTTGTTTCTGCAACTGGTCGATGGCCTCGCTGAGGCGCTGAACGGTACGAACCTGATGCCCGGCCATTTCCCTAAGTGTCGTTAAAAACACATCGCGTAATTTGCGCAGCCAAAAAATTGCCGAAAACGCGATAGCCGAAACAGCGACAAAAGCCGCGCCACTCAATAAAAAAATAACATCAAAGTCCATAGCTAAATCCTTTCGGACACTAAATAATAACACGTAAGGAAAAGAAGTCCACGTTTAACGTACTGTTTGCGGAATGATTCTAGAAAACTTTCCGCGCTTGCGCATGCCTGCGCAAGACCATAATACTGCGAGCAGGTGGCATGATAGTACGATGCTGATTAACGATGGTTTAGGTTAACAAAATGACTATTGCTTCATTTGTGGCTTTGTTTTTGGCCTGTTTTGCGGCAGGCATTATTAATACAATTGCGGGCGGCGGCTCGTTTCTGACATTTCCGGCGCTGTTGCTCACGGGCCTTAACGCGCGCGCTGCGAATATTACATCGACTATCGCCCTATTCCCGTTCCAAGTCAGCGTGGGCTATGGGGGTAGAAAACTCGCCGGAAACAGCCCCAACCTGACGTTAAAGGAACTCTGCGTTATCAGCATCGTGGGTGGCGCGATAGGGGGTGTCCTGCTGTTGCTGACGACGCCCCCCACGTTCGCAAAAATGGTCCCATGGCTGATCTTTTTTGCCACGGCGATTTTTGCCTACGGCAGTTTTGTGAAAAAAGCGAGTGAGTTTGGCGCTCATCGCCTGAGCAGGCGCGGCTCGATAGTCTGCCAGTCACTCATCAGCATCTATGGCGGCTACTTTGGGGGAGGCATCGGCTTTCTGATGCTTGCCGCACTGACCTTAGGCGGCATGGCGATCAAAAAAGCGGGAGCTACCAAAAACATCCTCGCGGGAATCATGAACGCCTCAGCAGTCCTCATCTTCCTGTTTTCAAACGATATTGCATGGCTTCAGGCTGGTATCGGCATACTTGGTTCTATGATGGGCGGCCAAATCGGCCTTCGTATTCTCAACAAGGTGAACGAGCGCATTCTGCGCATTGCCGTCGTCGTGTTGGGCGTTTCCCTCACGATAGCGATGTTCCTGTTTCCGAAATAAAGGATATCCATTGCCGCCTAAATTTTTTTTGGCCAAGCCCTAAAAAAGTTCTTGCATCCCTCCCGCAAATGGTGTAGGACTATTCCCGCAATCAGCAAAGGCTGATTGCCTTAAGCGCCGGACCCTTCCTCTGAGGTGCACATTATGGAGGAGTCAGTGTTTCTGGGGCTGTTGTAGGTCCGCTTGTCGGACACCCCATGGGGAACTGCCAATTTATTATGGATTGGAGATATATTTATGACGTAAGAATTTTCCTAAACCACCAATTAAATCATAAATTTCGGGACTAGCGATACGTAGCGCTCACAGCAAGGGTGAGAGCAGGGAAACCTTAATATTCATCCTCATCGTTATCCTCGTCCTCATCTTCATCATCGTCCTCGTCGTCATCCCCAAGAATGTCGAGAATGACTCTCATCTGCATGGGCAAATCCCCGGGCCAGCGCGCCGTGATAAACGGCTCGTCAACCACCGTCTCTTCGTTGGCCCATTCAGCCCCTGCCGAGCGAACCGCTTCTTCAACTTCCGGCCAAGCGGCAATTCTGCGCCCGCTAATAATATCGGCAGCGGCCAAAAGCTGCGGGCCATGGCAAACGGCGGCTATGGGCCTTTTCTCGTCATAAAAGTCCTTTACGAGCTCGACCGCATCGTCAAGTTTCTTCAACTCCGCCGGAGCCGCGCCGCCTGGAAGGTAAAGCAACTCATAATCGTCTGAATCGACATCGGAAAGCGGCATGGTTTCTTTAAGCCCGAGTCCATGCTTGCCTTTGAACTCCCCGCCTTCCGGCGTGACAACATCGACTCTAAACCCGGCTTCGATAAAACGGTAATAGGGATAAAAGAACTCTATGTCCTCGACCCCATCTGCCGTAAGCATCAAAACCGAACGGTCCGATTCCCGATTGCTTGTCTGTGGCTGATACACGTCTTTGGGCCAGCTGGGCATGAGAAATCCTCCATAATGAGAGAGGCTCGCGTAATGATAGTCCACAGGCCTCAAGGGGCGTTGATAAGCGTCAAAGGCTAAGGATTGACCGCGTGTCCGAAGTAATGTTACGTCTTTTAGCCTTGAAGAGCATTCGCCTGCAAACATGGAAAATGAAGCGTTGTTTCCTGAAGAAAGCATGTTTTTTAGCGCTTGCAGCGGCGCTTCTCATTTCGCCGAAAGCCATCGCCGATGCGATCCCAACCATTGTGGTAAAGCCGCATAGATCCGCTTTCGAAGCCGAAAATATCCCCGCTTCAATCAATGTAATTGACCGTTCCGAGATGGAAGAGAAAGGCATGACGGAAGTTCAGGACGCCTTGGAGGATATCCCGGGCGCAATTCTGACCCGCAGCGATACTCCCGGCGGCGTCTCAAGCCTTTTCCTGCGCGGAACGGAGTCGAGCCATACGCTGGTTCTTCTTGACGGAATGCCTATTAACGATCCTTCGGGAACAACGGGCGCGTACAACTTCGCCGAAGACCTTTTGGGCGAAATCGGCCGCATCGAGGTGATCCGGGGCCCCGGCGCGCTTGAATATGGGAGCGCAGCGATTGGCGGTGTCGTGAACCTTGTCTCCCGAACGCCGTCGCCGGATGTATTCTCAAAGACCATGGAAGCTTACGGAGGTTCCCAAGGAACCTTCGGCGGCCAAGGCCTCGCGAGCGGAACAATCGGCGATTATAGCTATCTTTTAAGTATAGAAGGCCGCCATGCCGATGGCGTCAACACGCTTCCCGAGCGATTTCCGAACAATCCGAAAGACTCCAAGGGGTCGGATACTGAAACCGTTTTTGCCAAAGTCGGCTACAGTCCGAATCCGGCCACAAGGCTTGGCGCGCAAGTTCGCTGGCGGAACGCTGATTTCGAGTTAAACGACCAAGCCGTCAGCACCCCCGCTTATTTTGGAAGCAGCGCCGCGCTCAACTGGCAGCTCCACGCCGACCGCGAGTGGGGGGAGAGGAAATCTCTGGCGTCGCTAAGTTTGGCCCAAACCCGGACCAACCGCTTTTACAGAAACGATCCCGACGCCGCCGACTTTGCCGCGGGATCGTCATGGCTTCGTGCCAAATACGCCGGAACCCGCACGATAGCGCGCGCGCAAAACAAGTCGCGGTTCCCGTCGGTCGAAAGCGTGACTAATATTTCGCTCACCACCGGCTTGAGTTTTGCGCATGAAACCGCGGACATAAACTATCGAAGCGACAGCCTCTATGGTCCGTTTGCGCAAATGACGGACAATGCCGCGTCGGAAACGGGACTCTTCGCAAAAATCGAAGGCCGCGCGCTTGGCCGCATCGATCTGACCTCCGGCATTCGCGGAGATTTTCCAGAAAGCTATGCCAGCCGCGCCACGACCTATGCCGGAGGCGTTTTGCAACTTCCTGAAATACAAGCTCGCGTTAAATCGTCGTTCGGCACGTCTTTCCGGACACCGAGCCTTTTCGAGTGCTATGGCATAGACAGTTACGGACTCGTTGGTAACGTTTCGCTTCGCCCGGAAACCGCCCAAAGCTGGGATGCCGGGGTCGAAAAAGAGATACCGCTTTTCGGCAACGCGCGGTTTGCAAGCGTTGAAACATCGTATTTCGAAACGTCAACCCGCCGCCTCATCCAATACGAGTTCGGAACCCCGCCGCAGTACCGCAACATAGGCCGGGCGGAAATCAGCGGCGTCGAAAACCGCATCAAAGTCTTTCCCGCCAAATGGATGGAAGCCGATCTCGGCTGGACATGGACGAACGCAATCAATGCTTCCGGAGATGTCTATTCCGGAACCCCACCGGGCGGAGAACTTCTGCGCCGCCCGAAAAACACGGCTTCGGGAAGCATGACCTTTCGTCCAACATCAAGCTGGCGGATAACCCCGAAGTTCCGTTTTATCGGCCCACGCTATGACCAGCTTTATAACGACAGCGGAGTCTTCACGGGCCGTGGGAGAATTGGCGGGTATGTTCTGGCCGATCTGTCCGCAGATTTTCGTCTCTCGGAAAATCTGAACATTTATATGAAAACGCGCAACATTTTTGACCGAAGGATAGAATCGCCCAACGGTTATCTGCTTGAGCCTTTGACTGTGCTTGTTGGCCTGAGGTACGAATAAGGCTGAAACTCGGACGGTGAAGCAAGCAATGAGTTGTCAAAAGAGAAATGGCCCCCTGAAGGCTCTTCGCGAATTCTCCCCGGTCGCTGGACCTGCGCTTGCGGCCATAGCCGTGGCGCGGTTGATGCCGCATATTCCGAACTTCTCCCCTGTGGGAGCCATGGCGATTTTTGCGGGGGCCATGCTTTCCCGCCGCTGGGCGCTCGCGCTGATGTTTATAGGCATGATAGCAAGCGACTTTGCTTTGGGCTTCTATGACCCATTGGCTATGCTGTTCGTGTATGCGGGAGCGGGCGCAAGCGCGCTTATCGGCAGCGTTTTCTGCCGCAAAAGCTGCGCCTTCGCCTCAGTGGTTGCAGCGTCGTTCCTGGGGGCCATCTTGTTCTTTGCCCTATCGAATTTCGGGTTTTGGCTTTCGGGAATCCAATACCCTATGACCGCGCAAGGGCTTATTTCCTGTTACGTTGCCGCGCTGTCTTTCTTTGAAAAGACCGTGGCGAGCTATCTCTTTTTCAGCATGCTGCTGTTCGGCCTCCATCGCGCGCTCGAAACTCGTTTCTTTTGCGGGCATGAGGCATCATGACCGGCGCGGCGAACATCAGCTTTGAGTTTTTTCCGCCCAAAACCGAGGCTTTGGAAGCCTCGCTTCTCAAGGTCGCGGAAACGCTCGCGCCGTATCGCCCCGCTTTCGTCTCTGTTACCTATGGCGCAGGCGGGTCCACGCGCGACCGGACCCACAGGCTTGTGGTGAAGCTCCAAAACGACCTCAAGCTTCAGGCCGCCGCTCATCTGACGTGCGTAGGGGCGACAAAAGCAGAAATTGAAGCCATTGCCATGGAATACTGGAGCCAGGGCATTACGCACATTGTCGCATTGCGCGGCGACCCGCCCGAAAACGAAAAGACCTATCGCCCGTATCCGAGCGGCTATGCTTATGCCGTGGACCTTCTTCTCGGCCTCAAGAGGCTTGCCGCTTTTCAGATAAGCGTCGCGGCATATCCCGAAGTCCACCCCGAAGCGCCAAGTCCCGACGCCGACATGGGCAACCTCAAGCGCAAAATCGACGCCGGAGCCGTTCGCGCCGTGACGCAGTTCTTTCTGGACACGGGCATCTTCCTTCGCTTCCGCGACAAGGCCGTGAGAATGGGCATAAAAGTCCCTGTCGTTCCGGGAATTTTGCCGATAGCGAGTTTTGAGCGCGTGTGCGTTATGGCCCAAAAATGCGGCGTTCATGTACCGGACGAGGTTCGCAAGCGTTTCGACGGCCTATTGCCGGGAACGCCCGCGCATCGGTCGGCGGCTCTTGAAATTGGCCTGAAGCAGATTGAGGCTCTGAAACGCAATGGCGTCGAAAACTTCCACTTCTTCACGCTTAACCGCGCGGAACTTGTCGCTCCCCTGTGCGACGCCGTTAGAGGAGGCTCATAGCCATGGCTGATCTTTTGGACGTTCTGCGCGAACGCGTGCTTCTTTGCGACGGCGCTATGGGAAGCCGCATTCAGTCCATGGCGCTCGATGTGGAAAGGGACTTTCAAGGCAAAGAAAATTGCTCCGAAATCCTTAATGCTTCGCGCCCCGACATCATCCGGCGAATTCATGAGGAATACCTTGCCGCCGGGGCGGACATGATCCTGACGAACTCTTTCGGAGGCTCTCCGATAACGCTCGGCGAGTTCGGCTTGCGCGACCGCGCGCGCGAGTTGAACAAGCGCGCAGCCGAAATTGCGCGGGAGGCAGCCGACGCCCGTAAAGACACCCCCCGTTTTGTCCTGGGTTCGATGGGCCCCGGAACGAAACTTCCCACGCTGGGGCACGTGGCGTACGACGACCTCGAGTCCGCTTACGAAATTCAGGCGTCCGGATTGATCGAAGGCGGCGTTGACGCGATGCTTATCGAAACATGTCAGGACCTTTTACAGGTCAAGGCCGCGATTAACGGCGCAAAGCTCGCGCGGCAAAACCTTGGCCAAAAAACACCAATCTTCGTAACCGTCACCATCGAGCGCACAGGCGCGATGCTGGTAGGCAGCGACATAGCCGCCGCCGCGACGGTTATCGACTCCCTCGGCGTGGATCTTATGGGCATGAACTGCGCCATGGGTCCGAAGGAAATGGCCGAAAGCGTTCGATGGCTCTGTGAAAACTGGCCGAGGCTTATCGGAGTCCAACCGAACGCGGGCCTCCCTCAACTGGTCGATGGAAAAGCGTGCTATCCCCTCGGTCCCGCCGAATTCGCGGCGCAGGTCGAGAGGTTTGTTTCGACGTACGGGATCAACTTTATCGGCGGCTGCTGCGGCACAAACGCGGGCCATATTTCCGCGCTTGATGCGATGCTTAAGCGCCTCGGCGGCAAGCGCGCCCGTCCCAAGCCTGTCGTTCGCGCTCCGCAATGGGTTCCTTCGATTGCGTCTTTGTACGCGCCTGTGCCTTTGCGCCAGGAAAACGCTTGCCTTTCCATCGGTGAGCGCTGCAATGCCAACGGCAGCAAGCAGTGGCGCGCGATGCAAGAGAAAAGCGACTGGGACGGATGCGCCGAAATGGCCAAGGCGCAGGTTCGCGAGGGCTCGCACGCGATAGACATTTGCACTGCGCTGGTAGGCCGTAACGAGGGCGATGACATGGCGGAAGCGATCCGCCGCATGGCCGGAAGCGTCCAGGCGCCGCTTGTCATAGACACCACTGACACCGCCGTCCTCGAACGCGCCTTGAAATTGTATGGCGGCAAAGCGGTCGTCAATTCGATCACCTTCGAAGACGGCGAGGAAACCGCCCGCAAGCGGCTGGCATTGGCGAAAAAGTTCGGCTGCGCCGTCATCGCGCTCGCCATTGACGAACAGGGAATGGCCAAAACTCCCGAGCGCAAGCTTGAGATCGCGCAGCGCCTCTATAGGTTCGCGATGCAGGCTGGCTTGCCGCCGGAAGATTTGCTCATCGATCCGCTGACATTCACAATAGCGACAGGGAACGACGAGGACCGCAAGTTGGCGCTTTATACGCTCGAAGGCGTCGAACATATCCGCAAAGCGATGCCGCGGTGCCAAATCGTTCTTGGAATTTCGAATGTCTCTTTCGGCCTCAAGCAAGAATCAAGGCATGTCCTGAACTCGGTCATGCTGGATCTTGCCATGCGGCGCGGCCTCACCGGAGCGATCCTTAACCACACTAAAATTGTCCCGTTGCACAAAATTCCCGAAGCGGAAGCGAGCGCCGCCGAAGACCTGATTTTCGACCGCCGCGCTCAAGGCCGCGACCCGCTTAGGGAGTACATCGCGCTTTTTTCGGACCGTGAAGAGAAGAAGCCGCTCGCGGCTGATTCAACTCTCTGCGTCGAAAAGCGCCTTGAGCGGCGCATCGTGGAGGGCGACCGCAAAGGCCTTTCGGACGACCTTGAAGAGGCGCTGGAGGCCCATAGCGCATTGGAGATTCTTAACGAGATACTTCTTCCCGCCATGAAAACGGTTGGCGAGCTTTTCGGCGAGGGCAAGATGCAGCTTCCGTTCGTCCTCCAGTCGGCGGAGGCAATGAAAGCCGCCGTCTCTGCGCTTGAGCCGCATATGGACCGGACCTCCGGAATGAGCAGGGGCGTCGTCGTTCTCGCGACAGTCAAGGGCGACGTGCACGACATCGGCAAGAACCTCGTCGATATTGTCCTCAGCAACAACGGGTATCGCGTCGTCAACCTCGGCATCAAACAGCCCGTCGAAAATATCATCGCCGCCGCAAAGGAAAACAACGCCGACGCCGTCGCGCTATCGGGGCTTTTGGTGAAATCAACCGTCGTCATGCGGGATGATCTCGTCGAGATGGCGCGCCAAGGCTTGAATATTCCTGTCTTTCTCGGTGGCGCGGCGCTAACGCGGTCCTACGTCGAAGAAGAATGCGCGAAAGTTTATCCCCGCGTAGCTTATGCGCGTACGGCTTTCGATGCGCTCACGCTTATGGACGTGGCGATGGGCGGCGTTTTTGACGAGTACATCCGCTCCCGGCGTGTCCGCCCTTCCGGCGACCGCGAACTGCCGTCCATTCCTGAACCTCTTGCCCAAACCATCGGCGTCGAAGCCGCAAGAGCCAAGCGGGCGTCGATAAGCGTGGAGGTCCCGAAGCCTCCGTTTTGGGGCTCACGCGTTGTCGAGGTGTCTCCTGAAACGCTTGTCCCTTTTCTTAACGAACGATCGTTATTTATGCAGCAGTGGGGATACCGCAAACAGGGCCGCGCGCTGGAAGAATACATCCGGGATGCTCGCCGCCAGCTTGCGCCTGATTTGCGCCGTTTGCTGGAATTCGCAAGAAAAGAGCGCGCCTTTGCTCCCAAAGCTGTTTACGGCTATTGGCCCGCTGCGGGGGAGGGCGACGACCTTGTGCTCTTCGCCCCAAGCGACTTCAATCGAGAGATTGGCCGTTGGCGCTTTCCGCGCGGAAAGGCGGGCCTTTCGGGCGGCTTTGGCCCGTGTCTCAGCGATTTCGTCCACGATATCGGCGACGCTCAGCGCGACGTGGTCGCCCTTCAGGCCGTAACCATGGGCGCGCGCGCATCCGAAGTCGCGCAAAATTTATTTGAAGGATCCGAATTCAAAAACTACGTGTCACTGCATGGCCTCGGGGTGGAATTGGCAGAGGCTTTCGCGGAATACATCCACAAGCGCATTCGCGCCGATCTCGGCATCGCGGACCCGAACGAAAAGCATATCGAAAAAATCCTGGCCCACGAATATCGCGGAAGCCGCTATTCGTTCGGCTATCCCGCCTGTCCGGATCTCGAAGGCCAGAAGCTTCTGCTTGATCTTCTTGACGCGTCAAGGATCGGCCTGTCTCTCACCGAAACCCTGATGCTAGCCCCCGAGCAAAGCACCACGGCCATCGTCTTTCACCATCCAAAGGCGACTTATTTTTCGGCGTAACGACTTGTCCGAAGGCACTAAGCCGGGTCTTTGTTGATCCCTTCCTCCGCAGGGGATGCGCGTCCGCTCATGATCGCCCCGGCATTAGCCGCCAGAGGCAAGTACCCGACAACCGAAATTACGCACAATCCCGTCAAGATCAGGAATGCCGGGGCAAATTCCTGAATCTGTAATGCCGAAGTTCCATGCATGCGCAAGGTAATGTGAAGCGCCAGGGCTCCCACCGCAACGCCCAGTCCCAAGGACATCTGTTGCACGGTACTGTAAAGCGTATTGGCGCGGCTCAGCAGCCGCTCAGGCATATCCGCATATGCGATGGAGTTGAGCGCCGTGAACTGAAGCGACCGAAAAAGGCCGCCAATCAGCAGGAAGGTGAAAATGAATCCCAACGAGGTTGCCCGGTCGAAGATCGCAAACCCTGCGAAAAAGAGCGCATTGAAAGCCGCGTTTCCTATCAGAAGCCTTTTGAACCCCATCATTTTGATGATGGGCTTGGCTATCGTCTTCATTACGCAAGAGCCCACCGCGCTCGCCAGCGTGACGAACCCGGACATGGCGGGTGTCAGCCCGAACCCATATTGCAACAGCAACGGCAACAGGAACGGCATGGCTCCCACCGCCACGCGGAAAAAGGAACCCGCGATGATCGAGGATCGGAAAGTCGGATACAAAAGCGGCCTGAAATCGACAATTGGATGCGAAAGCGTCCGCATGTGCCGCAAATAAATCCAGAACCCGAAAATCCCGGCTGTCGCGATGCTCGCACTCACCGTTCCCGGCACGATGTCGCGTCCTGCCGTCTCGAACCCGAACATCAGTCCCGCCAGAGATAGCGCCATTACCACAAAGCCATAGAGGTCCAAAGGTTCCCGGCTTCTTCCACGGATATTGTCGATGTACCGTGTCGCGGCTAACCATCCCAGAAACCCGATGGGCACGTTGATAAGGAAAATCCACCGCCATGAAGCATAGGTGACGATGGTGCCTCCGATAGGGGGCCCCAACATCGGTCCGATAAGAGCAGGGGCGGTCATAAGAGCCCAGGCGTCCACGAGTTGCGTTTTAGGAATCGCTCTTAAAAGGATCAGCCGCCCGACCGGCACCATCATCGCGCCGCCCGATCCCTGAAGGACGCGCGCCAGAACGAGCTGCCAAAGGTTTTGCGATAGCCCGCAAGCAACGGAGCCTGCGACAAAAATTAAGATGGCCAGCCGAAATACATTCCTAGCCCCGAATCTGTCCGCAATCCACCCGCTAAGCGGAATAAACACGGCAAGACTGAACATGTATGAGGTGATCGCAAGATTCAGATGGACTGGATCGGTTTGAAGAGATTGAGAGATTTTCGGCAAAGCCGTTGCGATAATCGACCCGTCAACCTGCTCCATGAACATGGCGCAGGCGATGACAAGCGGAACCAACACATTGCGCGATTTTGGAAAATTGAACACTAGCTGGATTTTGCGCGCGCCAGACGCACAGGCGCAAACGACTCCCTGTGACACTCGGTAACGCCATGGCATCGAATGGCTTCGATGTGCTCGCGCGTCCCGTACCCTGCGTTGTGCTCCCAGCCATAGCCGGGAAATTTCTCGGAAAGCGATTTCATCAAGTCGTCGCGATAAACTTTTGCGATAATGGACGCCGCCGCGATGGAAAGGGATTTGTCGTCGCCCTCGACGATGGGGAAGGCTTGGCAAGAAAGCTTGGGCGCGCGATTCCCGTCGATCAGGGCGACATCGATCTGCAAGGCGAGTTTCTCGACGGCCCGTTGCATCGCGAGCATGGTTGCCCACAAGATGTTGAGTTGGTCGATTTCCTGAACGCTCGCTTCGGCAATGGCATATGTGCAACGCGTTTTAAGAAGCCCGCAGACGGCTTCGCGCTCTGCGCGAAGCATCTGTTTGCTGTCCTGGATTCTGGAAAGCAGGTTTGAAGGCATGTCGAGCGGCAGGATGGCGGCGGCGGCGACAACGGGTCCGGCAAGAGGACCTCGGCCCACCTCGTCAACGCCGCAGATGATTTTGCCTTCAAGACGTCCGAAGCGGCTTTCATGTTCGAAATCTGGCATTGGAAACATAAAGGAGAGTTTATCAATGGCGTTCTCTATATCAAACGAGAATGATTCCCAGAAGCTGAAACGCAAATCCTTTTCGCCAAAAGCATTAACGCGCTCTTGTCCGAGATCATTTTTTTCTTGCACAAGCATCAATACATTCTGGGAAAGAGACCCCCTTGCTATTTACCAAGGCAGAGCTTAGGATTGCCAAACTACGGACGGGAACGCGAAGGTTATCGCGGCGTTCGCAAACGATGACGGCGCTCTTGCAAATAAAAACAATAATCAAAAGCAAGAAGGCCCGAACGAAAAAAGTTAAATGCAACCAAGAACGGTCGAAAACATGAGACAAGGTCCTAACGGCAGGCGTCCTCGCAGCCGCCACCACGGCGGGAACAACGGTGGAAATAACGGCGGCATAGGGAAGCCGCGCTCCGTCGCTTCGCTGAGGCATCAGTCGTTCGACAGCAATTGCGGCGATCTGCGCGTGCGCGGAAATGCGTGGCAGGTGCATGAAAAATATCAGGCGTTGGCGCGCGACGCGACCTCGAGCGGCGACCGCATTTTAGCCGAGAATTACTCGCAGCATGCCGAGCATTACTTCCGTATTATCGAAGCGATCGAGGAAGCGACGGCGGCGGAGCAGCGCATACACGGCGACACGTTTAACCAGCAGCCGGAAGTTCCCGCAGGCTACTATGGGACTCAAAGCGTGCAGCCTCTTCCCGTCGATCCCGCGCGGGCCGCGCAGCCGCCCGTTCCGCAGCCTTTGCCCGAAGCGACGGTGCAGCCGCGCAATCCTTCGCAATCGAGCGCCTTCTTCACGCAGGAGGAGCTTGACGAGCAGGGCGCCGATCCGTCGCCTCTCGCGGTGGCAAGATGACGCCGGATTTTGTCTGAATTCTACGCGGCATGAAAAATTTCCGTTTCCATCGCCGGTTTTATTGAATTAAGGCAATGCATTGCCATAAGATCGTCATCATAGCGGGAATCCATCTGCGAGCTGCGCGCGAGGTGATTAAATGGTGCACATGAATATCAAGGCCAGAGCTATTCCTTTTCTTAAGATGAACGGCCTCGGCAACGACTTCGTCATTTTCGACTCGCGCCAAAGCGGATTTTCTCCGTCGGAAAAATTTGTGCGCGATATTAGCAACCGGAAAACCGGAATTGGCTGCGATCAAATTATGGTGTTGTATCCGCCGAAAAGCGCGGGTGCGGATGTGTTTATGGATATTTTCAACTGCGACGGCGGCCAAGTCGGCGCATGCGGAAACGCGACCCGTTGTGTTGCATCTCTGCTGATGGAAGAGCTAGGCCGCGACAACTGCGTGGTCGAAACTGTTAAAGGGATGCTAAAGACGTGGCGTGACTTCAATCGCATGATTGCGGTCGATTTTGGAGAGCCGCACACCAAATGGAGCCAGATTCCGATGGCGCGAGAAGTGGATACGCTGCATGCTCCCGTTGCTTCAGGCGGACTGTTCGCTCCATGTTGCGTCAATGTCGGCAACCCGCATGCGGTTTTTTTCGTTCCCAATGTGGACGAAGTGGCGCTAGAGAAAGTTGGGCCTGTTCTTGAGCACGATCCGCTGTTCCCTGAGCGTTGCAATATAGAAATTGCGCAAATCATCGCGCCTGACCGCATCCGCATGCGCGTCTGGGAGCGCGGCACGGGCATCACGCGCGCTTGTGGCACAGGCGCGCTGGCGACTCTTATAGCGGCTGTCCGACGGGATTTGACCATTCGCCGCGCGACTGTCGTTCTCGACGGCGGCGAGTTGGTTATCAAGTGGCGCAAGGAAGACAACCATGTCATCCTGATCGGGCCCTACAGCTATGTTTTTAGCGGCGAAATCGCCGAGACTTTCGGCAATGAAGCAACCGCCGCGTGAACCTAAAGTCGTAACCTTCGGCTGCCGCCTGAACAACGCCGAGTCCGAGGCGATGCAGGCTTATGCAGACGCGGCGGGGCTTGATGACACCATCATCGTCAACACCTGCGCGGTCACGGCGGAGGCCGAACGCCAGGCGGGGCAGGCCATTCGAAAGCTTAAGCGCGAAAACCCGGAAGCGAAAATCATTGTCACTGGCTGTTCTGCGCAAATCAGCGCCGAGAAATACAGGTCGATGCCGGAGGTTTCCGGCGTTATCCAAAATGATGCAAAGCTTAAAGCTGAGACCTTTGCGGCATTGACGCCCGGCGGCAAGCGCTTAGGCACTGTATCCCGCATCCTTTCTCCGCAGGAAAACGCCATGCAGCGCGCTTTCGTGCAGGTCCAAAACGGCTGCGATCACAAATGCACTTTTTGCGTCATTCCCTATGGCCGGGGTGCGTCGCGTTCGGTCTCGTTCGAAACTGTTGCGGCTCAAGCGCAAGCGTATGTGGACGCCGGGTATAACGAGGTTGTTCTGACGGGCGTCGATATTGCCTCTTATGGCCGCGACCTCCCGGGAGAGCCGACCTTGGGATATATGGTGAAGCATGTTTTAAGAAAGGTTCCTGGGCTTCGCCGCTTGCGCCTTTCGTCACTTGACCCTGCCGCCATCGACGAAGACCTGTGGGAAGCTTTGGCCGAAGAACCGCGTTTGATGCCCCATATCCATCTGAGTCTTCAGGCGGGCGACAATCTGGTTTTGAAAAGAATGAAACGCCGCCACCTCCGGGAGGACGTTTTGCGCCTCGTGGATCGCGCGCGCAAATATCGCCCCGAAATTGTTTTTGGCGCGGATATCATCACGGGCTTTCCGACCGAATCCGAAGAAATGTTCGTGAACACTGTCGATCTTGTTAACCAATGCGGCCTGACATGGCTGCACGTGTTTCCTTATTCGGCCAGAAAAGGCACTCCGGCGGCGAAAATGCCGCAAGTCCACGGGGCGCAGAGAAAAGAGCGCGCCGAGCGCCTTCGCGTTCTTGGAGATGAACTTGCAGGGCGCTATTACCGCTCTTTAATAGGAACGGGAACGGAAGTATTGGTTGAGAAAAACGGCGTCGGTTGCACACCTCAGTTTGCCAAGCTAAAACTGCTTGGTGCGCCGAGGGTTGGCGCGATCGTTAACGTAAAGTGCGTTCATTTTGAAAAAGACTCCGTTATTGCGGAAGTGATGGAAACGGCATGAGCGAAGAAGAAAAATCGGGTTGGTTTTCGCGCCTGAAAACGGGCTTGCGGCGCAGTTCGGAAAAAATCAGCGAAGGCATTTCGAGCGTCTTCACGAAGCATCAGCTTGACGCGCAGGCGCTTGAGGAACTTGAGGAGACGCTTATTTCCGCCGATCTTGGCCCGTCCACGGCGGCGAATCTGGTTCACGAATTCGGCAAGAGCCGTTTCGGCAAGGATGTAACGAATGAAGAGGTCAAGCAGGCTTTGGCGGGAGAGATCGCTAAAATTCTCGAACCGGTAGCGAAGCCCCTCGACATCAACTTCAGCCACAAGCCGTTTGTTATTCTTGTGGTCGGAGTCAACGGCACCGGCAAAACGACCACCATCGGCAAATTCGCCCAAAGCTACGTTGACCATGGCTTGAAGGTCACGCTTGCGGCGGGCGACACTTTTCGAGCTGCTGCCATCAGCCAGCTTAAAATCTGGGGCGACCGCGTCGGCGCCGAAGTGGTTTCTGGAGAGCAGGGCAGCGACTCCGCAGCGCTTGCCTACCGCTCGTTCGAACAAGCTCGCGCGAACGGCAGCGACGTTTTGATGATCGATACCGCCGGAAGGCTCCACAACAAAAACGACTTGATGCAGGAATTGGCGAAGGTCGTGCGCGTCATCAAGCGCCTCGATCCCGATGCCCCCCACGCAACGATCCTGACGCTCGACGCCACCACGGGGCAAAACGCGCATGCGCAGGTCGAAGCCTTCCGGGACATGGTTCATGTGACGGGCTTGGTCGTCACGAAGCTTGACGGTTCCGCCAAAGGCGGTGTGATCGTGGCCCTTGCCGATCGCTTCAAGCTCCCGATCTATGCCGTCGGCGTCGGCGAACAGGCCGAGGACCTTCAACCTTTCATGGCCGAAGACTTCGCCAAGGCGCTTGTTAACGTATAACCGCTTGCTCGGATTGCCAAAAAGGAATCAAAAATCAGGGTTTTGGACTGCTCGGTTGTTTATAGGGCTCGGCTTCGTCCCACAGGGATTGCCAATTTTCGCCATACAATTTGGCAAGCTCAGGGCTGTTCCACAGGACGATGACGTTTTCGGAGTTCCGGGCTTCGGCAGCGGCTGTATAGTTAAACGAACCCGTTTCGACGGTTTTTCCGTCTATCACCATGTATTTGTCGTGCTGTAGGGCGTGAACGGTGTCTGCGCGGACGGGAATTTCTCCGGCGGCAAGAGTATCGATGACAGAGTGGCTGCTTTTTTCCAACTGGCCGTGGTCTACCACGACGGCGACATTTACGCCGTTTTTGCGCGCGGAGATCAGGGCGCGGGCGATCGGCTTCGATGTAAACGAGTAGGCTGCGACGAGAACGGAGCTTTTGGCTGTTTCTATGGCTTTGATGACAAGATCAGTGCTACCGCCGCCCGGAGAAAAAGCGATCTCCACAGAGGCGGGCAGGGCGACCGATTGCGCGCCGCCGCCTTGAAACGCGCGAGCGATGTCTTGTACGCGAGAGGCAAGGGCCGGGCGTGCGAGCAGGGCGGCAATGAGGAAAACGCCGCAGGCTTTGGCAACAGGGGATGAAAGTATGGCCTTGGACACTGAGTTGCTTTCGGTGCATTTGGGGAAGGCATCGGAAGCTTAGCGTATCGGAGGCCGATTCGTCTCCAACCGTTTATTCCTCCATTTGTTAAATGGGCTCAGGCCTGTAAAAGGGTATCGTTCGTTTGCGTTCTCGAGAAAATTCTCCGTCAGGGGTATCAAGATCAAAGTCGATACGGCGGCGGATTTCTCTGTAACCAAGAGGCTCGTTCTTAGAGTCAATAAAAGATGTGTTCTTGACAGAATTCAGGAACACCAGCATTTCATTGCTGAACCGCACATCGATATCGACGCAATTCGGAGAAGATACAGAATCATTTCTTAAGGCGCTATTATCCCAACAATCCAACAAATATTTGGCATTGTTAGGAAGCTTTGAAGGGTTGAGCTCATAATACATGTTATCCCGCTTCATGAATTCTGATGAATTCACAATTGTGCGGGCAACGGCGACTGCAAGATGTTTTGATGGACGTTCAACAACATCCCAACCTAGGACGGGTCGATCCGTCAGTCGTTTCATAATTGGAGCCGTCTCTTCGCTGTTCTCGTGGTGACATTCGAGAGTATCGAAGTTGACGAGACGACCGCCGACGATTTCTCCCGCTAATCGAAAAAGATTTAGCGTCGTAGCAGAAACAAGAAATTTGAAAAAACAGCCCCGAGGCAGCTCATTAAAGGCATTCGGTAAGTCGCCAGATCTATCGTAAAAAAGGCAGTTGATATCCATGGGGTAACTGCAAACCCGATCACGTCCTTGATTGAGTTCGGTTGGGATTCGATAATCGATGTCGAGGCGTGCTGCCCCTGCAAGGGCGACAAGCTTTTCTGGTTCGCCTAGGGCATTGTACTCAGCTTTATTTGCCGGAAGTCTTGATATTTTAGTAAAAAATCCGGCAGAAATGCTCTCTTCGAGGACGCTTTCCGTATACCGGTCAATAGAATCTTTTTCGGCAGACGGTGCCTTGTTAAGCAGGGCGATAACTTCGGCCACGTCCTTTTTCGTTGTGTAGGATGCTCCATATGGGCCGAACGTCATATTTTTAATGTGATTGTCCATATGTATCTCAATAACTTCAATTGTTAAGGCTTGATTATTACAGCTAACTTAGCCATCGCATCTCGATGTTTAAGATACAGCAATCCAACGTTTCTGCGCCAAGAATAATACTTTCCGATGTAAGTATATTCCGTTTCCTCCAAACTCCCCAAAATCGGAAATATGACTAATTACGCAACACCGGATTAACCACAACTTGGAATCGGACTAAAAACGCATTGAGAAGGCATTTCCGGAATTTTCGGCGGTCCAGATGTAACATGGCGGCGCATCTCGGTGTAGCCGCAATTGGGGATACGCTTCAGAACCTCTGAATCTCGAACAGCCTCAAGGAATGCAACCATCTCAGGATTAAAATCAATATCGACATGCGCGATATGTTGAGGCCCAGGATACTGATCGCCTTCAAGCATCCTATTTTCTTGGCATGTAAGAAGGTACTCCGCGATATCAGGAAGCCTATTAGTTGGAAGCTCGAGAAAGAACTTCTTACGGTTGCCATAATCCTTAACATCGGTTGTCGTTGCAGCGCTTGCGCTTTTCAGATGCTCTGAGGGAAGGGAAATTACCCTCCAACCAAGTTTAAGCAGCCAATCCAAGATTGGACGCATCTCTGGGCGATCCTGGACATTTGTAATAAGCTTATCAATAACGCAATCGCGCCCATCAAGCTGTTCTCCTGCAACTTGAAACATGCGAAGCGCGACAGCCGCAGCGATGAATGTACAAAAGCAACGGCTGGGGCATTCGCCATCTGCGTTAGGGAGATCGTTGGAATGGACGGCGAGGCCGGTTCCCATTTCAGCAATAAGTCCTGGGAAGGTTTTATCTCTTGGAGACGCCTCGGTCAGGATTCGCTGATCGAAGTTCAATAAATACCCGCCTGCGATAGAAACAATTCTTTCACTTTTCCCGCCAAGTAAAGCTTTTTCTTCTTCATTAGTAGCTTTTCTATAAATCTTGACGAATAGGCCATGGCGAATTGTCCATTCGAGGATATCGTCCTTCCGTCTGTAAACAGCGTCACGTTTGCTCGGATCGAGAGTTCCCTTAGAATCGATCAGCTTAATTACTTCTTCGATGTCGGCCTCGGTCGTGTACGAAGCGCCGTAGGGACCGAAGTTCTTATCCCTGTATATTTTCGGTGCTTCCGCCATTACCGCATCCGTTCAATTGGTTGCGCAGCGTTCCACATGCTTTCGAACTGCTCTCGGTAGGCTTTTGCCGCCATCGCGGAAGAAATGATCAGAATCTCTGGGCCGCTTTCCATTTTCTCAAAGTTGATAATTGCTATCTTGTCGCCATACACGTAGAAAGAAGCGTTTGCATTGTCGCCTTTTGGACGAAACCGGTACTCGCGGTAACTTGATCTTGCTTCTTCAGCAATTTTCGTCGTGGGCTTTTCCTTGATCATCAGGCGCATTTTAAGGTTATTGAGCGTGTTCATTCTTCGAACGTGTTCGAGAAAATAGTTTCCCAATATTTGAGGAAAAGCTTCATCCCCAATGCTTGTCGCATAGATTGGTTTGTCCCCTCCATTGCATGAATAGGGCTGCTGTGCTGCGGCGTAAACTTCGTCTAGCATCTTCTTGAAGCCGTCCACTCCTTCGTATCGCAAAACTGAGTCTTTCCTCAGGACCACACCCTCAGTTCCAACAAATTCGACGCCGTGCGCGGCGAAAGCTCTTATCAGCGCTGTCTCCGTTACCTCCTGCGGGCGGAAAACACCGTGTTCGATGTTTTTGATTGTTTCCTGAGATACTTTCGCCGCTTTGGCTAAATCTCCACGGCTCCAATCCAAAAGTCCCCGGGCTGCTCTGAGTTGCGCTGCAGTGATCATTCTGGTCCCAAAACTTAAAAGTAAAAAACTCGTTTTTGTTTTCTATACCCAATTTAGGTAAGAGTTACGCTCTAAAAGAGGGATAATGCAAGTTCCAGATTACTTTCATTAATATCAATCAAAGCACCTAACCACAAGAGAATCAAGGGCTGACCAAAAATTTAACCTTTTATAAACCGTTTGGCTGTTTCATGCAAACAAAAAAGGTATTTAGTTGCTTGTTATTGGTATAATAACTACGACGCGCTATAATGCGCAGATATTTGAAACAATTTTATCCGGCATTTTTCTAATTGGGGTTTTGATGACTAAAGACATTTCGACCACGGGTAATGATCCCGGCGACACCCAGTCTCAGAAACCGAGCTGGATGGATGGCTATGCTTCGGCTGCGAAAGAGCCTGCTCTGAGCGCCAATCAATCAACCTCAATTGCCGCAATGATTGCTTTTATATCAAACAAATCTGGGCAAAGCGAGTTTTGTCTCGAACGCAAGCTTTCCGACCGGTTCAACGTCCCAAATCCCAAGTTTCTTGCCGCCGCTGATTTCGATAAGGCCATCCAATACCTCGCTGACATTATCACCGAGTAGGCGCATATTGCCGTACGACTTTTTTCGACGGAGTCAGCATGGGGTCCAACGTTTCCGGAGTGGCGGTCATTTTTTCGATCGCTCTTTTTCACAGCGCTTCTGTATGGGCTGTTGCGTCTGCGCCAGAGGCCGAAAGATTTATTCCGTATAATCCTCCGGCTCCGACTGCGTCGCATTTTACACCACGTGCACCTGCGGCCGAGAAGGCATCGCATTTTACACCGAGCGCCGCACGAGTTCAGGAGGTTTACAGATTTATTCCACAGAACGAAAGAGCGCCGGAAGCGAGGAGATTCTTTCCGCATAATGAGGCGGCTCCGACGGCTTATCATTTCCGTCCGAGGCCGGACCCTTATGATTGGATGGCGGCAAGATTTAAGCCGCAGGTGCAGCGCGCGCCCAAGGCGGACATGTTTACCGATCCCTAAATGGACTTGGACCGAGTTCGAAGAAGCATAAAAAAAGCCGGGAAAGTTTTTCCGGCTTTTTTGTTAATCAATTCTTGGTCAACGGATATAAATGTGGACTTCCGGCGATTGAGCCGTTTGGGCCAAGGTGCTCGCGACGTTAATGCGCGAGGGGGAGAGGCCTAAGGCTATAAGCGACCGTTTGATTTCATCGGCGTTGCGCTTTGCTGTGCGTTGCTGCTCAGCCGTCTCCGCAGGATCGCCTGCGCTTGGGGCAACGGCAACGACCGAGAATTCGGCATTTGGATGGCGCTCAATGGCTTGGCCAACGGCCTGCGCGAGTTGTTGTTCATATTCAACGTTCGGCTGGTTGAAACGAACAAGGACAAGCAAGTGCCCTGTCGAGGTTTCTGACATCTGGCTTGACGATGACACTGGCGCATCAGAGAGAGGGCCTGAGGTTACTGGCGAGGCAGGCGCAGCCTGCGGCGCGGTGTAGGGAGCGCTTGAAACGGGGGCGCTTGAGGCCTGCATCAGCGTCGGACGGTTTACGATGATTGCACGATTCGCCAAACTGTTGCCGAGCATTTCGCCACGGCTGATGGCATAGGCCAAAGCCTGAAGGTTTGAGCGCTCGGTTGAAAGGTAACTTTGCTGGCGTTGAATGTCAGCAGTCGTCTGGTTACGCAAGTAATCGAGTTGCGTAACCATGCGGCTCGTTTCATCCTTCAGCATTTTCAACTGGTCATGGTCTTCGTCGATGGCTCCTGAAAGATCGAAAGCGGCCTGAATCGAATCCATCAAGTACGACGCGACGGATGCATCCGCATCGACGGAAACAAGCAGGGAGTTCAGCTTATCGAGCGACGAGCCGACTTCGTTCAAGCTTGCATCGGCCTCTTCCCATTGACGTAGTAGAATCGGGTTGCCTTTGGTGGTTCCGTTTTGCAGCCGTGCGGTGATCGCTGCAACGGTGCTGTGATACTGGACCGCGCCCGCAGCGCCGCTGGTGCGCAGGATCGAGAATTCGTTCGAGTTCAGGTTGACGCTCTGGCGAAGACGGACGACTTCGTCCTTAAGCCCTTGCGCGCGATTACCAACCACAGTGCCACTGGACGGGCCGAAGTTAACTAATCCATCAGCGCCTGCGCTCGACGACGCCATGCTTAACGACGGATCGAGTTGTGTCGGCGCACTTGGCGGCGGCGCTTCGCTAACTACCTGCGTCAGGTTGTTCGACGAAGAGCGTTTCGGAGCCTTTGCTGAGGCGGGATTTGCTGCCAGTGCGAACGCGAGCGCCGCAATAATGGCAACGAAACTGAATTTGGATATTTTCATGTCATGGATCGACATCGTGCATCACCTTGTTGGTAACCGCGAGTGGTTAATCTATCGCCCGAATCTCTCTTTGTCTAACTTATAGTGTTTAAGAATCCAAGCCTTTGGATAAGATTTTATGAGAATGGCCCCGAGTGTAGCATTTTGGTCCACCTTAAGAAAAAATTAGGATTTGGGTTTACCCTTTGTTTCCTGTGCCTTCTGCCTTCTGACCGAAGTCAAATCGGGTGTATTTTTCTTCTCGACGATGCTCATGGACATGCTGCCAGTTAGCCTGTCAGCTTTTTCGAGTCGCACAACCACACGTTTCATAAGCTGGTAAAATCGCTTTCCATGCCTTCCGACCAGCGCCTGGCGCTTTTCGTCATAGTAATAGTGGTCGTGGGGAAGCGCGTCGAAGGGAATCAGTCCGTCCGCACCGGTTTCGTCCAGCCGCGCAAACAGGCCAAAACGGGCGACGCCGCTGATGCGACCCGTGAATTCGAAACCAACTCGGTCGGCGAGAAACAGCGTGATGAAGCGGTCCACGGCGTCCCGCTCGGCGGCAACCGAGCGCCTTTCGGTCGTGGAGACGTGGTCCGCAATGGCGTCCAGTTTGGCGATTTCCCTCTCGGTAAGGCCGTCTTCGCCGAGGCCACACGCGCGGATCAATCCCCGGTGGACAATCAGGTCGGCATAGCGCCTGATCGGCGAGGTGAAGTGCGCATACTTTGCAAGAGCGAGACCGAAGTGGCCGATATTCTCGGGGCTGTAAACGGCTTGCGATTGGGCGCGCAGCATCATCTCGTTGACCACTTGCGCATGAGGCGTGCCCGCTTCGTTTTCTAAAACCTGGGTCAAAAAGCGCGCATGTAATTTCTTCTTGGGAGCAAGGCTGATGCCGATTGAGTTGAGGAAATCCCGCAAGCTGTCGAGCTTCATTTCAGTCGGCCGGTCGTGGATGCGGTAGAGGCAGGCGCACGCTTTGCCTTCGAGTTGGGCGGCGGCGGCGACGTTCGCGGTAATCATAAATTCTTCGATTAAGCGGTGGCTATCGAGGCGGTCGCGTATCCGGATCGATTTGACTTGGCCGTTTTCGATTTCAACTTTGCGCTCAGGAAGATCGAGTTCAAGCGTGCCGCGTTTCAGACGCGCCGAAAGAAGGCAGCGGTAAGCTCCGTATAAAGGTTCAATGACTGCGTTCATAAGCGGCTGCGTGGTAGTATCGGCTTGGCCGTCCTTTGCACGCTGCACTTGCTCATAGGTAAGACGCGCATGCGATTTCATGACGCCCCGCACGAACTCCCAGTGCGTCAGTTCCCCTGCCTTGTCAATCCACAGGTGCGCGGCGACGCAAGGGCGCTCGACGTGGGGCTTTAGCGAGCACAGGTCGTCGCTCAGGATTTCGGGAAGCATCGGCACGACACGGTCGGGGAAGTAGGTCGAGTTGCCGCGCGCATAGGCGGCTTTATCGAGTGCGCCGCCGGGCGTTACATAATGAGCCACGTCGGCGATGGCGACGATCAGATGCCATCCTTTGCCGTCGGGTTCCGCAAACACGGCATCGTCAAAGTCGCGGGAGTCTTCGCCGTCGATAGTGACGAGGGGAACGGCGCGGAGGTCGGCGCGATCTTTAAGCGTGAAGGGCTTTTCAGAGCGCGCCTCGGCGAGAGCGTCGGCGGAAAATTCGTCGGGGATACCGTGCGTCGCTATGGCGATCAGGCTGACTGCGCGGGGCGAGTTTATGTCGCCAAGCGTTTCAACAAGGCGGGCCTCGCGCGAGTGCCAGCGACGGCCCGGGATTTTTTTGGCAAGCGCGATAGTGCCTTCGGCTGCATCGAAATCGTTCGGAACATGTAAGGCGTAGTCGCCGCGTTCGCGGCGGTTCGTCGGCTGTAAGATCCAGCCTTTATAGCCTCGCGCGACCACGCCCACGAGATGTGTGGATTCTTCGCGGGCGCGATGGGCTGACGTCTGTTCGAGTTTATGTTTCGGCTTGACTGTTTTTTTCTTTCCCGGCTGGATGTGCCGATGCCTCGACGAGGTTTTCATATTGCCCTTTGCGTTATTATTCTGGCGGGCAGCGCATGGTCATTACTTTCCATTTTGCTCCAGCCTCGGAGGGGGAGGTTAGCATGCGTAAAGCGTCGTCAATCTTTTTTTTCGCGGTTTCATCGGCATTAGTTTTAAGGACTTCGGCCCGTGTGGCGATGCCCGCATGAGCCAAAAAGCGGCCTTGGGGAATGATGGCGTCAACGAACGTTCCTTACTCCGCCGCGCATTTGCGAAGACT